>CAYYWB010000030.1:0-19467 GCA_964475285.1 uncultured Bifidobacteriaceae bacterium | reverse complement strand
CCCCGGTGTCTTCGATTTGTTTTTGCGCGCGATTGACCAGCGCGAGCAGCGTGACCGACGACGCGGCGGCGCGCTCGGCCTCCTCAATTTTCGCGAATTCGCCCAGAACCTCCGCGCGCGCCGGCTCGTCGCGCGTGGCGATGTCCTGCCCCGCCCCGGCGCGCACGGCGCGCAAAACGTGGTGGGCGTTGATGGCGTCCAGCGGGCGCGCGGGCAGATAGGCCGGTTCGGCGGCGGCGATTTCGGTGACGAGGCGCGCAGCGAGCAGCGGTTGCAAGACTTGCTGCACGAGCTTGGTGGGAATGCCGAGCTCGGCGGAGATTTGCTGGAGCGTGGCCGCCGGTTCGCCGCGCTGGAAATGCTGGCCGATCAGCGTCATCAGACGGAGCGCGATGAATTCGCGTCCGCGCTGGTTCACGTTTTCCACCAGTTTCTCCTGCAAATATAATTTCCGGTTTTGAAAGGCGTAGGCGACCTGCGCGCCGAACAGCAGGATCAGCCACGAAAAATACAGCCCGGCCATGAACACCGGCACGAGGCCGAGCTTGCCGTAAATCTGGCTGTTGCTGACAACGCGCGAAACGTAGAGGAAGCCAAACAGGTTGTTCAAATGCCACAACGAGCCGCCCACAATGCCGCCGATGAGCGCCGCGCCAAACTGGACCTTTGTGTTCGGCACGAGCAGATATACGAGCGTGAACGCCAGCCACAGAACCACAAACGGCAGGAATTGAAAAACCAGATCACTGACGAACGGCATCTGGCCGATGAAATTTCTCGCGGTTTGCAGGTGCGATCCGCCCGACAATCCGAGCGCGCCGGCAATCAGCAGCGGACCCAGCGTAATGGTCGTCCAGTAAAGCACGATGCGCCGCAGCCAGTTGCGTCCGCGAGTGATTCCCCAGATGTCGTTGAACGTGGATTCAATGCTCGTGAGCATCTGGATGGCAACATAGACCAGCAGCAACATGCCGACGACGCCGAGCGTGCCGCTGCGGGTTTTCTGGATGAAATCGTGGATGTCCCGGGCTACCTCCTTTTGCGCGGACTCCACCCGCGAGTCGGCGCCCGCCTGCGAAACGGAATTCTCCCCGGCTTCGGCGGCTGGATTTGTCTCCGGAATTGAATTGGTCGCGGGCGGGATGAAGTTGGAAACGAGCCGGTCAACCGCCCCGTAAATTTGCTCCTCGCCCTGATTTTTGAGCAGGCTGCTGGTGACGCTGATGGCGACGGCGAGCAGCGGGATGAGCGCGAGCAGCGAGGTGTATGACAGCGCCGCCGCGCGCACCGGGCATCGGTTGCGCACAAAACTTCTTCCGACGAGCACCCAGAAATGCGCGAACCGCTCCATCCGGTTGAATTCGGCTTCCGCGCCGGTGTGGACGCCGGCCAGGATTTTGACGAGCCGCGAGAACGACCTTTTCGCCATGCGTGATTACGCTAACAAAGCAGAAGGCGAAGTCAACCGGCTTGAATCCGCCTTCATTGAATTTCCGGCGCGCCGAATCCGCTTTATCGCCGCTGAAAAGCCGGCACAATGGCCTTTGCGCATCCGTAGCTCAATTGGATAGAGCTTCTGACTTCGGATCAGAATGTTGCAGGTTCGAGTCCTGCCGGATGCGCCAGCTATTTTTTTTCAATGTTTGCAATTATTTTATGCGTTTTCACGTTTTCAGATTTTGGTGCGAAAAAATCTTTGTGCTGCCACTTTGCTGCCACTTTTTGAGTCCCCGTTGCCTTTGCGGAGAAGTTCAATTTTGCCGCGCGAGCGTGCGAACAATGGGGTGCGGAGCGTTTGAACGACTCTTTCTTCGCGCTGCGTGACAAGCCTGCGCTCCGCCGTTCACAATCCCGCTATATGATCCAACGCACCAGAACTCCATCGCTTGGCCGATTCGATTACCGACTTGGCTGCAACCATCACAGAAATCATCAATATGAAAATCCAAACATCAAACCGTTCCATCTTTCGACCGGCAGCATGGGTTGCGCAGCGATACTGCGGCCTCGTGCCCGCGCTCGCTTGAAGCTCACTTCGCGTTCACCAATTCCGCCAGCGGCACGACTTCGACTTTCTTCGCCAGCGTGTAGCGTTTCTGGCCGGGATACACGACGCGCAGTTCGTCGAGCTTCAAATCCGCCAGCGCAATGCGCATGGACGGCGTGAGAACGGGCGCGTCCGCGCGTTTGCACTCGACGCCAATGCGCCGTCCGCGTTTGAACAGCAGCAGGTCGAGTTCCGCGCCTTGATGCGTGGCCCAAAAATAAGCCTCGTCGGGCCGCAGCGCCTTGAGGACTTCCTCGACGGCGTAGCCTTCCCACGACGCGCCGATCTTGGGATGAAGTTCAAGGTCGCGCTGGTTGGCGACGCCGAGCAGCGCGTGGAGCAGGCCGGTGTCGCGGACATAGACCTTGGGCGCTTTGACCTGGCGCTTGCCGAGATTTTCAAACCACGGCGGCAGTTGTCGCACCATGAACACGCCGGTCATCAGGTCGAGATAACGGCGCACGGTGGATTCGTTGACGGCCAGCGCGCGGGCGAGTTCGGCGGCGTTCCAAATCTGCCCGTGGTAATGGGCAACCATGTTCCAAAACCGCCGCAGGGCGACCGCCGGGATGGTGACGCCCAACTGCGGAATGTCGCGTTCCAAAAAAGCCTGGAGAAACTGACGCCGCCACGCGAGCGAATCCGCTTCGGTGCGCGCCGTGTAAGACAGCGGAAAGCCGCCCAGCACCCAATGCCGCGCCTGTGCCGCCGCGCCGATGTCGGCAAGCCGGAAGCCTTCGAGCGGGACGGTTTCAAGCCGTCCAGCGAGCGATTCAGAAGACTGCTTCAACAAATCCGGCGAGGCGCTGCCGAGAATCAGGAACCGCGCGGGCAGCGGCTTCCGGTCCGCCAGCACCCGCAGCAGCGGGAATAAATCGGGACGGCGCTGGATTTCGTCAATCACGACCAACCGCTTGAGCGGACGCAGCGCGGTGTCCGGTTCAGAAAGGCGCGCGAGACTTTGCGGGTCTTCCAAATCGAAATAGTTGAGCGAATCCGCCGGAACAAACTGCCGGGCGAGCGTGGTTTTGCCGCTTTGGCGCGGACCGATCAGCGCCACGACGCGGCTGCGTTTCAAAGCGGCGCGCACCAGTTCCAGGTCGGCTTTGCGGTCAATCATGGTGGAAGTATAACCATGAAAATCCGGCAGTCAACGCGGGAATTTCATGTTGCCCTGCCGCCGGGTCGCAATCGGCGCGGTGAAGCAGACACTAACAAATTGCCGTCGCTGGAAGCGGACGGGGCTTTTCGTTGTGCGTGTTGCGGGCGGGAAAACCGGGAACAATGTGAAATGGCTGCCGAACGAATCATTCACACGAACAATTTACAAATGGGCGATTTCGGGTGCATCATGTCGCCATGCAAATGCCACGGCAACTGCAAACGCTCGACGACCTGCTCGCGCAGGCCGAGCATTATGCCGGGTTTTGTATGCGCAACAGCGGGAAAATGGCGCCCACGCTCTTCCTGATTGGCGCGGACGGGCCGCTCATATTCGTTCCGGCATCGTTGGCGGATGTAGGTGAAAAGGATGATTTTGCCACGACCGCGCGCCTCATGTGCATCGCCCATGCCGCGACCGCGACCGTGATGGTGATGGAAGCCTGGATGAAAGCCGCCACGCCCGGCGAGGAGATGGACATGACCGAACCGCCATCCGAAGCGTTTGACCGGCAGGAGGTCGTCGTTCTCCTAGGCGAGTCGCGCGACGGGCAGAAACAAAAATTCCTGCCCATTATCCGCAGCGGCAACGGAAAGTTTTTCGGCTTCGGTGAATCCGATGTGCCTGTCATGGACAAAATGCAAGGCCGCTTTGCGCAAATCATTCCGCCGAAAGTGCCGAACGCGGAAATGCGCCTGCTCGCCCAAGCCGTGTTGAAGGTCAAAGGCGTGAAGGTTGCGCAATCCTGCAACGCCCCGCGCCTGCCGCGCGGCCGGCGCTGACCATCCTTCAAGCCAATGTATTGGCCGGCCTTCCTTGTGCCGACCGCGCTTTACCAGACCGGTTTTCATCAGAGGCCGCAGCAAATCCAGCGCGCCCTGTTTGGAGAGGGTTGCAGAATCTTGCGCGAATGAGATTGCCTCCAACAGGCATTCGTGCAAAAAATGTCTTTCAGGTGACAATCGCGCGCTGGTTTTATTTGATTGCCCCCATAGCTCAAATGGATAGAGCAGCGGTTTCCTAAACCGTTGATCCCAGTTCAATTCCGGGTGGGGGTGCCAGCCTGCGTCCATGGCTGCGATGCGCGCCATGTCCTGAATCAAATCCGTTTTGGCCTGATGAACATTTCCCGCAACAAACGGGTCAATATGTTGTTCAACTGGATGTTGAATTGAAAACAACAATGGCCATTTTATGAAAATTAAATCTTCCTCAAGACGCGCTGTGGGAACGCTGGTTGCAATGCTGGGTTTGATTGGCGGTTTTTCTTTGCCGGCAAACGCGCAGGACCAGTCGGCGCCGCCAACTGACAATGCCGCGCCGGCGCTGCCGCCGTGCGTTTATCCGTCCAGCCCGCTGGCACAGGTCATCAAACTCACGGAGGCCGGCGTGAGCGAGGGTGTCATCATGGCTTACGCCACCAACTCCGGCAGCACCTTCAATCTGGACCCGGACAAAATCATTTATTTGAAGGACATTGGCGTCCCGGACGGGCTCGTCACCGCAATGATGCAGCGCGACCAGGAATTGAAGGCGCAAATGGCGGCATCGGCTTATCAACCGCCGCCACAACCTGCACCGGCAACCGAAACGATCATAACCGAGCCGGCGCCCGACGAGCCGCAAGTGGAACAACCGGCGGATGTCACGGTGAATTATTTTTACGACACGCTCGCGCCGTATGGCACCTGGGTGCAAGTGGACGGCTATGGCCGGTGCTGGCAACCGATGGTGGTGGTGTCCGAACCGGGCTGGCAGCCGTATTGTGATCACGGCCACTGGGTTTATACGGACGCCGGCTGGTATTGGATGTCGGATTATTCGTGGGGCTGGGCGCCGTTTCATTACGGACGCTGGTTCCATCATGCCCGCTTCGGCTGGTGCTGGATGCCGGACACGGCTTGGGGGCCGTCCTGGGTGACGTGGCGTTATTCGGATGACTATTGTGGCTGGGCGCCGCTGCCGCCGTTCACCGCCTTCGTGAGCGGAATCGGTTTCACTTACCGTGGAGCGGCGGTCAGCGTTGGTTTTGATTTCGGGCTGGGCGCGGACTTGTTCACGTTTGTCCCGACGAGAAATTTCTGCGACCCGCACCCGCGGCTTTACCGCGCCCAACCGCGGGAGGTGACGCAAATTTTCAGCCGCACGACAATCATCAACAATTTCGACGCGGATCGCGGCAACCGGAATTTCATCAACCATGGCATTGATCCGGGAAGAATCACGGCGGTCACCCGGACCGAAATTCATCCGGTGGCCATCCGTGAAGCGACCGCGCCCATCGCGCGCGGCGAACAGCTTGGACGCGACGGGCGCACTTTGATGGTGAATCGCCAGAACTTCACGGCCAATCCCCGGCCGGCCGGCCGGGGCGCGTTGCCGCCCGCCACGCCGCCTTCGCCCGCGATGGGAAGCTCATACCAGCAGCAAACGCCCAACGGAAATGAAAACAACAATTCCCAGCCGCCGAGCCGCTATCCGCCTGCGACGCCGGAGCAAGGACAGATTCAGCCCGCCGGACGTTCCCCCTTGCCGGGCAACCGCTATGCGCCGATCACGCCGGCTCAACCACTGACGCCAAATAACAATTCAATAGACACCCGGCGCTATCCATCCCCAAGAATGCAGCAGGTTGAACAACAAAATCCGCGCGCAAATCCCGGCAACCCCGCCGGCAACATGGGTGCGCCAGTGATGTCGCAGGCGCCGGCCAATCCGCCGGTGCCACCGGCAGCACCGCAGCAGCCGCAGCGCAGTTATCTCCCGCCACGGAACGAGACGCCGCCAAGCGAGTCGCGCCCCAGTTACTCCCAGCCGCAGCCGGCGGCTGGCAACCAGCCTGCTGGCGCGTCCGCGCCCTCGTCCTCTTCGGCCCAACCACAAAGATCCGGCAGGGACAGGAATCAAAACGGACAGTAGCGCACCGCGTTTTTGCTTTTGCAACCGCGCCGCCGCTGGCAACATCGGCGCGTGGGCATTACCCGTCGGCAATATGAACAAATGCAGCGGCGCATTGGCGGCGCTGCGCCGCGCGCGGTTCTGCCGGTTCTTGAATCCGATCTCCGGCCAGACGCCAGTTCAAACAGTGTGATTCTCGGCGTGGACCCATCGCTGCGCGGCACCGGCTATGGCGTCATCCGGCTCGCGAAGCCGCATCCGGTCGCGCTGGCGCACGGCACCATTTCCTGTCCGGCGGGATGGGAACGCTCGCGCTGCCTGGCGAAAATTTCCCGGACACTCCGCGACGTTTTGAAACAGCACCAGCCGGCGGTCTGCGTGGTCGAAGGAATTTTTTACGCGCAAAATCTGCAAACCGCCATCATCATGGGCGAGGCGCGCGGCGCGGCGCTGGCGGCCATCGCCGAAAGCGGAGTTGAAATTTACGAAATCGCCACGCGCAAGGTGAAGCAGGCCATCGTCGGTTATGGCACGGCGCAAAAATCCGCCGTCGCCAAAATGGTCCAGCGGATGTTGGATTTGCCCAAGCCGCCCGCGCCCGACGCCGCCGACGCGCTGGCGCTGGCGCTGACCCACGCGCGGGAAAATTCACGATACAATCTGACGCCACTGAAGAAAATTTAACCCTGAAATGAAGAAAAAAACATCGAACATCGAACATCGAACACTAAACGCTGAACGCATGGTGCGCGCCGCCGTTCGATGTTCAGCGTTCGATGTTCAGCGTTCGATGTTTCCCATTCAACGATGATCACCTTTCTCCAAGGCAAACTCGTCGAGGCGCTGCCCACGCAGGTCGTCGTGGACGTGAACGGTGTCGGCTATGAAGTTCTGATTCCGCTGTCGTCGTTCGACAAGTTGCCGCAGCCCGGCCAGCCGGTGAAACTGCTCACGCAACTCGTCATCCGCGAGGACGCCCACGTGCTTTACGGTTTCATGACGGCGGCGGAACGCGAATTGTTCCGGTTGCTCGTGAGCAGCGTTTCCGGCATTGGCCCGAAAACGGCGCTGAACATCTTGAGCGGCATGAACGCGACGGCATTTCGCGGCGCGGTGGCCGGCGGCGACGTGAAATCGCTCTCGCAAATTTCCGGCGTTGGCAAGAAAACCGCCGAGCGCATCGTCGTCGAATTGCGCGACAAAATCGGCGCGGCGGGCGCGTGGGAGGCCGCGAGCGCGCAACATTCGCTTTCGCCCGACGACCAGAAGTTGAACGACGCCGTGCTGGCGCTCATGGCGCTGGGCTTCAAACAGATTGACGCGCACGATGCCGTCCGCGCCGCGCAGGCGATGCTCGGCGCAAAGGCGACGGTGGAGGATTTGGTGCGCGCGTGCCTGAAAAAAAGTTGAGCCAACCCGATGCCAGAAGCCCAAAATCCAACGCCGTTGCCCGCCGCGCCGGAGCGCAAAAGCGGCGTCATCATTCCGCACGCGCCTAAGTGGCACCAGCGGCTGGGCGCGGCTTTGATTTACGCCCTGGCCCACGCGCTGGCCGCGACCTTGCGGTTCAGGCTGACTGATTTGTCCGGTTATCTTTCCGATGTGCCGCAGGAGAAAATTATTTTTGCCATCTGGCACAACCGGCTGTCGCTCTCGCTGATTCTCTACCGCCGTTACGTCGCGCGCCGTGACCGGAACCGGCGTTTGGTGGCGATGGTGAGCGCGAGCCGGGATGGCGGGATGCTCGCCGGGGTGCTCGAACGGTTTGGGGTTCAACCGGTGCGCGGCTCGTCATCGCGACGCGGGCCGCAGGCGTTGCGCGAAATGGTGTCCTGGGGCAAACGCGGCCACGACCTGGCCATCACGCCCGACGGCCCGCGCGGGCCATGCTACATCGTCCAGGAAGGCGTGATCTCCACCGCGCAATTGACCGGCCTGCCCATCGTGCCGGCCAGCTTTCATCTCAACTGGAAAATCCGGGCCAGAAGCTGGGACCGGTTTCAAATCCCGCTGCCGTTCGCGCGCTGCGAAATCACCGTAGGCAAAGCCCTGCGCGTGCCGCGCGAGACGGACGCCGCCGGACGCGAGGCATTGCGGAAACAGCTCGAAGCCGAAATGCGCGCCATCACGCGCGATTGAAAATGTGACAGGTGACGAGTGAAATGTGACATGAAAAATGCCAATGCCATCCTGCTTGTTCCTGTCACCCGTCACCTGCCACCCGTCACCGGATTATGATCGCCCGCGTCAGCCTCGAAATCGCGCTGCGGAAGGAGTTTGATTACTCGATTCCGCCCGGATTGGCGGGACAAATCGAAGTCGGCAGCCGCGTGCAGGTGCCGTTCGGCGCGCGGAAGATTTTCGGCACCGTCACCGCGCTCGCCGAGGAATCCGCGCACGCAAATCTGAAACCGATTCTCAAGGTCATCGGCGCGCAGACGCTGGTAACGCCGAAGGTCCTGAAACTCGCGCGCTGGATTGGTGAATATTATTGCTGCGCGCCGGAAATCGCGCTGAAATCCGTTCTGCCCGAAGCCGTGCGCAAGGAGGCGTCCGGTTGGCGCGAGCGGCTGTTCGTCCGCGCGCTGCCACCGGCTGGCGAATTTCCAAAATTGCCCAAGCGCCAGCAGGAAGTCTGGAACATTATCGAGGAGCGGCGTGAGCTGCCGTTTCAGGAACTGGTCGAACTGGCCGAAACCACCGCCGCCACCGTCCGCAAACTCGAAGACCGGGGCCTGATTGAAATTGCCTCGGAAATTTCCGAGCGCGATCCGTATGCGCGCGAGCATATTTTGCCGTCGCAGCCGCTGCCGTTGAACCCGGCGCAGGCCGACGCGCTGGAGAAGATCAAGGAGGCGATGAATGTGAGAAATGAAGAATGCAGAATGAAGAATGCAGAAACCAAACCCGACACCGAGCCAACCAAACCTGTTTCTTCATTCTTCATTCAGCCTTCTACATTTCTTTTGCACGGCGTCACCGGCTCCGGCAAGACCGAGGTTTATCTCCAGGCACTGGCCCACGCGCTCGAACAGGGCAAGGGCGCGATCGTCCTCGTGCCGGAAATTTCGCTTACGCCGCAGACCGTCGAACGGTTCAAGGCGCGGTTCAGTTCGGGAAAATTGCAAACGCTTGTTGCGGTTTTGCATTCGCATTTATCCGCCGGCGAGCGGCACGACGAGTGGCACAAAATCCGGCAGGGCCGCGCGCGCATCGTCATCGGGGCGCGCTCGGCTATTTTCGCGCCGGTTGAGCCGCTCGGACTCATCATCGTGGACGAGGAACACGAGACGAGTTACAAGCAGGAGGAGGCGCCGCGCTACCACGCGCGCGACGTGGCCATCATGCGCGGCCAGATGGAAAATGCAGTCGTCGTGCTCGGCTCGGCCACGCCGTCGCTGGAGAGTTACCACAACTGCAAGCGCGGGAAATTCGCGCTGCTCGAATTGCCGGAGCGCGTGGACGACCAGAAAATGCCGCGCGTCCGCGTCGTGGACATGAGGCAGGCCGCGCGCGGCGAAAAGGGCACCCCGATTTTCTCGCCTCAGCTCAAGGAAGCCATCACCCAACGGCTGGAGAAGGGTGAGCAGACAATTTTGTTTTTGAACCGGCGCGGCTATTCGACATCGCTGCAATGTCCAAAGTGCGGCTACGTCGCGAATTGCCCGAATTGCAGCCTCGCGCTTACGTTTCACCGGCAGGAACAAAAACTCGCCTGCCACATCTGCGGCCACTTTGAAAAAGTTCCGCAGGTTTGCCCGAACGAGAAATGCAGGAATCCAGCCATCCGTTTTGCTGGCACCGGCACGCAGCGGGTCGAGGAAACGCTGGCGAAACTTTTCCCGCAGGCGCGCATCAAGCGCATGGACGCCGACACGATGAAGCGCAAGGACGATTACCGGAAGGTGCTCGGCGATTTCCGCACCGGCAAAACCGACATCCTCGTCGGCACGCAGATGATCGCCAAGGGGCTGCATTTCCCGAACGTCACGCTCGTCGGCATCATTTACGCCGACCTCGCGCTGCATCAGCCGGATTTCCGCGCGGGCGAGCGCACCTTCCAATTGCTCACGCAGGTCGCCGGTCGCGCCGGTCGCGGCGACGTGGAGGGCGAGGTGTTCGTGCAGGCGTTCGCGCCGTTTCATCCGGCCATCCAATTCGCGCGCCGCCATGACTTCACCGGCTTTTACGAGCAGGAAATGGAATTCCGCGAGCAGTTGAAATACCCGCCCGTCAGCCGCATTGCGCTGCTCACGCTCAAGGGGCGCAACGAGGAAAAGGTGAAATTCTCCGCCGACCATCTGAAGCGGATTCTTGAGTCCAAAGTCCAAGGTCCAAAGTCCAAAGCTTCTCCCGGCGGCGCGGCTTCGGACCTTGGACCTTGGACTTTGGACTTGGTTATTACCGGCCCGGCGCCGGCGCCGCTGTTGCGGGCGGAAACGTTTTATCGCTACCAAATCATGCTGCGGACGCGGGCGATGAGCAAATTGAGCCAGGCGCTGGCAGAAATCATCCGGACGCTCACGCTGCCGGAGGATGTCTCGCTTGCGGTGGACATTGACCCGGTGAATTTGTAGCAATTTCCGAGGGCCGGATGACAAAGCGGGCGATGGCATAAAGTTGCGTCCGGATTTTCGTGGCGCATCCATGCACTGCCTGCGTAGCGCCGACTTGCAGTCGGCTGTATCGCGGATTTGCAATCCGCGAGGCGTGGACAATTCAACAATCATCGGCTGATTGGCGCGCTGCCGATTGCAAATCGGCGATACGGCAGGTTGCAAACCTGCGCTACCGCGATGGCGTCAAGCTGCGCCCGGATTTCCGCCGGGCCAAACTTCAAACTTGACCTTGCCCGCAGACCGGCGAATGCTGGCGGCATGAAATGTAAAGCAAACCTTCTGATTCCGGAATTGGGCCAAACCGCCGTTTGGCAGAATAATTGTTAGGCTGCTATGCACACCATGCCCATTTACAGATCATATTTTCGCGCGCTTTTGGTCAATCTCCCGATCTTTGCTTTTATCGTTGCTTGGCTTTGGCTGCCCCAAACAGAGACGGGATTTTTTGGCCTTTTTGTCGCACTGGTTCTTGGATTTGTTCCGAGTGTGATTGTCACCATGTTCGTTGGCATTTTTTTGCGAACCCGCGACAAATTGCGCAGTTGGTCGGATTTCGGTTTGGCGAGTTTGGTTGGCTGGTTCTTGCTTTATTTGTTGTTCAGATTTTTGACGCCGAGTTATTAAGATTATGGACGAGCCGAAACCTAATTAGAGAATCGGCTGCACATCTTTGGCCGTTTCAATCTTCATCCGTCGCCTTCACCGCCCATTCGGGATACGGCGTTTGCGGGCCTTTCATCGCGCGCCAGAGGATGCGGTTGAACACGTCCTCCGGGCATTGATCCTCTTTGTCCAGCGGCAGTTTCGCGGAAACCATCGCGTCCTTCCGCAATTGCGCATCTTGTATTTCCCTCGGCGGCGGATTCATTTCATCCAGCGGCACGTTGTTGGTCACGGCGTCGAACGGTGTGAAATCAGGCGTGGGGGTGAAGCAATCGAACATCGGCGTGGCGGTGGCATCCATCTGGTTCATCGGCGGCAGGCCGAGCATCAGCTCCATCGTGCGGAGCAGGCTGGTCTGGTTGTATTGCGTGTGGACGACCGCGCCGCGCCGGGTGTAGGCGCTCGCCACATAGGCCGTCGTGCGGTAGCCGCTGACGTGATCCCAGCCGTCCTGCGGGTCGTCCTCCACGGCAAAAATGCAGGTGTTCGTCCAGAATTTTGAATGGCTCACGGCCTCGACAATTTGTCCCATCGCCAAATCGTTGTCGGCCATCATCGCGGCGGGCGTGGGATAATTGGTTTTCGTCGCGCTGGTGTGGTCGTTGGGCAGCCAGAGGATGACAAGGTTCGGCAGATTGTCCGCCGCTTCAAATTGTTTCAGTGATTTGATGAATTGCGCCGCGCGCCAAACGTCCGGCACGGATAAATCCCAGCCGACGGTGTTCGTCACGATGAATGGCCGCAGCGCCTCGATGTCCGGCTCGCTGGAATAAACAATTTCATTCGAGCCGCCGGTGAAATCGCGGTAGGCGTTCAGAAACGTGACGTTCGTGCCGCCGGAACTTTTCCAGTGCCTCGTGTCCGTCGTGAATTCGCCGAAATCCACGACCGTTTTTCCGTGGGCGAGCGCGTTGTTCCAGATGAAACCGGCGGGCGAATACGCCAGCGCGTCCTCGCCGCCCTCGCCAAAGCCGCCGCTGGGATAGCTGCGCGGCCAGCCGGCGAAGGAGCGCTCCAGATATTCGGTCGCGATGCCGCTGTCGGTCCAGTTGTGGCCATCCGCGCTCAAAATGCTGCAGCAATAGGTATTGTCCAGCAGCGCAAAATCGCGGACGAGCTTGTGTTCGTTCGGCGTGACGCGCTCGCCAAAAACGCACAAATCCGCGTTGCCATTGCCTTCCCCCACGTCGCCGAACACCTGGTCGTAACTGCGGTTTTCCTTGATGATGTAAATGACGTGCTGAAAAACGCCGGGTTCGCCGGCGCGCTCCGGCACGGGCTGCGGCGGACGATTTTCGCGCGGCGGCAATTTCGCCTGCGCCAGCAGCGGATAGCGCAAATCCGCCAGCGCGGTTTGCGTGAACGCGGCCAGATCCCTCGCCGCCGGCAGCGGCACCAGCGAGAGCGAGCCGGTGTATTGCTTGGTGTTGAAGCCCGAACCGTTGCCCAAGCCTTTTTTGGCCGTTGCCATTTTTGCGGCGATTTCCTTCATGTTCGCCACGTCAATTTGCCCGCGCCGCGCGTCGTAGGCAATCGCGCCCGGAAACCAGCCCACGGGAATCAGGCCGAGCAATTTGGACGCGGCCGGCTTGAACTGAAAAACGGCGACGGCGTTTTGCGCGCCGTTGCAGACGAACAGTTTTTTGCCCGTCCAGTCAAACGCCAGCGCGTCCGGCTGCGCGCCAAATGGGTCGCCCGGATTCTGCCGCGCGCAAATCGTTTCCACGATTTTGTCCGTGCGCGTGTCAATCACGCTCAATGTGTCGCTGCCCGCGTTGGCGACAACGAGAAACTTGCCATTTGGCGAAAGCGCCAGCGCGCAGGCGTGAAGGCCGGTCACAATTTCCGGTGGGGCGAGACTCCGTCGAGCCCTAATATCATTGTTTCCTTCCGTAAATTCAGGCTCGACGGAGTCTCGCCCCACCAGATCATTTTGGAGATCAATTACCGAAACCGAGCCTTCGCTGGCGATGCCGCGCTCGTCCGCCCGCACGCGCGTGCCCAATCCCGCCGGGGCGGTCAAACTGTTTGCGTCCGGTCGGCGTCCACCCCAATTGCTGACGTAGATTTTATTTTTGCAAAGCGCCACATCAAACGGCGCAACGCCCACGTCCCACGTCCGCAAGACGTTGCCGGTGACGGCGTCGAGTTCGAGCAGCCGGTTGGAAAGATTGCCCGCGACGTAAAGTTTTTTTCCGTCGGGCGAAACGGCGATGCTGGCGGGAATGTCATTCGTGCGGCGGGATGTTTGCATACCTGGCAAGCCGATTGAAAACAGCGGCGATATTTTCCGGTCCCTGCCGACGCCGAAAACCTTGACGTCGCCGTTGACGTTGGAAAGATAGATGCGCGAGCCATCGGGCGAAAATGCGAGGCCGGTGAAACTCAACTTCGCCTGTTGATTCGTGCCGATAATGCCGTCGGCCAGCGCCGGCATTGGCTGCGCCTTGTCCGCCGGGAACGGGACGTGTTGCGAAATGGTTCCGGTCGCTGGATTGACACCGATCAGCTCGCGCGTCAGCCCGGCGGTCACAAGCAGCCTGCCGTCAGGGCTCAAAGCCAGCGCGTTTGGCCGGATGCCGGGCAGCTCGACCTGCGTTCCGGCGGGCGTGACGATCTGGTTGACCGGCGTGACCAGACCGTTTGTGCCTCGGCCAACAAATTCGGTCGTCGCGTCAAAATCTTCGGCCAAGATTCGTTGAAAGCTGAACGCAACCAATCCGAAACGGATGAAAAAACTATTTTTCATTGCGGGAAAGATTCCTGCAAATCGCCGCCGCCGGCAAGTCACGTTCCGGTGAAATTTCGCTTTAGTGTCGGCTGTGCGCCAATCAAGTCGAGCCGCAGGCCCGACGTTATATTGAATTACGCAGCCGCCGGGTCGAGACGCTTGTCCGGCGCAAGATAATTGCAGACGTAATCCTTTACCGCGTCTTCGAGCAAAGTGACTGGCGCCTTGTAACCGGCGGCGCGCAATCGCGAAATGTCCGCCTGCGTAAAGTATTGGTATTTGTCGCGGATGGATTCCGGCATTTCGATGAATTCAATTTTCGGCTTTTTGTCCAGCGCGGCAAAAACCGACTTCGCCAGGTCAATCCATGTCCGCGCCGCGCTGGAACCGATGTTGAAAAGCCCGCCGGCCTTTGGAGTCGCAGCCAGATGCAGCGTCATCGCCACGGCGTCCTTCACGTAAAGAAAATCGCGCTTCTGCCCGCCGTCGCGGAAATTTTTCCGGTAGCTCTTGAACAGCCGGATGACGCCCTCGTTTTTCACCTGCGCGAAACTTTTGTGGACGAGCGAGCGCATGTCGCACTTGTGGTCCTCGTTCGGGCCGAAGACGTTGAAGTATTTCAGCCCGACAACTTTCCTCAAATATCCGGCCCGGCGCGCGTGCAGATCGAACAGATGCTTCGAGTAGCCATACATGTTCAGCGGACGCAGCGTGTCGAGCTTTGTGTCGTCGTCCTCCATGCCCGCCGCGCCGTCGCCGTAAGTCGCGGCGGACGACGCATAAACGAAGCGGACTTTTTTCGCCAGCGACCATTCGGCAAGGTCTCGGGTGAATTCA
Organism: uncultured Bifidobacteriaceae bacterium; assembly: GCA_964475285.1. Lineage (GTDB taxonomy): Bacteria > Verrucomicrobiota > Verrucomicrobiia > Limisphaerales > UBA11358 > UBA11358. Next base: position 4,510 of record CAYYWB010000030.1, on the reverse strand, counting down.
AAATTGTTGCGGAAGAGAAAACCCGCGTCGCGTTCGGTCGTGGACGAACATGCGCCCATGTGCAAAACCAAATTGAATTTCCCCAGCGCGCTGCTTTTCAAACGCGCCAGCAAATCATCCGCCTCGACGAATTCGGCGAAGCGCAACGGCGCGAGATTGCGCCACTTCTCATCTGTGCCGAGGCGGTCGCAGACCACGATGTCGTCGCAACCGCGCCGGTTCAACGCCCAGACGAGCGCGCTGCCGATGAACCCCGCGCCGCCGGTGACAAGCACCCGCGCGCCGGAAAAATCGTTTGGCTTCATAAATCGCAGCCAGCATGACGCCAGCCGGGCGCAAATTCAAACCGATTTTGCCACGGATGGCATTTTGAGTTCGCGGGCAAATCAAATCACGACGCCGGTTTGCGGACAGGATTTCTTAATTTCGCAGTTCGCGCAATCCGGTTTGCGCGCGTAACAGCGCCTGCGTCCATGCCAGACGAGCCAGTGGCTGAAGAGCAGCCAATGGCTCCGCGGCAGCAGCCTCATCAGGTCGCGCTCGATCTTTTCGGGTGTCGTTTCCCGCGTCAGGCCGAGCCGCCGCGACAGCCGCATCGCGTGCGTGTCCACGATGACGCCGACCACCACGCCGAATGCATTTCCCAAAACCACGTTCGCCGTCTTGCGACCGACGCCATCGAGCTGGATCAATTCCTCCATCGTGCGCGGCACCTCGCCGCCGTGTCGGGCGATGAGTTTGCGGCAGCAATTCTGGATGTTCTTCGCCTTGCTGCGGAAAAACCCGGTGGACTTGATGAGCCGCTCCAGATCGGCGCGTGGCGCGTCCGCAAAATCCGCCGCCGTGCGGTATTTCCTGAACAAATCCGGCGTGACCATGTTGACGCGCTTGTCGGTGCATTGCGCGGAAAGAATGGTGGCGACGAGCAATTGGAGCGGTTCCGTGTAAGTCAGCTCGCAATGCGCCTCGGGATAAGTCTTCTGGAAACCGGCGATGATTTTCTTCAATCGCGCGGTCTTGGCGGCGGTGGATTCACGGGGCATCTTCTGAAAATTTAACCAAGAAGACACAAAGGCACGAAGAAAAAACTTCGCATTTAATTTAGATTTCGAGCCAGAAATTCCAAAATGCGTTTTTCGTATTCGTCTTTGGCGAAGTCATTCATATCAACGTGTGCGGCGCCATCCACCAGCCAGAATTGTTTCGGTTCGGCAGCGGCTGCAAACAAGTCCTTTGATTCTTGCGCCAGCGTATCGCGGTCTGCTGTCCCGGCGATGAAAAACTTTGGAACTGTAATTTTGCCGACTTGTTTGATGGGGCGCAAATTGTCGCGGCCAAATCCCAGCCGCGGCTTCAACTGCCATGTCAGAAATGGCGTGCCTAATTTCCCCAGCCAACCGAATCTGATTACCAAGCGGTCGGTGATCGCTTGCTCAATTGTCGGGTAAACCGATTCCAAAATCATGGCGTTGACCTGCAGGGGCGGATCCGCCAAAACAACCGCCGCCCCGCCCATGGAAAATCCGTTGACGCAAACTTTCGCGCCAGGGAATTTCTGATGAACAAAATCCACGGCAGCAGCAGCATCACGACTTTCCAAGTATCCGGCGGTGATATGCCTTCCAATGCTTTCGCCGTGCGCTTGAAAATCAAACAGCAGCACCGAATAGCCGGCGTGAAAAAGGAACCGGGCATGGTCCAACAATTGCAGTCGGTTGGCGCGAATTCCGTGCATCAAAATGACGACGCCTGTTCCCGGTTGCCCGGCAAGAAGCCAGCCATGAATTGTTGCGCCGCTGGAACTCTGAAATTGAATTGCTTGAACCGGCAAATCGGCGGGCGGTTTTCCGATTTCGCAATTGCTTGGAGAGACAAGGACGCTTCCCTCGTGCCAGGCAAATACAATGAAGACAAGAACTGATGCCAAAAGGACGACCGAAATAATTTTCAGTTTTCTTTTCAATCGCGTGGTTTTGGCTGCGATGGATTCACGAGGCATGAATTATGGCGTCACCGTCGCGGGTGGCGCGGCATTGGTGTTCAAGATGATGATGGCGGGCGCGGCGTTGGTCGGCGGCAAATACGCGGGCGCGTTCGTGCCGAGGACCGTGATGCTCTTGATTTTTCCGGGCAGAACTGGGTCAAGTTTGCCGAGATACCAGCCGAGGCCGAGCGCGAGCATGCCCGCGACAACAAGGATGAAAACCGTCAATGCCAGCGGGAATTTTTTCGCCGCGAACGGGTCAATGAGATCGCGCTGCGAGCCGGGCGGCAGTTCGGTGATTTGCGTGAGCGACTGGCCCAGCGGCACGTTGATGACGGCCTTGGCGTTGACCGCCCAGCCGTTCGCGTCGAGGAGCGGCGCAAGGTTGCGTTTGCGGAGCTTGATGTAAGCCAGAACCATCGAAGGGCCGGAAATCAGCAGGATGACGCCGATAAAAATTCCGGCAAAGGCAAAAATGGCATATATCAGACCATGGTCAAATATGCCCGCCAGACGACCGAGAATCGTCGTGACAATTCCGGCGATGGCTGTGAAGGCCGTGGTCAAGAGGGCAATCGTTCCCAGGTCAATCTTCTTCGGCTCGGCCGGTTGCGCCGCGCCAGCACTTGCGGTGACAGCGGCGGCATCCTGCAATCTTGCGGTCGAGGCGGCATCCGCGGCGGCGGCGCGCCGGGCCACCTGCTCCTCGATCATGCGGACGAGTTTTTTGTAGGGCAGCCAGAATGCCTGACGCAGGCTGATGGGATTGTCAATCAGCTTGGTGACGGTGGCGTCCCAATCCTGGCCTTTGCGGTCGTAAAAAATCCCGTTGCGCCCGGCCATCAGGTTGTCCGAATCGCCATCGGTGAACGCGGCGACAATCTGAATTTTTTCGCCCGTGGCCTTGCGGACGCAATCGCAGTAAGCCAGATAGCTGCCCGCCAGCGCGGCCATCACGCTGTGTTTGCCGGCGTCCTCGACCGTGAGGCAAAGATCGCAGGCGCGCTGGTCCAGATACAGCCGGCCCGCCTGGAATATCGCCGGGATTTCGCGGCTGTAAAAATTCTTGAAGCTGACAAAATTCAGGCAGAGCGCGTGCAAATCGCGGTGATACCGCGCCAGCTTCTCCACGGCGGAAATGGCGCTGGCTTCCGGCTCCAGCGCCTTGTCCTTCGCGATGAGCGCGGTGATTTTCGCCTTTGCGTCGCCCGCAAGAATTTCGCGCACGCGCTTGATGCCGATTTTCTCGACCGCCGCGCCGACCTTGCCGGCGGACCAGGCCTCGAACGGAGCGAGCTTTGCGTTCAACGCCGCCCAATCGGACTCGCTGATGGAATTTCTTTCGCCGAGCAGAGGGTTGACGGCGGCGGATTGCAGCGCGGCCAGCGCGCCGGCCCACGCGGGATTCACGCCGCCCACGAGCGGCAAAGACTTCCCGTCCGCAATTTGCGCGAGCGGAAGACTGGCAATTTCGGCGGTGTTGACCGTTAGCTCTTTCGCTGCCAACGCGACGTATTCCGACTCCGGCCGGTTCAATGCGGTGACGGCGCGCGGATCAAATCCCGCCACGCGGCAGCGCGCGAAAAAATCATCCACCTTCGCCCGCACCGATTTCACGGCGGCAAACGCGGCGGCGGTGGCTTCGCCCAGCGGCAGGATGTTTTTGTCGCCCTCTGCCTGTTTCCACCAGTCGGAATGCGCCTGCGCCTCGGCGAAAAACTGGTCCACCTTGGGCTGGCTGACGCCTGGCTTGCCGCTGCGGTCGTTCTCGACGCCGAGACAGGCCATGATGTCGGCAATGACCGCCTTCGTCGCGTCATCGCTGGCGGCGTCGGCGGGAATGATGCCGTCGCCGTTGAAATTCGTGGCGGTGAAAATCTTCACCGTGTCCATCGTGTCCTCAATGCTGATGGCCGTTGCATCGGGCTTGCCGAGGTTGACGAGCGTTTGCTTCGCGGACGACAGGATTTGTTTTCCCTCCGACGTGGCGTCGCTGATGGCGTCAAGCGGCAGGGACGGCGAACTGTTGATCAAATCGTCGGGATTTTTGAGCAAGCCGGCGGCCCATTTGGCGGCGGCGATGATTTCCGGCGCGCGGACGCGGCCATCCTTGTCGGTGTCAATCAGGTCGAGCGTGCGGCTGTCGAACTCCAGTCCGCGCGTCGGGCAGGCAAGCGCGACCCAGAGTTTCTGGTCAAGCTGATCCAAATTGGCGAGGTCGTCACCGGATTCGAGTTTGACCTGGTCAAACCCGCCGGCACGAAAGAATTTCCAATTGTGAGCCATAATATTTCTCCCGAATCTTCAAAGAAAATAACCACAAAGGCGCGAAGGCACAAAGAGTAATTTTCCATAATAATGTCGCACTACGGCGCTGGGACAACGAGTTTTTCGCCACAGCCGGGACAGCGAAATTCTTGGCCGACAGCTTCAACATTCACTTCGATTGGCTGGCGACACGAATTACATTCAAAATCTCTACTGTCCGGTTAAGATTTTCCAGACAACGATTTTGGCTCGATAAAA
>CAYYWB010000029.1:0-19547 GCA_964475285.1 uncultured Bifidobacteriaceae bacterium | reverse complement strand
ATCCTTCGCGGTGCGCGGGACGCCGAGGGTTTCGTAATAATCTTTGTATTGAACGGCCATGTCGGTTGCAGGTTACAGGTTGAAGGCTGCAAGTTCAACCATGCGCCAAATTGTGCAGACTGAAAACCGCAACGTGGCACCCATCAATTGCCCGCCCTCACTTCTTCGTGTTGTCAACGGTGAGCCACCGAGTCCCGTCATCATCGCCATCGCGCCGCCAGATGCGGACGAGGATGCGTTTGCCCTTGGCCTGCTGGCCGAGTTTGAGGGCTGTGTCGGCGTCAGGAACCGGCTGACGGTTGATTTCCAGAATGACGTCGCCACGCTGCAAACCAGCCTCGGCGGCGTTGGAGCTGGGATTCACACTTGTGATAACAGCGCCCTGGAGCTTGGCGGGCGCACTCAACCCCAGCCGTGCCTGGCGATCCAAGACAGCCACGGTCACGCCATCAAGCCCGTCGAACGCGTCGGCGTTGGTTGAAGCCGGAGCGGGCTGGACGGTTTTGACCGGAGCAGCTTCAACCGGGAACTCCGCCAGTTTTACGGTGAGTGTCCTGGCCGCGCCGTCGCGAACTAATTTCACCGTCGCATCCGAGCCGGGCGCGCATTGGTAAATCGCCAGTTGCAGGATGTTCTCGTCATCAATCTTCTTTCCGTTGAATTCGATGATGGCATCGCCGGACTTGATGCCGGCCTTTTCCGCGGGCGTGCCCGGCATGATGTCGTCCACTAGAACACCGTTCTGGCTGGGCAGTTTGAATTGCTGGGCAAGGTCGGCGTCAACGTCCTGCATGCGAATGCCGATATAACCGCGCGACACCTTGCCGCCGCTGATGAGGCGGTCCAGGACGCTGCGCGCCAAATTGATGGGCACCGCGAAACCGATGCCTTCACTTCCCATGGAACTGCTTTTGATCATCGTGTTGATGCCGATGAGCCGGCCCTGGGCATCCACAAGCGCCCCGCCGGAATTGCCCGGATTGACGGCCGCGTCGGTCTGGATGAAATCCTGGATGGAATATCCCTGGTCAGGATCATCCACCTTGCGGCCCAGCGCGCTCACGATGCCCATCGTCACGCTCTGTCCGACACCGAAAGGATTGCCGATGGCGAGCACGAGATCGCCCACTTCCAGTTGATCGCTTTCGCCGAGGGTGACTGCGGGCAGGCCGGTGGCGTCAATTTTCAGCACGGCCACGTCGGTGGGCGGGTCCGCGCCCAGAACCCTGGCGGTGTATTGCTGTTTGCTGTTGGGAATGGCCACCTGTATTTCATCCATGCCATCCACGACGTGGTTGGCGGTCAAAATGTATCCATCCGGGGAAATGATAATCCCGGAGCCGAGGCTTTGTTCCCGGCGCGTTCGCCCCGTCTGATTTCCATTGCCCTGCCCGGAAGGATCGCCGAAGAACTGGCGGTAAAACGGGTCATTGTTGGAAGGATCACGGTAGCGCCGCAGATGGACGATTTGCGTGGAATAAATGTTCACGACGCTGGGCGCCGCTTTTTTAACAACGGGCGCAAGGCTGTTGACGGCCCTGGCGTCACGGACAATGGGCGTCGCGTCCACTTTGATGGCCGGGGCGGGATCCTTGGCCCACGCGGTGAAATAAAACAAGGCGGCCATTGCCACCACGCCCGCCAGCGCGGCAAAAAATCCAACCATTGGTTTCGGAAATTGTTTCATAAGCAGATTGGCAAACCATCCATCGCTGAAAATATCATTAAAACCACCACGGCGCAAATGGTTCAGAACCAGTTCGTGCCATGGTTTGCGAAACGAAGCGCCGGGCACACGGCCCAATCGAAACCACCTTCGCATCGGGACTGTGCCCGGCGCGCCAAATTATGCCAACCACCAAAACGACGCGGTCATTTTGCCGCGTTAGTCTGCGCCTGCTGGAGTTTCAGCGCATCCTCGGACTTGATGATTTCGATTTTCGCGCCCTTGTTCATTTCATCGGCGGACGGCACCTTGACAATGTCGCTGGTGAGCGGCGGATTGGCGGCAGGCGGCGGCGCCGACGCCGGCTGCGGGTTGGGATGTTGCACCGCGAGGAGTTCGACTTCAATGAGCAGCACGGCATCGGGCTGAATGCGGGGGGACTTGCCAATCTGTCCGAAGGCGAGTTCGGCCGGGATGAACAATTGCCACTTGGAACCGGCTTTCATTAGCTTGAGCGCCTCGTTCCAACCGCGAACGGAGATATGACCGATGGTTAGCTGTAGTGGTTTGCCGTCCTGGGCCGAACTGCCGAACTCCGTGCCATCCACAAATGTGCCTCGATAATTCATCGTCACTATGTCGTCTTCGCCGGGCATTTCTCCAGCGCCATCGGCGATGACCTTGTATTGCAATCCGTCCGGCAACGTCACGACGCCGGGCAGTGTTTTGTTTTTTGCCAGAAAGGCATCGCCCTCGGCCTTGTTTTTGGCAAGGAGCTGCTCGCGCATTTTCTGCTGCTTGTCGGCCAGCGCATTCTGGAATTTGTTCATGATGTCACGCGTTTCCTGCAGGCTCATGAGCGTGGGCCCGCCGGATTGCCCGTCCTTCAATCCGCGCAGGACCAGGTCGGGATCCACGTCCACGCCCTGCTCCTTCCAGCGGGCGGCGAAATATGTGCCGATGGCGTAGCTCAAACGCGATTTCTCATCGGTCAGCGTGTTCGTGCCGTCGGCAAACAGCGGCGCGGCCGCGCTCAAACAAAATGCGACAATCAGTCCCGTTCTTTTCATAATTTCGATTTTCAGACCGTCATTGTCGGAATTTGGTTCAAAATTGCAATCCACTTTTCCGGCCCAATTCGCGCCGACCCGCTTAAAAAGGGTTTCTTTCTGAACAAATCAGGTTAAATTGGGTCGAAGTTGTGCCAATTCAATGAATCATTTGAAAATTAAAATCTGCGCTGGCATTGTGCTTGTGGTGGCGCTAGGTCTGATTATCGCCGCCGGGTGCTCGGCCCCACAAAAAATCGCCCCGCCCACCACAACGGTGACGGAAGGTTTTACGCCCCTTGTGCCCGGCCCCAATGACACCCGCATCGCCTACTGGACCGCGCGGTTTCTGGAGGAAGGGCATTATTCCCAGCAGGTGCTTGACAAGGCCATGTCTGAAAGATTTTTCGACGGCTATCTGGAAACGCTCGACCCCCAGCGCGAAAATTTCCTGCAATCGGACATTGACGAATTCGCGCACTACCGGACAAACCTCGACAAACTGACGGTCGGCGGCAGCGGCTGGGCCAACCTCTCGCCCGCGTATGAAATTTTCGAGCGGTTCCTGGAACGCATCAGGCAGCACACGGATTATGTGAACCAACTGCTCAAACAGGACCGGTTCAAGATCAACACCGACGAACACATTGCGACCGACCGCCGTCATGCGCCGTATCCGAATGACCTGACTGCGGCGGAGGATCTGTGGCGCTCGCAGTTGCGCTACGAGTATTTGCAGGACAAACTGGACCTTGAATTTTCGCCGACCAACGGCGGCACTGTTTTGCCGTTCCCAAAAAATGCCGAAACGAACATCACCGACCAACTGGCCCGGCGATACAACTGGACCCTGCACACGCTCACCAATTGGGACAGCGGCAATGTGTTGCAGATTTATCTCAACGCGCTCACCCACGCCTACGACCCGCATACGGATTACCTCAATGAGCAGCGCGCGGCGGACTTTTCCATCAGCATGAGCCTCTCGCTGTTCGGCATTGGCGCCAGACTTGTCGAGGACGAAGGTTATTGCACCATTGACTCCCTTGTTCCCGGCGGGCCGGCGGACAAAAGCGGGCAAATCAGGGAAAAAGACCGCATCATCTACGTCGCGCAAAGCAACCTGCCGCCCGTCAACGTCGTGGACATGGATCTGACCAAGGTCGTCGAATTGATTCGCGGCCCCAAAGACACGCAGGTGCGGCTGACCGTTGATGAAAAAAACCGTCCATCCTCGCGTCACGTGGTAATTCTGACCCGCGACGAGATCAAGCTGGAAGATCAGGAGGCCAAGGCCCGCCTCATCGAACTGCCCGACGAACGCGGCGGGACCAACCGGATTGGCGTCATCAGCGTCCCGTCATTTTATTTCCCGACTGATTTGTCCGGCAACATGGGGAATTCAAAGCAAAGTTACATTTCGGTTGATGTCGCCAAACTGATTGACAAGCTCGAACAGGAAAAAGTCGCCGGCATCATCCTTGACATGCGCGGCAATCCCGGCGGCTCGCTCGAGGAGGCCATCCGGTTCACCGGCCTCTTCATTAAAAAAGGCCCCGTCGTTCAAGTGCGCGATTACGATGGGAACGTCGCGGTAAAATCCAGCGCCAATCCTTCCGTGCTTTATTCCGGGCCGCTCGTAGTCCTGCTCAACCGCTTCAGCGCGTCAGCCGCCGAAATCGTCGCCGCCGCCCTGCAGGATTATGGCCGCGCGGTGGTCGCGGGCGACACCTCCACCCACGGCAAAGGCACGGTGCAAAGCCTGATGAGGTTAAACTCGCGCGTCTGGCCGGCCACATCCAAAGACACCAACGACCCCGGCACGCTCAAGCTGACCATCAGCAAATTTTACCGTGTCACCGGCGCTTCGACGCAATTGAAGGGCGTCGAATCGGACATCGTGCTGCCGGACATTTTGAATTATTCCCCCGACATCGGCGAAAACGCCCTTGAAAATCCCCTGCCTTGGGATTCCATTCCCGGCGCGAATTTCCAAAAACTCAACCTCGTCCAGCCTTATCTCGATGAGTTGCGGCAAAATTCGGAAACCCGCACCGCCACCAACCAGGATTTCAATTACGTCCGGCAGGACATCGAGGAATACAAGAAAATCCAAGCCGATAAGACCGCCACGCTCAACGAGCAGGCGGCCTTGAAGGAGCGCAAGGAAGATGCGGTCCGGAAAACGGCCCGCGACCGGGAGATCGAGGCGAGGAAGGCGCCGGAAGCGAGGATTTATGAAATCACTGTTGAAAATGCCGACAAACCCGGCTTGCCTGAACCGATGCCGTTGATCGTGACCAAAACCAACAGCGTGGGAACGACCGGCACCGGCCAGAATTTCACGACGATCACCACGACCAGTTTGCTGCCGATTATAACGACATCGCCCATACCACCCGACCCGATGCTCAACGAAGCCGAGAACATCCTTGAAGACTATATCCCATTGGTGTCGAAAAATGGCGGGGTGATTGCAAACCAGTGAAGTTATGAAATGGCTCATCACATCCGCCTGCGCATTGTTCATGGCCGGCAGCCTGCCGGCCCAAAATTATTCTGTGGCGATACGTCAGGCCAGAAACGCCGCTGCCAATGAAACCGCCGCCAGCCAGAAGGGTCTGGAAGATCCGACTCCGCCCGCGCAGCCTCCCCAAAACAATCCCGCTCCTCCGCCCGATCCCGCCCTTCAAGCCACGCTGCAAAACATCGAGAACTTGCGCAAAGATTTCACCGCCATCGGCAACGCGGCGCCCGCGGCTTCCCTCGCCGCCCTGAAACAGTCGCTGACAAATGACCTAGCCATTGCCGCGCAGGGCGCAAAGCCGCAGGCTGCTTCCATTTCCAAGCTGGCCGATGATCTGGCAACGGCCATTGCCGGAAAGGAAACACTTCGCGCGCCGCAGCCGAAACTGGCGCAATTCGTCCACGCCATTTTCAACAGTTCGCATTTGACAACAGCCCAGCAACAGATGATTTTTGACGGTGTGCAAAAGATTTTGACCGACGGCGGGGCGTCGCCGGATGAGGCCGCAAACGTGGTCAGTGACATCAAAACGATTGCCAGCGAAACGAAATAAACGACACAAGGTCGTTTGTCCGGCGTGCAGAAAATCCGGCGACTGGTTTGCCGGCGAGTTCGGGCCGTTCTGCTCGCGGCGGTGCAGGCTGGTTGACCTCGGCAAATGGCTCGGCGGCGGGCATGTCATTTCCGAGCCGTTGCTGCCGGAGCATTTCGAGAAGTCCGCCGACCTGCCGCCGGGCGGGCATCTGGATAAAACGGAGGAGTAGCGCGGGCGTCCTGCCTGCAAGTTTGAATTATGAAAAGGATGATTTGTTTCCTGCTGACCGCGGGCGTGGTGTGTTTATCCGCTTCCGCGCAACCGACCAATCCCATGAACACAAACAAAACTGAAACCGCCGACCTTGGTGGCGGCTGCTTCTGGTGCATGGAAGCCGTTTTCGAGCGGCTGCCAGGGGTCATCTCCGTCACCAGCGGCTTTGCCGGCGGCACGACCGAAAACCCGACCTACCAGCAGGTTTGCACCGAGACCACCGGCCACGCCGAGGTCACGGAAATCGTATTCGACCCCGCGAAAATCTCCTACGACAAGCTCCTCGAAGTCTTCTGGCAGGCGCACGATCCGACCACCCTGAATCGCCAGGGCGCGGACGAGGGCACGTCCTACCGCTCCATCATCCTTTACCGCGACGAGAAGCAGAAGCTGGAGGCGGAAAAATCAAAACTCGCGGCGCAGGCGGATTTCAAGCACCCGATTGTCACCGAAATCGTGCCGCTCAAGAAATTTTACAAGGCCGAGGATTATCACCAGCAATACTTCGACAACAACACCAACGCGGCTTACTGCCAGGTCGTCATCGCGCCCAAACTGGAGAAGCTGGAGAAGGAAAAGGTGATTCAGGTAACGCCGCAGACGAAACAGTAGCAGCGAACGAGGATCCGTTCTACAAACAAGAAACTGGAATCCAAATTGGCCGGCAAGAGACCGGCTGTTGTTTCCAGAACGAACTCCGACGGATTAACATGGTGTCAAGGAGCGGATGAAAATCAGCCAGAAGATCAGCGAGTCGCCCCGCCACGATTTGTCGGACAGTTTGTTGCCATGATTAATCCCTGCCTCTCCAAATGAAAGCCGCCACCGCGCCCAAGCCCAAAACGGCTGCAACCGACGGTTCCGGCACCGAGTCAATGGTCAACTGCCAACTGACCAGCGTGCTGTCGCCGCCGGGAGACACATCCGCGACGAACAGTGTCCAGATGCCGTCGGGGTTCATGCCGTCAAACAGGCTCAACCCGGCCGTGCTTGGATCCGTGTCCACCACACTGGCCGGACTGTCCGTGCGGCCATCCGGCTGCCACAAGCCCGTCAGCGGCAAACCGGCTGCCGGCGTCAGCACCATCTCATAGGTGTGGATGTTGCCGTTGGTGGCAAAGTCGCTCAACGTGATGTCGAAGCCGCAGTCGGCGTAGCCGAAGGGATTGTCAGCCGTGCGTCCGGGCCGGTTCAACAAAACGGAAAGCGCGCCGTTGTATTCCAAATAACAGTAGAGGTCGCCATTGAAATTGCCGGCGATGTTCAGGCCGACTTGCACCGATCCAATTTGCGAGATGCTGGACACGATGGTTTCCACATCGCTCATCCCGGCAGGCTGGCCGTCGGGAATGGACAGGTCGAGATTGGTGAATGAAAAAACATCCGCAACGGCAATCCGTCCGGCAAAAACCGTCAGCGCGACAAACGCGGCGAGGAATTTTGGACTGTTCATGATTTGTTTCTGGAATGGTTTCAAGGTGAAACAGAGCGGTAAAAACGCGACGGCGCATCGGTCGGCCGCACATCAATGAATTGATAGAAGCCCTGTGCATCAGCGGTGTTCGTTGACAAGTCCGTCCAATTCACCGGCGGCAGCGTATCCGCATACTGGATACGGTAGGTCCAGCCGGGGATGCCCGCGAATACCAGCAGCACCGAGCCGTCGGGCTGGGCATAAATTCTGAAATTATGCGACGGGCCGCTGGCCGTCACGACCTGCACCAGCACGTTGCCGGTGGCGGTGCCGCCGCAGTAACCGTCCGAAATAATGTAGGCGAAGGCGTCGGAGTTGGTGTAACCGGCCGGCGGCAGGTAATAAACCCAATTGCCGGTCCAATACACCGTGCCGCCCGCCGCACTGTTGGTGCTCACACCCAGGAAAGTCAGCGCATCACCGTCGGGATCGGTGTCGTTGGACATCAACATGGACACCTGCACCTTGACATCGCTGGTGGCCAGACGCTGGATGATGTCCTGCACCGCCACCGGCGGATGATTCTGCGAGAGTACCGCGTTGGAACTGGTGACGGAACCAAAGCCGTTGGTGACAACGGCATAATAGTTGGTGAAGTCGGTCACCTGGACGTTGGTCAATGTGAGGATGGAATTGGTCTGCCCATTCAAGACCGAACCGCCCTTCCACCATTGGCAACATAACGGGCCCGTGCCGCCGGCACCGACACTGAAAACCGCGTTGCAACCAATAGAGATCCGCTGGCTCGCGGGTTGGTTGGTGATGAAAGGTGGCGTCCCCTGCACGGCGTTAAATGGATTGCTGGAACCGGTGTGACCGTTACCATCGTTAGCCTGAAGAACGACATTGGTAGCCGGTTGCTGCACGGTGACATTTCCACTCCACGTGCCGTTGATAAAATTACCGGAGTTGGTTGGCGACATGGGAATCACTGCTCCTGTTCCTGCGCCGGATGTAACGGTGTCCAAAGAAAAGCCGCCAAAGGATCTCATTGCCACCCCGCCGGGCAGGCCGGTGACACTGGCATAGCTCAAGGAATTCAGAAGTGTCGTGCCGTCGGAGTCATAAAGCTTGCACGTCACGGACGAGGTTGAAACAAATTGAACTGCCACTTTATACCATTTGCCGGCCTGCCAGGTTTGATTGTTGGTTGCCACACCGGTAAAATTATATCCACTGTTTTGCTGAATGCCAAACTGACCCGTGTTCGGCTCAACCACGACGGACCAACAGCCGCCGGCTGACGCTCCGAAACCAAGATACGCCCGTCCAGTGCCGGGGCGTATCCACCACGAAAGAAAGTCGCCAGCTCTGCCAAGCGAAACGTCCGTCCGGTAAATCCAATCCGGATCGCTCAAACCATAGTTGCCATCGTGGGCATAAGCCGGGGAAATGGTTCCCAAAGTGACACCCGCGACACTCACCCACGGCGAGTGCGGCCAGATTCCTGATTCAAAATCTTCAATCATGGAGTTCCCGCCTCCGGCAATCGCCAGCAAGGAAACTCTGCTTGTAAAATTACTCACCGTCCGGTTGAATGCATCATTGGCGGTGACGGTTACGGTGAATGGCTGATTCACATATTGTGGCGACGCGATGGTGTTCCAGACAAAATGGTCAACAGCCGCGGTCGTGAATTGCCACACCGGGCCCGTGGTCGTTCCGCCCTGGTGAGCAACAATTTGCCAGTAGTAGGTTGTTTGCGGTGACAACAGTGGCAAGTTCCACGAAGCATTGGTCGTGCTGCCTTGAAACTGGTTCGGCCCGGGCGTGGAATTTGTGCCGAAGTAAACATCGTTGCTCAAAATCCCCGGCGAATTGGTAACGGATGCAGTGTTCACCTGCACACTGACGCTGTCCACGTGAACGTCCAGATAGTAACCGCCCGGATTCACCCAGAACATCACGCGCACTTGTTTCCCGGCGAAGGATGTCAGGTTGTAGTTTGTTTGAACCCAGTTGCCCAGCAGAGTATCGCCTGGATTGGTCGTGAACGGCGTCACCAGAACATTGTTGTTCGTGTCGCAAATCCGGACTTGAAACTGCTGGTTCGGGCCGAATGAACTGTAAAAATTCCGCACCCGGTGCGCCCAGTTCAAGGTGGCGGACGTCGCATTGGTCGGAATGGAAATCGTTTGATACATGTAAAAGATGCCCGGCCCATACTCATCTCCCAGCGCGCTATAGCTGCCGGCATAGGGCGGCAGCGCCGGGTCCGGACTGTAAGGCTTGTTCATCCCATTGTTGATGACAAATGTTCCGTAAGCGCTGGGCACCAACGTCCAGTTTGTCAGCGATCCGGCCTCAAATCCCCCGTTCAAAATCAACTGGCTGTTGTTGGTGCTGTTACTGCCATTATTCCACGTCAAGTTTGTGCTCGCGGAAACGTTCGTGGCCAGATTGCCGGGCTGCGGATTGGAAGGCGGCGCGGGCGATTGGTCGTTCAGCAGCAGCATGGAAGCCGAGCCATTCGTAAAGCCCGGCGCGCTGGCCGTGACGGTGACGGTCTGATTGCTGCCGGTGGTTGAATTGTCCACCACCGTGATGTTAAACGTGCTGGATGCGGTGCCGGCAGAAATGGTCAATGTGGAGGGAACGATCAACACGGCGGGACTGCCCGATGACAGCGTAACGGGCAGGTTGGATGGCAATGCGCCGAAAGTGCTCACGGACCCGCCATTGGTCAACACGCCCGCATTTTTCCACACGCTCGCGGGCAGCGTGACGGTCAGGTTCAGATTGTCCTGCACGGTGACCGCCGCTGTTCCGTCCGTCCAATTTTGCACGTGCGCAGTGACGTTGACAATTTGCCCGCCGTTAATCTGGCCGTCCGTCAAAATCGTTGCCGTGAAGACAGCGGATGTCTGGCCGGAGGGAACCATCACCGACGCGGGCACTTGGATCAAATTCGTGCTGCTCGAAGACAAACCGACCGTGACATTGGCCCCGACGGGCGCGCTGACCTGCACGATGCCCTGGACGGTTCCCTGGCCTTTGGTCACGGTCGCCGGAAGCGAGACTTGCAGCACGGCCGTTTCCTTGTCGAAGATGTTCATGCTGGCGCTGCCAGTTCCAGAACTGGGCACGGAAGCGGTGATCGTGGCGGTTTGCGTCCCGTCCAAAACTCCGTCATCAAGAATCGTCAAATCGAACACCGCGTTGCTCTGCCCCGCAAACAGTGTGATACTGGCCGGGACTTGCACTTGCGCGGGATCGCTCGAAGTCAATCCAATGACCACATTTGAGGTTTGCACGGTCGGCAACTGAATCTGTCCGGCGCCGGGGAGAAGTCCGTCGCCTTCCGTCGCACTGGGCGGCAGCGTAACGACGACCAGCGGCGCGAGCGCGTTGATTAAATTCTGTCCGGCAGGTGTGCCCCAGCCAGTGCATAAATCGTAACCGGCCACGGCATAAAATTTTGTCGGACTGCTGCCGCTTGTATTGTTGCCGGTGGTTATGTCATGAAACAAATTCGTATAATTTGCGCTTTGTCCCAAGGAGTAAATGGTCGGATTGAGAAACCCGATGGGCGATCCTCCATTTGCCGCAAGCTGCTGGTTCACGAGCGCCATGAATCCCGCCCATAACGGGGCGGCGCAACTCGTGCCGCCTATGCTTGTGATAGGTGATCCATCACCCCAAATGTAAATATTGTTTGCAGTCAAGGCCACATCGGGAATGTTGCGCATGGTGGTGGAACCCTGATTGGCGGTCATGTTGATGTTGGTCTGCCAGCTTGGGATGCTATAGGTGGTGCTGATGCCGCCGCCGCTGCCGCTCCAAACCGTTTCAGACGCCCAAACCCCGCCGGCTCCAGTGGAAATCAAAGTTGTTCCGCCGACGAGGGTCACCAGCGGACTGTCCTCGTATTGAAAGATGCCGGGATAATAGGCGCCTTCATCGCCGGAGGCTTGAAAGAATGACTGGCCTTGGATGGCGAACTGCTGATAAATCTGAGCGAATTGCGCCGTGTCATCAATCAACCATGACGAACTGATCTGTTTTGCAAGGTTATCCGTCGCAATTCGATTCAGAATGTCGAGGGTATACGCCGGGGTATCACTTGGCCCTTCATAGATAATAATCTTTGACAAGCCGGGAGCCATGGAAATGGCCATGTCAATGTCCAAGGCGACTTCAACTTCTCCTCCAGAACCGCTGGGCAAGCCGCCGAACCCGTCAATCAATACATTGGTGAGTGCCACGCCCGGCAGTCCGGTTGCGGTGAGATAGGATGAAACGTCGTTGTTGTAATAACCGTCACATTCAAAAAGTGCCACAGTTTGTCCCGTGCCGGTGAGTGTAACACCCGGCGCATAGGCCTTCCTGAAATCATACCCCCAATAACTTCCCGACGGGCTTGAGCCGGTTGAAAAATCGTCGGGCGAATAGTCCTGGGAGGATTTTACATGGTAAAGAGGCCTGGCTAGAACATAATTGTTCAACCCGTAAATTGACAGGATGGGCAAGTTTGCATCCACCGTTGGCTCCACGTCCGGCGCATAGAACTGACGCTTTTCACTGGGGTGCTGATAAGTCCGCATCTGCACGTGAAAAGCCCGCTCGATGTCTGCGACTTTTCCGCCGACATCCACCAGCGTCCGGTTGCTACAGGTTCCAACTACTGTAAAACCATTCGTGCTCGCAAAGTTGATTACCGCCTGATAATCCTGCTCCGTCGGGCCGAACTGCGCAGAGAACTGTTCCGACGTCAAATAATGATGATAATTCGGGCTGGTCGGGTCATAAATTTGCTGGAGCAGATTGGAGAGCACCGCTTGGTTCCGCAGCGGCAGGCCAATGGCCAGATTCAAATAGTTCGTGCCGGGAAACCGACCCAACGATCGCAAAGACGCCACTACCGCGGGAACATGATCGTGCAAAACTTGTGCCGCGTGATCAGACGAGGTTAAAAACAGAAATACCAGGGCCACTATAACAGAGCCTTTGCGGGAAGAATCTCCCACTTTCATGATTGGCTGGATCATGCCGTTTTCTTCCCGTTCCGTCAAGAAAGAAAGAAATAAACGGCTCGCTTGAATAGTAAAGTAAACTGGCAGCCTGAAAAATGCACTTAACAAAAAAGGCGACCCGTTTCCGGATCGCCTTTTGAATTGTTCAATTGGCTTACAGCCCTTTCTTGAGCATGACCTTGATCAGGTCGCCAACGCGGCAACTGTAACCCCATTCGTTGTCATACCAGCTGATCAACTTGAAGAAGTTCTTGTTCAGCTCGATGCCGGAGCCGGCGTCGAAAATAGAGGACAGTTCGCAATGGATGAAATCGCTGCTGACCACTTCGTCCTCGGTGTAGCCGAGAATGCCCTTCAGGTAAGTCTCGCTGGCCTTCTTCATCGCCGCGCAGATTTCCTTGTAGCTCGTCTCCTTCACCGTCTTGATCGTCAGGTCCACAGCGGAAACCGTCGGCGTCGGCACGCGGAACGCCATGCCAGTGAGTTTGCCTTTGACTTCCGGAATCACCAGACCGACCGCCTTGGCCGCGCCGGTGCTGGAGGGAATCAAATTCTGCGCCGCCGTGCGGCCGCCCTTCCAATCCTTTTTGCTCGGGCCGTCCACCGTCTTTTGCGTGGCGGTGTAGCTGTGAATAGTCGTCATCAAACCTTCGGCCACGCCGAAACCTTCCTTGAGCAGCACATGAACCACCGGAGCCAGGCAGTTCGTCGTGCAGCTCGCGTTGGAAATGACATGATGCAGCGCCGGGTCATACTTGCCTTCATTCACGCCAATCACAACCGTGAGGCAATCGCCCTTGGCCGGGGCCGAAATGATGACCTTCTTCGCGCCGGCGGTGAGATGGCCCTTGGCCTTCTCCACGTCGGTGAACAGGCCGGTGGATTCAATCACCAGATCCACGCCCAATGCCTTCCATGGCAATTCGGCGGGCGTCTTGGCGCTGACCAGCTTGATCTCCTTGCCGTTGACGATGAGGATATCGTCATCCGGCTTGTCGGCGGCGGACTTCTTGGAGCTGACCGTGCCCTTGAAGCGGCCCTGGATGGAATCATATTTGAGCAAATACGCCAGGTTGTCCGCCGGAACGATATCGCCGACGGCGACCACCTCGATGTCCTTGCCCACCAGTCCTTGTTCGATGAGCGCGCGGAAGACCAAGCGACCGATGCGCCCGAACCCATTGATTGCTACTTTCACTGCCATAATTTTTTGTGTTCTAAATTAATTTGTTGCGTTCAACCGAACCTGCATTATTAACCACGCCCGCCCGGCGGTCAATGAATTTTCCAAAACAAAATTGTCAAACCCCGAACATTTTTTGCCGCCCGCATCAAGCGAGGTTCCCAACGATCGGCTAATTGGAGTATTGGTTGATGATGTCGGCCACGACTTTGTCGGTCAATTCATAGCCCGGCAGGAACGGGAAGCCTTCCCAGCGGACGATGCCGCGCGGGTCAATGATGAGGATGTGCGGGATGCCGGTCACTTCCACGGTTTTTTTCGTGCGCGCCTGTGTGTCCACGGCGACGGTGTATTCAATCTTCGGGTCAACCATTTTCCGCACCACGTCCTCCGGCTCGTCGGTGATGCCGATGACGACCATATGGTCGCCGAATTCCGCCTGAAACCGGTTCAAATCGGGGATGGCGGCGCGGCAGGGCGCGCACCACGTGGCCCAGAAATCTATCAGGACGAATTTGCCCCGGTGATCCGGCTCGCCGGGCAGCCATTTCTCAACGACAAATTCCGGCATCTTCTGGCCCAAAAACGACCTGGCCCAAAGCTGTTTGCCGGTGCCCGGCTGCCGTATCGCGGCCCGGTCGGCGGCGGCTTGTGCGCTGGCGGCCTTGTCGGCGGCGGTCGGCTTGATGGCTTCGACGTGATACAAATCGTTGTCCGCCTTCTGCTTTTTCTCCACGGCAGCGGCGTTGGTGGGATTGTAATTGAAATGCCTCTGCAGTTCCGGGTCGAGGTCCTTCAGCTTGACGTTGCCCAGCCCCTTGTCGCTGGTGAAATAAATGTCGGTGGCCGTGACCTTGAAGACGGTGAGGTTGCTGTAGGTCTGGTCGCCCGCCTTGAGCGCCGGCAACGTCTCGTCGGCCAGAGCGACGGAAGACGCCACGGCCAGATTGAGGAGGATGACAACTCCGATGCGCATGGTCTGGCTATGCACTGGAATGACGGCATTGTCAAGTGCGGGAACTTTCGCCCGGCCCCGATTGCCGGTTGTAATTCAACCCGGGATGTGGAAGGGTTGGGTTTGTCAAACGTATGTTGGAATGGAATGCAGATTATGAGACGGGCGTGTCGGCGGTTGACACGCAGCACCGGGTCTTGTTCAACACGATCAACCGGATCGAGTTGCTTCTGGCCAAGGTGGACATTGACCGGGGGGAAGCTGATTATCTGCTCGCGTTTCTGGAACAGTATGCCGCGCAGCATTTCAACGGCGAGGAAACCTGCATGGCGCGTTACCACTGTCCCTCCCACAGTAAAAACAAGCAGGAACACGGGCAGTTTCTCAACGTCGTGAAGTTTTGCAGGGCTGAATATGCGGCCAGCACCCCGACACGCGAGTTGTTGGAACGATTGCACGCAACATCGGTTTGGTGGATTAAAAACCACATCCTCAAGGTGGACATCCAATTGAGAGACAGCGTGGAATTGGAAGCGCAGATGAACTGATGCACCCTCCCGTTTTCCGCAAACACCTTTTGAACACCCGGCCGGCTGCGCTTCCGGCAATTACATGATCTCGGGAAAATTGGTCGGGGCCGCCGCCGGCGGGACAGGAACGGCGTTGGTTGATTGCGGCGTCGCCGGGGTTTGATCGGTTGTTTGCAGGACGCTGGAGGTGATGTTCACGCCCTTTGAATCAAACACGGTCAGTTGGTTTGTGCTGTCCAGCACAATTTCGGGCTTGTTCTGGTAGTTTTTGACCATTCCCTTTATCTCGATTGACTTTCCTTTCAGCGCATTTGCGTCGCCATAGAAACTGCTGTGGCCGTGAAAGATGACCACCGAGAACGGCGAGTTGGGATAATTTTTGTCAAGATTCAGGAATGTGACGGTGGGCCGGATGGTGACTTGCGCGACCTTGCCGGTCACAATCATTTCCTGATCGTAATGACTGGCCGCCTCCGCCGCGCCGATTTTCAACGGGCTGGCGGCGTTGGTGCCCGCCGCGGACACTTTGATGACAAAGGCCAGAACGGCGAAAATGAATGGAATCGTTCTCATGCAAACATTGGACGCGATTTTCCCGGTTTCGGCTACAAGAAAATGCCGTGCCCCTGTTCGTAAATCAGTGATTCTGCGCCGCCAGGAATCTTTCCGCGTCAATCGCCGCCGCGCAGCCCGCGCCCGCCGCCGTGATGGCCTGGCGATAAACGTGGTCCGCGCAGTCGCCCGCCACAAACACGCCCGCCACGTTCGTCATCATGCCATGCCTGGGAATGATGAAGCCGTTGGCGTCCATTTCGATTTGCCCCTTGAAAATGTCCGTGTTCGGCGAGTGGCCGATGGCAATGAAAACGCCCGCGCAGTTCAAGACGGATTCCGCGCCCGTCTTGAGGTTCTTCAATTTCACGCCGGTCACCTTGTCCTGCTTCACATCGAGAACCTCTGTGACAGCGGAATCCCAAACTGGTTTGATTTTCGGGTTCGACAGCGCGCGGTCGGACATGATTTTTGAGGCGCGCAACGAGTCGCGCCGGTGAATGAGAAATATTTCCGAGCCGAAGCGCGTCAGATACAGCGCCTCCTCGCACGCGGAATCGCCGCCGCCGACCACCACGAGCGGCTGGTTGCGGAACACCGGCAGCGCGCCGTCGCACGTGGCGCAATAAGTCACGCCCTTGGTTTCCAGCAAATCCTCGCCGGGAACTCCGAGATGCCGATGGCTCGCGCCGGTGGCGATGATGACTGTCTCGGCTTCAACCTTCTCGCCATCCACGGTGAGCGCGAAGGGACGTTTTGAAAAATCCACCTTTTCAACCGTGCCAAAGCTGGCCTTCGCGCCGAAGCGCTCGGACTGTTTCTGCATCCTCATCATCAATTCGTAGCCGTCCACGCCATCGGAAAAGCCGGGAAAGTTTTCCACGATGCTGGTGGTGGTAAGCAAACCGCCCGGCTGAATGCCGGTGAACACGCGCGGCTGCAAATTGGCGCGCGCCGTGTAAAGCGCCGCCGTCCAGCCAGCGCAACCCGAACCAATGATGACAACTTTTTCCATAAACGGGCGAAGGATGAAGTTTTCCACCCCAAGTTTCAAGCGTCCAAAATCACCGCCAGCCACAAACTGAAAACTTGAATCTTGAATCTTGAAACCTGAAACTGCCCAGGTGAATTTGCCGCATTCAATCCGCGCCGCCGCCTGGCTCTTGTTCCTCGGCGCGGCAATGGTCTGCACGGCCCAACCGGCAACCAATCTCTGGCAGTTTCCCCTGCCGGATAGTTATGGCGCTGATTCGTCGCCGGCCATCGCACCCGACGGCACGGTTTACCAAACGACCTTTCGAGGCAATCTTGTTGCCGTGATGCCGGATGGCCGGCACAAATGGACCTTCAACGCAGGGCGCGAAATCAAATCCTCGCCCGCCGTCGCCGATGACGGAACAATTTATTTGGGCTCGCGCGACTGGAAATTTTACGCCGTCAGCGCGCAGGGCAAACTGAAATGGACTTTCCCGACCGGCGCGTGGGTGGATTCATCCCCGGCCATCGGCGCGGACGGGACCATTTATTTCGGCTCCTGGGACACAAAATTCTACGCGCTCAAACCCGATGGCGCCAAGAAATGGAGTTTCCCCAGCGGCGGCATCATTGATTCATCCCCGGCCATAGGCGCGGACGGAACGATTTATTTCGGTTCGCACGATAAAAAGTTTTACGCGCTCAATCCTGCAGGTGTGCAAAAATGGGCATTCACCACCGGCGGACAAATCAGCTCGTCGCCCGCCATCGGCGTGGACGGGACCATTTACTTCAGCTCCACCGACGGAAATCTTTACGCGCTGCGACCGGACGGCACGGAACGGTGGCGCTTGCGCACGGGCGGCGCGACCGAATCCTCGCCGGTACTCGACGCGCAGGGTGTCATTTATCTGGCGGCAAACAACGGGTTGATTGCCGTGTCCGAGGATGGAAAGAAGCTTTGGGATTTTGACGGTGTTCCGCCCCTGAATGTTTCGCCAGCGGTTGCGACAGACCGGACGGTTTATTTCCTGCCGTGGCGGGATTTGATTGCGTTTGCGCCGGACGGAAAGCTGCTCTGGCGGCTAACGCTGGACACTGCCGCCAACGGGTCACCAGCCATCGGCGACAACGGGATTATTTATGTGGCGGATGGCAGATTTCTCAACGCCCTGATTGTCACCAACTCATCGCCGCTGGCGAAAAGCTCCTGGCCGATGTTCCGCGCAAACCCGCGCCACACCGGCCGGGTGAATCCTAATTGAAAATTGTCAAAGCCGCTCGCGTCCGGTGAAGCCCGTGTCGAGATCGTGCCAGAATTCGACATCTTCCTCGTCCTGCTCCCAGCAGAGAAAAACCTCCCGGCCGCCGATGATGGCCGGAAAATCCACCAGCCCGCGCTCCAAATCCTTGATGAAAATGCGGCGGCGCTGAAATTCGGCAAGCGCTTCCTGCATGTCCGCCAGCGCGCGAATCCAGTTGTTGACCGTCTCGCCGCCGATATCGCTCCCCTGCTCCGCCAGGCCGCTCAAGCGCTTGTCAAAACGCTCCAGGTCCCGGCGCAGCCGGTTCAGCCGCTCAAGCCATTGGCGGATTTGCGGCAGCAGCGCACACGCCTCCTCGCGCGTGTAATGTTTGTCAAAACGACGTTCCATCGCAGAAATTTCCGCGTGCGGCAAACGAAACAGGTTCGCGGCGGCGGCAATCGCCGCCGACCGCGAACACTCGAATTGCGCGAGGCAGGTTACTGCTGCCAGGTGCGCTTCTTGTGACGATTCAGGCGCAGCTTCTTGCGCCGCTTATGCTTGTTGATTTTCGCCTTGCGGCGTTTTTTGATTGAACCCATAAAGGATTGCGAATTAAATAATCGAAAACTGGCTCAATGCCAATCTTAATTTACAATTGTCGATTTCCGATTCACGCGACTGTCAAATATTTACCGCCCATATTCATCACAGCTTCATCTGCGTTGGTTTTTGAGAAATGTTTTTACGAGACACCATCCCCAAAAGACAGCCATCGAATTGAATAACGCTAAAATTACAAAAAGATACATATCGTTGATATCCATGCCAGCGGCCAACACTGCGTCTGCCGGATTTGAGCATTATAAAAAACCCGAACCTGCGATCCAACCGGATGGGCCGCCACAAGATCGTGCGCCCATTCAGATGTCCAAAAGAATTTATCATAACGAAAACGCGTGGCCTCAAATGACTGTCCTTTCACTTCATACTGATAGGCGAAATCCACACCATAACTTGTGTGGGGTGTATAAACAGCACCAGAACGGCTCGTTACATTCCGACTTATAAATGCACTGTGAGTGATCAAGCCAGTTGTGTTCGAATAATTCCGAGACTCGAATTGCAGGACTGCGTTTCTCACGAAAAAGAAATCCAACACCAGTATTGCGATGATCCCAATCAATGGAAAAACGGAGTTCTGAATCAGTGGATTGCGAATTAGCATCAACGCCCCAAAAAACAACAATGGGATTAAAAGAAAAAGGTGGCCATTCACATTGCGAACTCAATACACCACCTTGTTCAGCGGATATTCAATGATTCCTTCCGCGCCGGCAGCCTTCAGTTGCGGGATCAATTCGCGGACAATTTTTTCGTCAATGATCGTCTCGACGGCGACCCAGCCTTCCAGGCTCAAATTGGAAATTGTCGGATTGCGCAACGCGGGCAGCTCCGTGAGCAGCTTCGCCAGGTTTTTCTCGGCGATGTTCATTTTCAGGCCCACCTTCGCCTCCGCCTCCAGCGCGCCCTTGAGCAGCAGCGCCAGCGTCTCAATTTTTTTGCGCTTCCACGAATCCTTCCACGCCGACTTGTTCGCGATCAGGCGCG
>CAYYWB010000028.1:0-20087 GCA_964475285.1 uncultured Bifidobacteriaceae bacterium | reverse complement strand
GGACGGCAAAATGTTTCGCGCACGCCATTGCCTTGATGTAATTCGGATCGTCGCCCTGCAAGCCGCGAATGAAAGCGACGCCGAGCCGCGAGGTCAGGAACGGGTCTTCGCCGTAAGTTTCCTGGCCGCGGCCCCAGCGCGGGTCGCGGAAAATGTTGATGTTCGGCGTCCAAAACGTGAGGCCGTAATAACGCGCGCTGTCGCCTTCGTGCTTCGCGATGTAATCGTTGTGCTTGGCGCGCGCCTCGGTAGCGATGACATCGGCCTCGTCGTGAACCAGCGGTGTGTCCCACGTCGCTGCCATGCCGATGGCCTGCGGAAAAACGGTGGCCGTGCCCGCGCGCGCCACGCCATGCAGGCATTCGCTCCAATAATCATAGGCCGGAACGCCCAGGCGGGGAATCGCCGCCGCGCCGTTCCGCATTTCCTGGATTTTTTCGGAGAGCGACAGCCGGCTCACGAGGTCGCTGACCCGCGCAGCTACCGGCTGCGCCGTGTCCTTCCAGATTTCCGGCCCGACGACGGCGGGGATTTTCAGCGCGGCGGCGTCCGCAGCGTCCACCAAATCCGCCGCGCGCATGGAAATGATGGAAACGCCGTTTGCGTCGCGCAGCTCAAACGTGTTCAACTTGGCCGCGTTTGTGCGCCCGACGAAATTGAAGGTCAACGGCCCGCGCAACGCGTCGCCGGGAAAATCAATCTGGTTCGTGAGCAGCAAAACCTTTCCCGCGCCGCCGGCTGCGTTGAAAATATCGAGATTGCCGGCGATGAGTTGGTCGCCGCAAACAATGTCGAACGCGCGCTGGCCGGCGGTCAAGAAACCCACTTCGGCGAGGCCGATGACGGCGGTGTATTTCCCGGCGGAAAGATTTGGAACCGAGACAGAAAAATTAGTTCCGTAAATCTCCTCGCGGAACGACTCGTCGGTGCGGCGCGGCGCGCCTTCAATCGCCAGGCTTTCGTGGCCGCGCCCGTGCTGGAACTGGCCGGTGACGAGAACTTTGCGGTCGCACGCGGCGCAAGTTTCCTCGTCGCCGCGCGCGGCGGGGATGGAAAGACATAAAATGAAAACTGCCAGCGCGGGAAAAGCAATCCTGTTCATGGCGCGAGGCTACTACACACCCGGCTCGATTGGAAATGACTAATGACTAAAACATAATGACGAT
This sequence comes from uncultured Bifidobacteriaceae bacterium, assembly GCA_964475285.1. Taxonomy (GTDB): domain Bacteria; phylum Verrucomicrobiota; class Verrucomicrobiia; order Limisphaerales; family UBA11358; genus UBA11358. The sequence goes on along the minus strand of CAYYWB010000028.1, from coordinate 18,921 downwards.
AGAATGCCCAATGCCGAAAATCAAATGCACGGTGGTTTGTCATTGGGATTTGGTCATTTATTTGTCATTCAGATTTAGGGATTTGGTCATTCAGCTTGCCCTGTGTTTCCCCGCAGTTGAATTTCTTCTTCTTTGCCCATGCCACGTCTTTTGACTTTCAAAACAGCCCCGTTTCCGGGCATGATGTGGCATGGACGATGAGAACAGATTCTTGAAATACTGGATCATGGCCGGCGTCGTGGCGATTCTGGCGCTGGCGGTTTTTCCGGGACGCCTTGCCTACCGGCATTACAAGGAGAAACACGGCGTGGCCCAGGCGCAGGTTTATTTTGCCAGGGGCGATTACCGCAACGCGTGGTTGAGCACGCGGGAGGCGCTGCTGGTCAATTCCAACGACGTCGAGGCTTGTTTCATCATGGCCGAATTGAATGACGCGGCGCATTCATCCGCCACGCTGGACTGGTGCGGGCGATTGGCGGCATTGTCACCCACCATCACCAACAAACTTCTGCTGGCCTCCGCCGCGCTGCGCTATCAAGGCCCGCCCTACCCGCTCGCGAGCCAGGCGCTCGAAGATTTGTCGGCGTCCGCCGCCGGCTTGCCGGCTTTTCACATCATTTCCGCAGAGCTGGATTTGAATCTTCATCGCCTGGCGCAGGCGGAAGCCGAGTTTGAGGCGGCGAGCCGGCTGGAGCCGACCAACCGGCTGTTCCAGCTCAATCTCGCCGTCATCCGGCTTGACTCCACCAACACCGCCGCCGCCGATGCCGCCCGCGCCGAATTGAAACAATTTTCCACCGACCCGAATCTCGGCGCCACGGCGCTGCGCTCGTTGACGGCGGACCGGCTGATGCGCAACGATCCCGGCGGCGCGCTGAATTATTCCACGCAATTGCTGGCCAACGCGCAGGCGACCGTGAACGACCGGCTGCAACACCTCGACATATTGAAGCGCCTGCAAAGTCCCGCGCTGACGGCCCAATTAAACGCCCTCCAACGCGACGCCACGACCAACGCGACCACGGCGGCCCAGATCGCCGGGTGGATGGAATCCAACGGTTTTCTTTCCGGGACCGCCGGCTGGTTGAGCACCCTGCCCGCCAGCATCCAGACGCAAAACCCGGTGCGGCTCGCCTTCGTGGATTGCTACATCAACACCACCAACTGGCCGGCGATGCGCAAGTTCACGTCCAGCGGCGACTGGGGTGAATTGGATTTCCTGCGGCTCGCGTTTTCATCCCGCGCATGGAACGAACTCGGCGACCCTGTGCTGGCGGACGGCCACTGGCGCTCGGCGGTCAGCGAGACCGGCGAGCGGTTGAGCGCGCTGGCGGCGCTGCTGGATCTGGCGAACCGCTGGCAGATGCCGCGCGAGCGGGAGGATTTGCTCTGGCGCATTCTCCGGCAATTTCCCGACGCGCGCTGGGCGCAGGCCAGGCTGGAAAATCTCTATTTTGACGCCGGCAACACCACCGGCCTGTATCAGCTCTACTTGAAGCAGCTTCCCTATTTCCCAAAAAACACGATGCTGAAAAACAATCTGGCGGCCACGGCGCTGCTGTTGAAAACCAATCTGACCCAGGCCCGCCAGTGGGCGGCGGAAGTTTATGCCCAGAAAACCAACGAACCGGTTGTTGTGGCCACCTATGCCTACGCGCTGCACTTGCAGGGCCGGGATCAGGAGGGACTCGCCGCGTTTCGAAATCTGAAACCATCGCAACTTGAGGACCCGTCCGCGGCGCTTTATTACGGCCTCCTGCTGACCGCCACGGGAAAATCCGGCGAAGCCGCGCCCTATCTCCAAATCGCCAAAACCCGGGGCACTTTGCTGCCGGAAGAAAAACAATTGCTGCTGGAATTGGACACAAAGAGCCAGTTGAAATGATGTTTTGCCGCCGATTTTCAGCGACAATTCAGTGACGGTGTGGCCATATTAAAATAACATGCTTATATTCAACGGCTTGCCGGTGCAAAAAATATGAAAAAAGTTCTTTACATTTTCTTGCCCATAAGGCATAAATGTGGCGAGTGAAGTTTGGCAGGGTTGGTAAATAAACTGGAATAAAATATTAATCAATATGAAAACACTAACTTCGGTGAAAAAACTGGCGCTGGGTCTTGCAATCGGCGGGTTGTTTGCTTGGCAGGCGGGTGCGACTTTGGCATATAGTATCCCGGTAGGCCAACAGGGTTCTCAACCGGATGGCCCTTACGCTCTGGGAGATTTGTTTACAATCAGCAGTGGTATTTCAGTTGATGCGCTAGGGGCATTCACACCGAATGGCAGTTTTAGCAGCCCTGTTGAGGTGGCGATTTATTCGATCACAATGAACGGACAGAGCATAGGTTCTAGTAGTTTGGTCACGCCGGTTCTTACTTTTGATGGCTCGTATTCGCCTGGAGTTGCGTTGCAATCGTTAGGCAGTCCTGTGAATTTGGCTGCTGGCACCTACATGGTGGTGGCAAACAATCAGGGTGGTGGAGGGGGTGTGGTTGATTATAACCCGGCTTGGAATTCGGTCAATGCCCCAAATCCCGCGCATACAGGTATTAATTCGATGACCGCTGCCAGTGGCATAAACTTTTCTCAGAATGGTTATTTCACCAGCACTGGCCCATTAACTGGATTGTTTCCTACAACCTTCGGATTAGACAATTATTGGACTGCAGGCGGTCCGCACTACGGCGCAGGAAACTTTGATTTTACCCCCGTTCCCGAAGCCGCCGGTTTCGCCTTGGCAGGCATCGCGATGTTGGGTCTCGTTTATGTTGGCCGTGCCTATTCGCAAAAGTTGAAAGTTGCTTAAGACTCTTTGAAAATCATTTCAGGGCGGCTTGGTTCAAGCCGCCTTTTTTGTTTGTGCTTTGAGCGGGCTGTGGCAAGCTTGTGCGCGTGGCGGAGAATTCAGACCAGACTGTCACAACACCGGGCAGAAAAGGTTGCCCATTAATTTCGCGCCATGCCGCAACCGATGAGGATGCACGATGACCAATCCTGAAACTTCATTGCCGTCAAAACCGCAGCCGTCCGTTCCCGCCACGGAAGGCCGGAGACGAAAACTCAAACTGGGTCCGCTGCCGGTGTGCGCGCTCGTCCTGCTCTGGGGCTACGCGGTCTATCGCCTCGGCACCTTGTGGCACAGCAATGACGACTACGCCTTCGGCTGGTTCGTGCCGCTGTTGTGTCTCGCGCTTTTTTGGGAACGCTGGAAGCGCCGGCCGGCCCGCAAATCCGTCCGGGCAGCCGGCGGCACGTTTTTCATGCTCGGATTGTTCGGACTCGCCCTGCTGCCCGGCGCGCTGTTTCTGGAGATCATTCCGAACTGGCGTTTTGCCGGATGGATTTTTGCCTGCGCGGCGGTCGGGATCACATTCATCATTCTTTACTTTCTGGGCGGGCGCAGTTGGAGCCGCCATTTTGCTTTCCCGGTGATTTTTTTCCTCATCGCCGTGCCGTGGCCCACGCGCCTGGAGCATCCGCTGATTGAGAAAATGTCGAAGCTCAATGCCGCCGTCAGCGCCGTGTCCGCCAATGCGCTGGGCAGCCCCGCCGTCCGCCACGGCGTGCTGATTGAGACCGGCCCCGGTTTTGTGGGCGTGGACGAGGCGTGCAGCGGCATCCGTTCGTTCCAGGCCAGCGTCATGATTTCGCTCTTTCTTGGGGAATTGTTCAGTTTCACCATATTGAGGCGGGGCATGCTGCTGTTCAGCGCCGTGGCGCTGGCCTTCGGATGCAATGTAATCCGCACCACCTACCTCGTTCGCATCGCCGACCTGCACGGCCTAGCGGCGGTCAATCTGCACCATGACCAGGCGGGTCTCGCCATTTTGGGAGTCACGCTGGCCGGGCTGCTGGCGCTCGTGTGGCTGCTGCGGCACAGGCGGAGCGGGAAAAGCGCGGATCGTTCGCGCGGGGGATCACAGCTTGATTACATCGCGGAATTGCACAACCTCGCCCCGGCTCCCGGCGCGGAGGGGAAAAAAACATCGCCTTTGCCGGAAGATATTTCCAGCCCGGTTGAAGATCAAATTGTCCCCGAACCAGCCGGCGCAACTACGTTGGCAAATCCGCGTTTAATCAAGACGGCATTGGCCGGTCTGGTGATCTGGATTGTCCTGGTCGAAACGGGAATTTACTTCTGGTTTCGTCCGGCGGAGAAACAAGCCGCGACGCTGGCAACCTGGTCGTTCAAATTGCCATCCCAGGCCGCCGAATTTCGCGAATTGCCGATCAGCGATACTGTCCGGGCGATGTTAAATTACGACGAGGGCCGCCAGGCCGAATGGCGCGACAACGCTGGATGCGCCTGGCAGCTTTTCTATTTCCGCTGGCTGCCCGCGGAGACCCGGTATCGGGCCGCCGTGACCTGTGGCGAGGCTCGCGGCCATGCGCCGGATGTGTGTTTGCGAAACGCGGGCATGATCCTGCAGACCAACCTGGGAATGCAAACCGTGACGATGAACGGCGTCAACCTTCAGGTTGACACGGAACGTTTTCTGGATCTGGGACGCAATCTGGATGTTTTTTCCATTTACTGGGAACCGCACGAGTGGATGCAGCAAACGTCACCGGGCACGATCATGGCGGTCCGCTCGGTTCTCCATGCGCTGAAAATCCGGGATCGCGGCTGGAACGAGAAGCGGGTGATCAAGCTGGGAGTTTGGGGGAAAGAATCGGACGAGGCGGCGCAAACGGCCTTCAAGCAGTATTTGCCGGCGATGATTTCCAGGTAAATCGCCCTGCCGGCGAATCACGCAGGCGGATTTTGGTTTGCAGACGACCATCCGGCAATTTCCGCCGCTCAAATTTTCAAGGCATGGCCAACGATTCTCCCTCCTGTCCCACGCCACCGGATTTACATTCTTTTCTTCGCTTGATCCACGAGCGCCTGTTCCTGCGGCAGAAGAAACGCCTTTGCCGATTTGTTGAGGTAAGTCCGCGCGGTTTGTGCGTCTCCCGCTGCCGAAAGAAAAACGCCGTAATAAGCCGCGAGCGATGGATCGTCCAGCCGGTTGAGGCCGAGCGCGCGAAGCGCCTGCGCCGCCTCCTGCGGATGGCCCTGCTGGTAAAGCGAAAAAGCGTAAGTGGAAACAAACACCGGGTTGTCCGGCTCCGCCGCATGCAGTTCCGCCGCAGTCTTGCGGGCCTGATCCGTGTCCGTGCCCAACAGCAGGGACACCATCGCAAAATTGTTCCGCGCCTGCGCATCCTTGGGATCCCTTTCAACCATGGCCCGGAACACCCGCCTCAATCCGGCGGTGTCGCGCTGTCCCGTGTATAAGCGTTCGAGGGTTGTCAGCGGCCAGCTTTGGACCGGATATTTTCTGTTTGCGGACCAAAGGACATCTTCCGTTTCATCCTTCCAGCCCCATCCGGCGGCCATCTCCGCCAGTGTGTTCAGCATGGTGGGCGATCCTTCCGCCAGCAGAACGGCTTGCTGCCAGATGGCTGATGAGTATTGTTTGCCACCGTTCTCCTTCCATGAGGCAAAGGACATCATGCCCATGCGAACGGCGTCCATTTCCATCCAGTGTTCCTTTTGCAGGTAAGCCGTCAGCCCTTTCCACTGCCCGAGGGACACATAAGAATCGGCGACGGCGACCGGAACCAGCCCTGATTTCGTGAGCCGCGGGGGAAGCCCGTTGACCCAGTCCAGGGCTGACTGGGCATAACCAGAGCGGTTCATCCACGACAACAGTGCGCCAACGTAAAAAGGATTTTCCTCCGCGGACTTTTTCGTTTCGCCAAGAAACGCCGTGAAGCGGGGACTTTTTTCAATGTTCAGGATGGCCAGATGAACAATGCGGTCGCTGAATGTGGCCTGCTGGTTGGTGAGAATTTGCCGCGAGAACGCCTCGGCGCGCGCGTATTCGCGGCGGGCGACGCTCTCGCCCACCAAGGAGCGCGTCGCCAGCAGACCGAGCTGCCGGTCGGTGCGGAGCAACTCAAGAGTGGTTCGCGAATCGGTGATGAGCTTGGGATCTCCCGACTGGAGGCGGACCACCGCCAGGGACATTCGATTCACCGGGTCATTTGGATTCAGCTTGAGCGCCTCCTCGTAGTGCTGTTCCGCCGCCTGCAAATCGTTCAGTTTTATCGCCAGCGCGCCCGCCGCAAGCTGATAGGCGGAGCTTTGCCGGTTCGTCGGCGCGATGTCGTTCAACGCCTTGGTCGCGGTGGAAAATGGAAATGCCTCCGACCGCAGCGCCGTGCGGGCCAGCGCCAGGCGGTTGGTGGCATCCGGATTCAAAAACACCAGCCGCTGCCGCCATTGCAGGGCGTAGGGCGAACCGAAATAATCCGCCACGTCGGCGATCACCCGGATGGCTGTGGTGTCATCGGGGTTCATGTTGAGCAACTGCCGTGCGCGGAGAATCGCCCGCGAAAAATCGCCCCTGGCGGCATACCGTTCCGCCTGCATGGCATAATTTCGTTCAACGTGTTTGTGATAACGCGGCAGGCCGTATTTGTATCCGAACCCAACCGCCGCAATCAGACACACCAGCATCGCCCAGGTCTGCCAGAGCTTGAGCCGGCTCTGGATGTTGTCCCAGGCAAAATCCTCGGCGGCCTGTTTTCGGACCTGATAAAATAGTTCCTCCGCTTCTTCCAGCACCCAGCCGGTTTTGCGTCCGAGCCATGTCTGCCGGAACCAGCGAATCGCGCGGCGCATCAGCCACACGGGCCGGCTAATGCGATGATACGATCCATAACCGTATCCGTAACCGGAACTGTATCCATATCCGTAACCGTATCCCGAGCTTTTCACCACGGGGAAATACCACTCATAAAGGCGGCTGGCCAAAGTCCGGCATTTGCGGCCAAGCCAGGACTGGCGCACCCGGCGTTTTACGCCGTGCCATGCCAGCTCCAGCCGGCTCTGACGACGGTTGCCGTAACCATAACCGTATCCGTATCCGCCCGAGTCTTTCACTACCGGGAAATACCATTCATAAAGACGGTCGGTCAACGCCCGGCATTTGCGGCCAAGCCAAGACGAATGGATATGCCGCTGCGCGCGGTTCCAAGCCAGTTGCAGCCGGTTCCGGCGGTGGGAACCATAACCATAACCGTAACCATAGGACGGAGACGCATTTGTTTCCTGGGAAGCAGGATGCCACCAATCATATAACCGGTTCGCCAGGACTTCGTATGCGCGCCTGATAAACGAACGGCGCACAAACCGTTTCAGCCGGCGCCAGTCTCGAACCAACCGATGCTGGCGGATTCCGCCGTGGTAGGAAGAATAATACGAGTGTTCACCGCTGGAAACAGGATGCCACCACTCATACCACCGATTTTTCAGCGCGCCAACCGCCGAACCCAGAAACGAATTCCTCACCAGACGCCGCAAACGTCGCCACAGCCACTTCACCCGGTTCTGACGCGATGGCCCGGAATAACCATAATAGCCGTGCGACCTTTCGGAATATGGAAAACACAAATCATACAGCCCTGATGCCATGCGGCTGAAAAACCCGGCGAACCGCAAGCGCCCGCGCCGATACGGCGCGTCGTCCCGTTTGCCGCCGCGGGACCGCTCCGATTTTGGATTTTCAGACTCCGTGGACATACCGTGGCATCACCGATTTGATGAAACTGCGCCCGCTCAAATACTGCGCTGCGGAGCATAGCGAAGCCATTGAACCGCAGCAAGCCGCAAAAAGTTTCAAAAGCGTGGCGGAATAATTGTGGCAGGTGTGAGCCGTTTCCCGGCGTCGGCCAGGATACGAGGCCAAACATTGAAATCGTCCTCCCGCAAAGACGCCATGCACACAAAGATAAATTTGACTTGGCGACCTGGCGTCTTGGCGTGAGGAATCAGTTACCCAACCAAACGGAACACGCTGAAGAATGAACACCATCTGCGGCGGGAATAATGTGGCAACTCAAGTCCGGTGCAATCTGCGGAATCTGCGGAACCCCGTCCCGGCCAGCATCAGTGCTGCGAACACGCCCATCGCCACGTTCACCGGTTCGGGCACCGCGTTAAAGGTCAGCGACCAACTGTTCAGCACGCTCACATTGCCGTTGTCCCCACCGTTCAAATCCGAAATAAACAATACCCAGTTCCCGTTTGGATTCACCCCATTGTAACTCGTGAACGCCACCGAACCGGCTGACGGGTTGTATGTGCCGCCTGTCGTCGGTATCGCCGTCAAGTTGATGTTGGCGTAGCCGCCATCGCTCAACGTCACGTTGTTGTATCCAGCCGTTGTGTAGCCAACGCCCGGAGTGCCCCCGACGCCCAGCCCTGGACGATCCAGCAGCACCACTGAGGTCCCGCCGTAACTCAAATACGCATACAAATCCCCGTCGTTCCCGCCGGATATGTTCAGCGTCAGGCTCACGGAATTCAAAATGTTTCCCAGGCTGCCGACATGGATCGTGCTGGTGATCCCCGCCGCATTCCCATCCGGCACTGTCAGGTTGATGGGGCTGTTTCCATTTTGCGTGGTTGAATCTAGCGTAACGATGCTCGCCGACGCCGCGCCCAGGCCCAAGCCCAGCACGCACGCCATCCCGCCCAGAATTGTGGTCAAATTCGTTTTCATGTTTTTTATCGGTTGTTGTCGTAATTCGTCCTTGCGGCGTCACGGCACCACGCGCAGTTGGTAATAGGCCGAACCCACTGGCGGTGGAGCATCAGTGACGGTGAACGCCCCGCCTGACGGCGCGGTGATGACGCTGTAATCGAGGCTGTTGTCAACGCTGGCGTTGCCGGAGGTGACCGTGATGTCCGTCCACGGCCCATTTACAGCGCCGGCCCGCTGCACCGTGTAGTGATCGCCCGGCACGCCATAGAACGTCATCGTGGCCCCGCTGCCGTTCACCGAGATGCTCCCCGCCTGGCCCGTAAGGTTGGTGTTGATGACGATGTTGACCGTGCCTGTCCGCGTGCCGTTGCTGTCGTTGATGGTATAATTGAACGAATCGGCAGTGTTGGCGGCGCTGCTCGGATAGACGATGAGCGTGCTGTTCCCGCTGCCGCTGATGGCCAGTGAAACGGAATTGGCCGTCGTGGTATCGCTCGACGCGTATGCCTGCGAGCCGTAGCCGTCCCAGGTCGCGTCGCTGGTCAGCAGGTTGCTCACATGGATTTTAACCCCCGCGCCCGGCCCGCGCAATATGCTGATCGGGGGAAGCGTGATCGCAAACGCCGGGCCGGTTGTCGTCGTCCTGGTTCCCGCCGCCACCGTCGCCGTCGCCGTCAGCACCTTGTCGGTGCCAACATAGTTGATGCTAAGTCCCTTGCCGGTAAAGTCAGCCACCCCGTTGACCGCGTTCATCGAGATGGTTCCGCCCAACGCGCCCGTTCCCGTCGTCAGTGCCAGCCCCACGCTCACCGTCGAATCCGCGCCCGATGTCACCGTGTTCCCGAACTGATCCTCAATCGTCACCACCGGCTGCTGCGCAAACGCCACTCCGGCCACCGTGCTCGCCGACGGCTGTGTCGTCACCACCAACTGGCTGGCCGCCAGCGGCACCACCGCAACCACTTCGATGCTCCCGTTGATCGCCAGACTGTTGCCCCAAACCAGTCCCGGACTCAATGCCGGCAAGTTGGTCGCGCTGAAAGCGCCGCCATAGGTTCCCGAATTGAACAGTTGGAAGGTGTCGCCCGCAACCAGCGCTCCATCCCCGGCATTGGTAATGACCGTGAGTGTGCCGCCATAACTCACTCCGGAACTGACAATCTGGTCGTTGGTGTGGCCGTTATGTGACACCACCATGATGCAGGCGCTCCCGGGGGCCAGCGTCAGGCTGCTGTTAATGGTCAACACCGTTCCCGCCGTCCCGACACCCGCTCCCGGGGCAAGGGTGCCGCCAGACTGACACGTTACCGCGCCACCAAATGTTCCCGAACCGCCCAACGTGCCGCCGCTGATGGTGACAACGCCATTACTGTTGATGCCGTTGACCAGCAGGGTGCCGTTGCTGATAATCGTGCCGCCCGTGTAAGTGTTGGTGGCGGACAACGTCATCCAGCCGGGACCCGTCAGGACAAGGCCGGCCGGCCCTTGCAGGCCGCTGGAATCGCCAAGCGCAGCCGTGACGTTCAAAGAAGCGCCATTCGACACGGTAAAGGTCCGGTAGGCCGGCGTGTTGGAAGCAGTCAGGCAGTATAGGCCCGCGATTTCAGACTGCATGGTCGAGTTGGTGCCAAGCACCGTAATGTTGTCCGTCAGATCATACGTCCCCCATTGTGACAGACCATTGGTGGTGCCGTTGGCTCCGTTAAGCACATCCATCGTTCCGCCGTTGAGCGTGACCGGGCCAATCGTGGCGTTGCCGCTGGTGAGCCGCAGCAGGCCACCCTTGTTGATGACGTAACCAAGCAAATCAGCGACTTCACCGCTGCCAAATTCATTGCCACCGCTGGCATCCAGCGAAAGGATGGCGCCGTTGTTGATGGTGGCCGTCCGGGCCACTTGAGGATTGCCCAAACCACCCAAGGCCGGATAGTGGTTGTTTTCCGCAACGGCATCCGACAGTATGCCGCCATTGACGACAATGTTGCCGGTGAAAGTATTCGCACCGGAAAGCGCCAACGTGCCGGCGCCATCCACAGTGAGCCCGCCTGCGCCCGAGATGATTCCCGACAAGGTCTGGGCCGCGGAACTGGCGTAGTCCAGAATGCCGGCATCGGCGATGTTTCCGGCATACGCGCCGCTGCCCAATTGACCCGAGCCGCCAATCATCAGCGTGCCGGCGTTGATGGCGGTGCCGCCGGTGTAAGTCTCCACTCCGTTGAGCAACACCGTGCCAGACCCGGTTGCCGCCAGGTTGCCAGCGGCGCCACTGACCACGCCGCCGAGCGTGAACGCATTGCCGTTGTTATCCACCGTGACAGTGATGCCCGGCTGCACCGTGATGTTATTGGCGAGATTCAAGCCCGACGCGCCCGACTGCAGTGTGCCGCTGCCCGCCATGCTCACGTCGCCCGCGCCCAGCGACGTGTTATTGCCCACCTGCAAAATGCCGCCGATCAACGTCGTGCCCACAGTGCCCGCCAGCGGGCCGTAGGTGTTGGCGTTCCCCAATACCGCCGTGCCCCCGCCGCCGACCGCCAGCGTCTTGGTGACGCTGGGGGCATTGGCGACAACGCCGGATATGTTCAGCGAATCGTTGGCCGACACCAGGATTGTCGAGTTGTCATTCAGGGCAACCGGGGTTGCAATCGTATTGGCCGTGCCGCCGGTAACTAGAAGCTCGGCCCCGCCACCCTTGTTGTCCAAAGTCAGCGTGTTGGCCCCGGAAATCGTGTAGGAACTGGCGTTGGTGAACTCTATCCCGGCCACGCTCGCGTTTTGATTCAATGTCACCGCGCTGTTTGCGCTGGTTCCCAGGTTGGCGATGTCTCCGGGATTTTGAGGCACGGTCGCGGGATTCCAGTTGCCAATCGTGAACCAATTCTGGTCGCTGGCTCCATCCGTCCATGTTGCCAACGTGGCGTTTTTCGTTACTGTCAAAATCACTGTTGAGCCGCTGACGGATATTACCCCGGTATATCCGAAGGCGACTCCATTTCCCCCGATGTAAGAGTAAGATGGAGCGCTGGCGGGGGTGCCGGTGATTGCGGCGGCGGAAATCAACGTATAGACGCCCGCGCTCAATGCCGTTCCCGGCACGACAACAGTGATGGTGTTGCCGTTGAAGTTGAGCGTCCCCTGCGAAACCGTCAGCGCGGGGTGCGCGCTGTCCGTGTCGGATGAAGCGCCGCCCCACACCAGTGTAATGGGCTGCGTGTTCAAATCAAATATTCCGCCGGAGGCGGGCACAATGGTGGCCGCCGTGCTGGCGGTGGTCCCCGCGCCGCTGGCGGTCAAGCCGGCACCCAGCGTGTAGGGACTGCTCAACGCCGACACATCGAACGCGCCGCCGGCGGCGATGGTGAGGGCGGAACCGCTGGCCAAAGGACCGCTGGTCAATGCCAGCGTGCCGCCATCAATGGTGGTGGCACCGGTGTAAGCGGGCGTCGCGGAGAGCGTCAGCTTGCCGGTCGGGGGCGCCGCGTTGGAAAGCGTCAAACCGCCGCCGCTGCCGGCCAGCGCCGTGGCGAAGGTGACGCTCTGGCCGTTCACGTCAATGCTGATGGGCTGGTTCGCCGCCGTGCTGAAACGGCCGGAATAATCATAATTATTCAAGGAGGAGTATTGCAATGTGCCGCCGCCGAAAACAAAGCTGTTCGCCACAGTTGCCGGGCTGCCGAACGGCCCGTAATTTCCGTATGCGTTGTTGCCCTCCGCAATTCCCGCGTTCAAAACGCCCGCATTGTTGGTCGTGGGACCGGTATAGGCGTTCGGACCGGCCAGCGTCAACGTGCCGGTGCCATATTTTGCCAATGACACCAGTGTTGGTGCGCCAATGGAGATTCCGTTCGAGATTGTTCCGTAAAAGGTTGTGCTGACACCGTTGAAACCAATGGCGATCTGTGAAGAGGCATTCGCAGTCCTCGCCCCCTCCAAAGTCGAGTTGGCACCACCCTTAAGCGCGCCGAGGTTGACAACTTGTCCATTCCGATTATGCATTACTGTAAGACCATTGCCGAGGTCAAAAGTGGCTGCCGTGCTCCCGGTGGCACCGGAAAAACGGATGAATGAATATGGGTCTGAATCACTGACCTTTATGGTGCCGGTGAAGGCGCTCAAACCAGTGATTGCGCTCCAAGTAATAGTGCCGCCTGTGCCCTCCATCAAATTCAGCGTGCCGGCCCCGGCAAAGTTGCCAGATACCATGAGACTGCCGCCAGAGTTGTTGGTAATCGTGGCGGTGCCTGTCACATTGACCGCGTTTGCGAAAGTAAAAGCTCCCATGGTCAACGTCCCACCAACAAGGGTAATGGTTCCCGTTCCGGCCGATGCATTAGTGCCAAACGTCACGTTGCCGCCGTTAATTACCGTGCCGCCGGTGTAGGTATTGGCCTGCGTGCCGAAGATGACGCTCCCACCATTGGCGGCGCTTCCGTCATTAATGGTCAGCATGGAACTGCCCGAAACAACGCCGTTGACATTGAGTGTCTGGCCGTTGGCCACCAGCCAGGTCTGGTTGGCGCCCAATGCCAGAAGGTTGCCGACTGTCGCGCTCTGATTGGCCGCCGACAGGTTGATGCCGTTGGCGCCCAGCGTCAAAGTGTTGCCGTCTGCGGTGATGGTGAGCGGGCCGGCCATGTTGTTATCGAGTTGAAGGCCCGCCAGACTCACGGCTCCGCCCAGAGCCATGCCGGACAAGTTGGCCTGCGTGGGTGTGCCGCCAAACTCACCAACGTAACTGGCCGACGGAGCGATGCCGGTGCTGCCGCCCGGAGTGGTGGTCCAGTCAGTGGAGGCGCTCATCGTCGCCGTGGCGGCTTTGTAAATGTTCTGCGCCTGCCCGACGGACAACACGGTGAACGGGCTTGAGGTGACTTGCGGCAGGCTGTCCCCGTTGGCATACAACGTATTGGCGCTGCCCGCCGTCGTCGGATTGATCGCGCTGAACGTCGCCACGCCCGCCACCGCGTTCACCGAAAGTGTCCCGCCGGTGAAACTGGTCGTCCCGCTCCCGATCGTCACGACGCCGTTGAAACTCGTCACCGTGTTGCCATAGGTGTCCTCCACCGTCACCACCACCGCCGGGCTGATTGACGATCCCGCCACCGTCGTGCCCGGCTGCGTCGTGAACACCAGCTTGCTCGCCGTCGTCGAGTTGACCGTGAATGTGCCTGAAGTTGCTTGCGGCAGGCTGTCCCCGTTGGCATACAATGTATTGGCGCTGCCCGCCGTCGTCGGATTGATCGCGCTGAAGGTCGCCACGCCCGCCACCGCGTTCACCGAAAGCGTCCCGCCGGTGAAACTGGTCGTCCCGCTCCCGATCGTCACGACGCCGTTGAAACTCGTCACCGTGTTGCCGTAGGTGTCCTCCACCGTCACCACCACCGCCGGGCTGATTGACGATCCCGCCATCGTCGTGCCCGGCTGCGTCGTGAACACCAGCTTGCTCGCCGGGCCGGGGTTGACAGTGAGAATCACACTGCCGCCGCTGGTTGAAATGGATTGCGTTGTCCCGTTGGCAAACCCGGCGCCGGTGAAGGAGGGCGTGCCCGTGGCAAAAGAACCAGTGCTGCCTGCCAAAGTGTAATTCATCAGCGTGTAGCTGCCAACCCCCAGCGGCGTGACACCGGGAACATTGACCGTCACCGTATTATTGTCCAAGGCGACCCCGCCAACGGTGAGCGGGGAACCGGCGGTGAAGAGAGCCGCCGAACCCGACTCCCAATTGACATTGCCCGAAATCGTCCCCGTGCCGCCCAAAGCCGCCCCGCTGTTCACCGTCACACTGCCCGAACCCGTGCCGCTGCCGGTCGTGTTGTTGACGAGCAACGTCCCGCCGTTGACGGTGGTGCCGCCGCTGTAAGTGTTTGCGCAGGTCAAGGTCAGCGTGCCGGTGCCAACCTTCGTCAGCGCCGCAATCTCGGTGGTCGAATAATTGGAAATGGATCCGGCAAAGGTGGTGGAGGTGTTAAGTCCGCCAACGCTCCAGATGGTGGTGCCAGCAGTGGTCCTTGAACCCAACAGAACGGTTGACGGGCCGCCGATCAATTCTCCGAGATTGATCGTCCCGCCAGCGCGGCTGGTCAAAAAGACGGCATCGTTCACGTTCGTGCCGAGGTTGAAACTCGCGCTGGCATTGCCGGCATTATAGGTGCTTGTTCCGCTGTTAAACCGCAGGGTGCCCTGGGAAGCAAGACCGCCGCTGTTCATCGAGGCGACGATAATCTTGCCGGTAAAATTATTCATCGTTGAGTTGGAGTCTGCACCTCCCATTGTCAGGGTCGTTCCCACAACATCCATGTTGCTGATGATAATGGTGCCGTTGCCCGACCATGATCCGGGCCAGGAATTGTTGCCACCTCCGCCGCCGTTTAAGTTGATTACGGATGTGCCGGTAAAGAATAACGAGTTGTTGATGGTTGTGCCGGCTGGAACAGACATGGTGCCTCCATTGTCCGTTATGGCTCCGGTGCCCAAACTTGCGGAATTCCCCAGTTGCACAATCCCGCCGTTAATTACCGTGCCGCCGGTGTAGGTATTGGCCTGCGTGCCGAAGATGACGCTCCCACCATTGGCGGCGCTTCCGTCATTAATGGTCAGCATGGAACTGCCCGAAACAACGCCGTTGACATTGAGTGTCTGGCCGTTGGCCACCAGCCAGGTCTGGTTGGCGCCCAATGCCACCGGACAGTTTAACGTCAGCGCGTTTGCCGCCTGGCTCATGTCAATCCCCGATGAATTTACTCCATTCAAGGTCAGGGTGTTTCCCGCGCTGATTTGAATGGGCACGGCCGGATTCAAAATTTGAATTTCGCCCCAGGCCGTGTCGGCACCCAGCACGTTGGTCGCATAGGCCGGGTTGGCACTGGTTATAGTTGAATCGAAAACCGCAACATCACCCGATCCCGGTGCCACGCCGCCAACCCACGATGCACCAGCAGTAAGATTGCCGCCATTATCCGCATTGGCGATGCTATGAACTGGAGGCGGGTTTGTCACCACGATGTAGGCCGTGTTGGTCAGCGAGTTGGTGACACCAAGGCCGGTTGCCGTCAGGATGACGGTGTAACTGCCCGCGCCCGTGTAGGTGTCTGTCACGTTGGTGTTGGAAGTGGTGTTGAACTTGTTGCCGTCACCGAAATTCCAGACAAAATTCGTGGCATTGATCGAAAGATTCGCAAAGGTCACCTTCAACGGCGCGATCCCGTTGGTCGGCGTGCCGCTGAAGGCGGCCACCGGCAGCGTTTGGATGACGCGTTGAATGTTGTGCGTGCCCGAACCGATGCCGGAAACACCGAGGTAGCCGTTGGGTGTGCCGTCCAAGTTGGTCAGCGTGCCGGTGACGTTGACGCCGTCCACGGTGACGGTTGTATCCGTGAGTTCCGTCTGCGGCACATAAATTGTGGCGGTCACGTTGTCGGGTATCGTGACGGCAAGATGATACAGCGTCGCGCTGCGGTCCCACTCCACACTGATGGCCCCGCGGTCGGTCGTCACCGTCCCGCTGGCCGTGGAAAGGTTGTTGCCGAAATCCAGCGGCATGATTTGCACCTGATCAAACTGGGCCGTCAGCGGCTTGATGCCCAAAATGTAGCGCACATAGCCATCCAGCCCCACCGCGCCCCAGCCGTGCGACTCGCTGTTGCCGTCGGTGTTGGCCGTCCACGATTCCCACGTCGCCGTCCCGTTGAACGAAAGGATCTGCGCCCAGCCATACTGGTTCGCGTTGGTGTAAAGATTGAGCAATGCCGGCCCCTGATTGGCCTCGCCCAGCGCGCGCACGACCTGAATGATGCCCAGCATGCTCACGCTCATGTTGCTGCTCACCACCAAAGAAGTGACGGCCGGCACCTGCGCCGCCGGCACGATGTTGAGCGAGAGCGGGAAGGCGTTGGCGTGCTGCGAAGCGTGCGCGCTTTGCGAGGTGTCGGGTTCGAGGCCGTCAATATAGACGCCGGCGGAGTTGATCAGGTTGGTGTTCATTGCGGCCTGCAGGGCATTGGCCATCGCGCGGTAGGTGGCGCTGTCCGCCGTGTTGCCAACCTCGCTGGCGATGCGCGACATGATGTCGTAGTCCTCCCACGCCCAGCCGTCAATGACGGTGGCGGTGTTGCCGGGACTGCGGACGGTGTTCAAATCATAGTTGAATTGCATGTCCGGCGGCCAATCTATGATGCCGTTGGTATAGCTGCTGGAGGTGCCGCCATAGAGCCGGGTGATCAGGCCGTTGGCCGGGTTCAAGTCGCGGTTGACATACTGGGCGATGTTGGTCAACTGGGTGTAGTTCGTATTGAGGAAGGCGATGTCGCCAGTCTGCAAATAATACTCCCACACCCAATCCATATACATCTGCGTGTAATCGGGAATGTCCCGCGCGTTGTTGTCATCGGGATAGCAGGCGTTGACCCGGCCAATATCGGCGCCATTGCTCCAGAACTCGACCATGGACTCGATGAACTCGTTCAACCGGCTGCGCGTGAGCACGCGCTCGTCCTCCACCTGCATCGCGGCGAGGCTTTCCTGGTAGCCGTCGCCCAGAAAGCCGCCCTTCTGGCGCATCGAGTCTATGAACTCCTCCTGCGCGTCTATCGGCAGCGTTTGTTTCATCAAGCCCCACACGGCGTTGAGCGTGGTATTGGGCGAAGTGAAAGACGAGGACGCGTCGTCCATCCGGCTGTTGCGCTCGATGAACGAGAAGTTGGCCGTCGTCACGGGCATCGGCGAATTGGTGATTTCAAAATAACGCATTGTTTCATACTCGGCCGCCTGATAGGTAAAGCTGGAGCCGTTGAGCACGGTGAAATAACTCATGTTGACGGTCTGGTTTTGATTGGGGTCAATCGTGCCTCCGGAATTGAGCGCGAAGCCGCCAAACATGCCGACCGTCGTGCCGGAGGTGCCGCCCGAAAACTGGATGCTCGGCACGCCGGAATACAGCTTGCCCAAATCCACCATGTAGCTGTTGTTGCCCAGACTTGTCACCGACACTGGCGTGATGACCGTCTCAACAATGCGCGTCAGGTCGGGCAGGGGCACGCCCGAAAACGTCGAATTGGGCTGGGGACCAAACACCGCGGCGTTGGCCCACGCCGAATCGTCGAAGCCGTTCGTGTTCCAGGTCGGCGTGAGGTTGCGCGCGTCAATATCCTCGATGTAGCCGGTGCCGGAGCCGCCGCGTGAAAGCTCGCCGGCGACCCAGCTCGTCGCCTGGCTCTGCAACCAGGTGCCATCGGTGCCCACCACAACGCTCGAGCCGTCGGCGTAATGAATGATCGCCTCCATCAAGATGCCGCGCTGGGCGGCCACACGCCCCGATCCGCCGCCGAACCAGTGGTTGAACACCGCAAACACATTGGACACGCCGGGCGCGATCAGGCTCGTAATGTCGTAGGCGTTGTAAAATTGATACTGCGGAAACGCGTAAATCGGGCCTTTGCCCACCAGCGTCCCGTTCACATACAACGCGTATTTTTGCACGCTGGACACATAAACCGTCGCGCGCGTAATTGTCCCGGCGGGCAGGCTGGCGGACTTGCGATAGTAGGTGTAATCGTCGGAGGCACTGGTGTTGCGCCAAATCCATGACGCCGCGCTCCAGTCCGAGTTGGAGAGCAGGCCGACTTCAAATGTGCTGTTGGTCGAATACGGGCCGGCGTTGCCCTCCCGGTTCCAGGTGCGGACCTGCCAATAATACTGCGTGTCCGAAGTGAGCGGCGCGCCCGCATACACGATATGGTTCTCTGAACTGCCTGCAACCTGCCCGCTGTCCCAAACGTCGCCAAAGTTGGCGGCGAGGTCCGCCGCATTGGTGGCCACGAGGATTTCGTAAGAAGTCTGGATTTCATTGGCGTTGGCGTCGTTGTCGAGCCAGCCGAAATACGGCACGGCCTCCGTGCCCACCGGCGCGCTGACATCGTCCACGCGCAGGTTCGCCGGCGCGGAGGGCGTGGGAGGCCCGCCGGCAAACACCGGCGACGCGCCAACGCCGAGCAGCAGGCCAAGCACGGCTGGGAAAAACATCCGCCACGGGCGGGAATTGCGGCTCGCGGCGGTTTTTGAAACTGCTTCACGGATTTTGTTGAAGGTGAACAAATTTGTTTTTGGCATAAACTGACCTTTCCCACATGATCTCTGATCCTCAATCTTGAGCCACAGGCAAACAATGATGATTTTGCATTGAAAATGCAATCTGATTTTACTGGCAGAATAAAGTATTTGCATTGCTTATGGTATTTAGAAAGCAGTTTCATGGCGACGTTGTGGTTTATTGTTCATTATTTTCGTGATTGTCTTCCTGTTCCGCCGGTTTGCGAGAACTTTTTTCCAGTCTGTTTCGCGTCTTTGCGTGAGAAGACAATTCCAGATCAATCGCGCGGATTGAATCTG
>CAYYWB010000027.1:0-20257 GCA_964475285.1 uncultured Bifidobacteriaceae bacterium | reverse complement strand
GCGACAACTAGCGGCAAATTGCCAGCGACAAAAGGCGTCATATTGCGACAAGTTCATTGCCGCCTTTTGTCGCTTTTTGCCGCTCCGGTTTTGCCGTGGATTTTTCCTCAAGCCAGAGCTTAGGGGATGGTGTCTCGAAAAAATTAAGGCTTTCAAGTTTCAGAATGCCGTCAGAATCGCGTTCGGCTGAACGTATCAAATTGGAATGATGATGGGCGCACTGAACGGGCGTTCTGAAACCGGCAGCGAAACGGAGCAGGTCGGGAGTGGCATGAACGGACGACGGCGGAGTTGAGCGCGGTTTTAGAACGACCGGTGAGTGCGTGACCGTCTAGGTTTCATTTGAGGCGATTTGTCTGGCCGGTTTCCGAGTGCCCGCAGGAAAGCTGGCCAGTCAAAGCGCCGGGTGTTCTATCAGATGGAGACTATTACCAGCCAGAACAACAGAGAACAAGATGTTTAATGTTTAAGATTAGGCATAGTGAAAAGTTTAGATTATTCAATATGTTGGTTGACAGATTCAGCCTAATCGCTATTATCTTGGTCGTTATTATAAACAATAACGCAACATTGCCGGTGCAAGTTGGTTGTTGTTTTTAATTGTTATAACGAGCGATTGGGTCGTTATGCCGACCGCTCATTTGTGAAATTTGTGAAGAGCAAGCTCTTCCGGGTCGAAACAGACCACTGGACGACGAACAAACATGCAAGAAACGTAAAACAGCAATCAAATATGTAAACCGACCGGGCGGCTGGAGGTGATCATGAACAACGACAAACAAAATAAACATGAAACCTATTCAGTCACGCGGCGGCGAGTTTTCCGCCGACTCACCCGTAAACAACACTAAACACGAACTTCTTCGGGAAGCAATAGATTCCATTTATCGGAATGGGGGCGGTGATCGTTTTGCCTCTTCTGCCAATTCCAGCCGCAGGTATCGCCTCTCGAAAACAACCCTTTTGGGTATCGCCGCAATTTGCGGACCGCTTTTCGTCAGCACCGGCAGCGCGGCCGATTCTATCAACGCAACCGCTGCACCCGTTGCACCAACGACGCTCCAAAAGCCGGCCTGGCTGACCGACTTGTCCATCGGAGTGAAAGAAAGCTACGACGACAATGTGTATTTTTCAGGAATTGCTCCGACGAGCTACACTACACCGGTAGGAGGTGTCGAGGCGCTGAAGAATCATCCGTCTTGGGTTACCACCGTATCGCCCAAATTGGGTTTCAATTTTGCCCCGTTGCTTGGAGATCAGAAAGTTCTGCAAGCGCTGACTTTTGGATATGCTCCGGATTTTGTCACCTACCATGACGCTCCCTCGGAAAGCTACAATGCCCACCGCATTGCCACAGCGGTCAAAGTCCAGTCGGGTGACTTTTCGCTCAACCTCGATAACGGCTTGAACTACATTAATGGCAGCAAATACGGCGCAAATTATTCGGCCGGCTTGAGTGCTTACGGCACGGGCACTCTGCGCGAACGGCGGGAGCAATTTCAGGAACGCAATACCGTCACTCTAAAGTATGACCAGGAAAACTGGTTTGTGCGGCCAACAGCTTCGCTGCTCTATTATGATCTGGATACTAAACAACTCGCCGCCGCAGTTGCTGGTCCCGGTTACCAGAACTATGCGGATCGTTACGACGTCAATGGTGGTGCCGATGTGGGCTATAAGTTGAAGAAGGATCTGGCCGTGACACTGGGCTACCGATATGGGCATCAATATCAGCAGGCATACGCCTTGGCCGTTGACCCCTATGCCCAGAGTTCAACCAGCGATTATCAGCGCGTGTTGCTCGGACTTGAAGGCAAGCTTTTTAGCTGGCTGGACGTAAAACTCCAGGGTGGCCCGGACTTCCGCAATTATGACAACTCCGCGCCGGTAAGTAACTACAATCCAACTACCTATTACGGCGAGGCAGCTCTGACAGCAACGCTTTCCAAACAGGACACCATCTCGTTCAACTATCGCCAGTGGCAGTGGGTTTCGAGCACTGGCAAAGTGCCCTATTTCGACAGCACCTATGACCTGAATTACAAGCACAAGTTCAACGACAAGCTGTCCGCAAACCTCGAAGGTCGCTTGCTCGGTTCCGATTACACCAGCGGCTTGGCTGCCGGCGCTGGCAGCACACCTGGACACATTGTTGGAACCACAAATACCCGCAATGACTTGTTCTACACTGTTTCAGCCGGAGTGCAATATGCCTTCAACGCCAATTTCAGCGCGAACCTGGCGTATGCCTATGATCTGGGACGAAACGGACAGGATGGTCTTTCTGCCGCAACGGTGGCGCCCCGTGAATTTGATCACCAACTGGTTACCCTCGGTCTGGCATTCAAGTTCTGATCTTCATCCACACAACCAACGGCAACTCGGATTGCCAACAATACTGACAAATCAAAAACTATGAAAATTAACTCTCGATTATTCGGTTATCAAAAGCTGGTTGGGCTGGCTGTGGCGATGCAAGTCGCCGGAACGGCCCTGGCGGCGGACACCAATCTTATTTCTCTCAAGGTCGGTCATCTGCCTGTAACGGGACACGCCAAATTCTTCATCGCCAAGGAGGAGGGGTTTTTCAAGGCGGAAGGCTTGGACGTCGAGTTGGTGGAATTCGCCAACTCGGCGGACGGCTTGGCCGCGTTGCGGGCTGGCAAGCTTGATCTGGGCGCGTTTGGCACCACGGCTCCGCTCGTGCATGTCGCCCAAGGCGCGGACATCCGCATCATTGGCGGCGTCATGGGCGAGGATGCAGCCATCATTACCACGGCGGAAAACGCCAAAACCATCAAGACCATCCCTGATTTGAAAGGCAAAAAGATCGCCACGGTCCGTCTGGCGACCGGCGATGCCGTGTTGCGCGGCGCGCTGGATGATGCCGGCTTGAACTGGAAAACCGACGTGCAAATCTTCGAATTGAAGAACCCGCCCGCCGTGCTGGAGGCGGTCAAGTCCGGGCAGGTGGATGCAGGGGTCACTTGGGGGCCGAATGATGTGACCGCTGAAGCTCAAGGTCTCAAAGTCATCATCCGCAGCCGCACGTTGCAGCCGGGACATCCCTGCTGCCGCCTGACAGTCAACGCGGATGATCTCCAGCGGCGGCCGGAAGTCTGGGAGCACTTCATACGCGCCATTCTGCGGGCGGAGAAGTTTGCCAATGACAACCATGAGAAAACCCTGGATGACATCAGCAAGTATCTGAAGCTGGATCGGGCATTGATCGAGCAGGCCTATTACAAAGGCTACCTTGACCAAACTTCAGACCCCAACGTGACCGGCATCGTCCGGTTTTGGAAGATCATGCTCAAGAGCGATTTTATCCAGTCCGACAAGGACATCACCAAATTCATTGACACTAAAGTCTATGAAAAAGCCTTGAACAGTCTGGCCAAGGAAAATCCCAACGACGAGTTCTGGAAGAAGCGCCTGGAAATCTTCGCCCAGCGCGACTCGTTGGCGGCCAAGACAGCGGCGCTCAAGCAAGAAGTGCAGGAAATCGGTTTCGCCTCCGTCGGTCTTGAAACACCGGATTGCTGCGTTCAGTAAAATTTGGTTGGCTGGTTCCCAAAGCCGCCGTGGCGAGAGGGTTCTCGCTGCGGCGGCTTCCGATTCGCCAATCCCGCAATTATGACCGCATTGGATATTCGATCAACGAATTCTGCCCCAGGCTCCGGCCTCAAGGTGGAGTCCCTCCGCTTTGCCTACAATGGAACGCCCGTTCTGCTCGACATCAATCTTGCGATCATGGAAGGTGAGTTTGTCTGCCTGCTCGGCCCGAGCGGCTGCGGCAAAACCACGCTCCTGCGCCTGCTGGCCGGATTGGAGACATTTTCGTCGGGGAATCTTTCATGGAAAGGCCAGCCCATCACCGGGCCGTCGCTGGAACGCGGGGTGGTTTTTCAGGATTACTCGCTTTTTCCATGGATGAGCCTGGTCAACAACATCACGCTTGCCCTGGCCAAGTCGCATCCTGAAACCGGCAAGAAATGGCGATTGAATCTGGCCGAAGAATTTCTGGAAATGGTCGGTCTGGCTGACGCCGCGCGAAAGCATCCCTTTGAACTTTCCGGCGGCATGCAGCAACGGGTTGCCATTGCCCGCGCGTTGGCGCTGGGGTCGCCGGTGTTGCTGATGGACGAACCCTTTGGCGCGCTGGACCCCGTGAACCGCGCCAAATTGCAAGACTTGGTGCTCAATGTTTGGTCAAACGCAAATCCCAAAAAAACGGTGGTCTTCGTCACGCACGACATCGAAGAGGCCATTTATCTGGCGGATCGCATTGTCATGCTCGGCTCGTCGCCGGGCAGAATCATTCAGGAACTGCGCGTGCCGTTTGCGCGACCGCGTTTGCGCCGCGCCCTGACCGGTTCGCCGGAATTTCAAACGCTCCAGGAGCAGATCGCCGAGCGTTTCCGGCAGGACACCTTGCAGCGCATCGAAGCCGAATCGGTGGTCAGCGGCGACGCGGAAGGAATTTGAAATGAAGGCAAATACTATTGAGCCACAACCCAGCTTCGCCACAAAGCTGGCAGCCGCGCAACCTCTGTCGAAACCGCTGTCGAACAAGACGGCGGTTAAATCCGCGCCCGCAGCCCGGCCCCGGAGAAGCAACTGGTGGCGATTGTCGGGCAAGGAAGGCGTTTTGTTCCTGCTGGCGCTGCTGTTGATCTGGCAAGTGATCAGCACGTTCCATTTCAAGGGGGCGTATCTATTCCCCTCGCCGTTGGTGACTTCGAAGGCGTTGCGGGCATCGCTGCCGGAACTGCTCAAAGGCACCTGGTCGTCGTTCATCATTTTGGCGCCCGGCTACCTGCTGGCGGTGGCGACGGGCATTGTCTGGGGATTGCTGGTCGGGACGACGGCGTGGTTGAGCCGGATGTTTTCGCCGTTCGCGCGATTCGCCTCGCCCGTGCCGCCGACGATTTACATTCCCTACGCCATCGCGCTGCTGCCGACGTTCCGGACGGCGGCGGGTTTCGTGGTTTTCATTGGTGCGTTCTGGCCGGTCTTTTTGAACACCGCCGCCGGCGCGGCATCGCTGCCGCAACGCTATCGCGACAACGCCCGCATTCTCGGCTTGAAACGAGCGGAATATCTTTGGCGCATCGTTTTTCCGGCGTCGCTGCCGCACATTTTTTCCGGCATGAGCGTCGGCCTGGTGTTTTCGTTCATCATGCTGACGGTGGCGGAACTTTTCGGCGCGAGCGCCGGTCTGGGCCGCTTTGTGCAGCTCTATGCTGATTACGCCGATTATCCCCGCATGGTCGCGGGCATTCTCTACACCGGCGCGGTGGTGCTGTTAAGCATGGAATTGCTCGAACAAATCAAGCGACGCGCCCTGTTTTGGGTGAAGTGAAAATTGAGGCAATGCCATGACATCCAAAGAAATCATCCAGAAAGTCATCCGGCTCGAAAAGACGCCGCGCCTGCCTGTGTCGCTGCTTTCCGCGGGTGCCTGGAACCTGAACCAAAACGGACTGACGCTCGAACAGGCGCTGGCCGCCGGCCCGCAGCGCATCGCCGAAATCATTGCCCAAGTCAACGAGATTGTCGGCTGCGACATCGTCTGGCCCGGTTCGGGCTATCACAATCTTGCCATCCGGGGAATTGGCGGTCGTATCAAGTTTCGCGTCAAAGGCACGCCGGATGTCCAGGAACCGCTGCTGCGCGGCAACTGGACCGCCGAGCGCATCGTCACCAAACGCGTTCAGGAAGACGAAGGCATTCGCGTGCTGATTGAAGCGGCCCGGCTTCTTTCTCAATCCATTGGCGACAAAACGGTGGTCGGCACCAGCCAATGGGCGCCGTTCACCCTGGGCGGCCTGGCTTACGGCGTGGAAAATCTGATGCGCAATATCCGCAAGGACAAGCCGGCGGTTCATGCCGTCATGGAATTCGCCACCGAGTTGTGCTTCGACTATTTGGAACCGTTCATTGACGCCGGCGTTTCGATGATCTCGCTGGCCGACCCGACGGCTTCAGGCGACCTGATCTCGCGCGACCAGTTCATCGAATTTTCATTCCCCTATCTCAAACGGGTTGCCGAAAAAATTCGCGCGCGCGGCGTCTGGGTGACGGTTCACATCTGCGGCAACACGACCAATCGGCTGGATCGCATTCCCGAGGCTGGCGCGCAAATCATGTCGGTTGATTACAAGGTCAGCCTCACGGATGCGCGCCGCATTCTGGATGGAAAAATCGCCTTCGCGGGCAATTTGAATCCCGTGACCATCATGCAGAAAGAGACCGTTCAGGGCGTGGCCGCCGCCAGTCGCGAGGCCATTGGCAAGGCCGGCGCGACCGGCGGTTACATTCTCATGCCCGGTTGCGACATCCCTCCGAGTGTGCCGATTGAAAATGTGAAAAGCATGGTTGAAACCGCGCACGCGTATCCACTGTGACGCAGAAATCGTTTTTCAAATGAGCAAAACAAAAATCAAAAAAGCAGCAGCCGAAAAGCCCGCAAACTGGGGCAAGGGCACTATTTGCCTTCAGGCGGGTTACACTCCCAAAGTTGGCGAACCCCGCATCCTGCCCATCTCCCAATCCACGACTTACAAATACGAAGATTTGGATCAGGTCGAACGCTTGTTTGCGTTGAAGGAAGCCGGATACAAATACACCCGCACCGGCAATCCGACAGTCGCGGCGCTGGAACAAAAAATCACGCAACTCGAAGGTGGAACTGCCGCCGTGGGACTCTCCTCCGGGCAGGCCGCCACGCTGTTGTCCGTCACAAATCTTTGCCATGCCGGCGACCACATCGTGTCCGCCTCCAATGTTTATGGCGGTTCCTACACACTGTTCGGCATCACGCTGAAAAAATACGGACTTCAAGTCACGTTCGTGGACCCCGAAGCGCCGGAGCGGGAGCTGCAAAAGGCGTTTCAGCCGAACACCAAGGTGCTGTTCACCGAAACCATCGGCAACCCGGCGCTGGGCATTTTGGATTTCGCCAAGTTCGCCCGGCTGGGCCGCAAGAACGACGTGCCATTTATCGTGGACAACACGTTGGCCACGCCTTACCTGTGCAACCCGTTTCAGCTTGGCGCGAACGTCATTGTCCATTCGGCCACCAAATACATTGACGGCCACGCGACGAGCCTGGGTGGCGTGTTGATTGACGGCGGCAATTACGACTGGACCAACGGCAAGTTTCCCGAACTGACCGAGCCGGATCCGGCCTACCACGGCGTGCGCTACGTCGAATCATTCCCGAAGTTTCCCTACGCCGCCAAGGCCCGCGCCCAGCTTCTGCGCGATTTCGGCGTCTGCCTCAGCCCGTTCAATGCGTTTCTAATCAACCTGGGATCGGAGACGCTGCATCTGCGCATGGAACAGCACAGCAAAAATGCGCTGGCCCTGGCCCAATTTCTCAAACGTCATCGCCGGGTCAACTGGGTCGTGTATCCCGGCCTCGAAGGTAATCCCAACCGCGCCCGCATCCACAGGTATTTCCGCCGGAATTTGGCCAGCGGCATTCTCACCTTTGGCATCAAAGGCAACATTCAGGCGGCCAGAACCTTCGTCAAAAACCTCAAGGTCGCCGCGCTCGTCGTTCACATCGGCGATGCCCGCACCAGCGTGTTGCATCCAGGCACCAGCACGCACGCCCAAATGACCCGCCAGCAGCAACTCGACGCAGGCATCACTCCGGACATGATCCGCGTCTCCGTCGGAATCGAGGACGCCGAGGACATTATCGCTGATTTTGACCAGGCGCTGGGGAGCATCCATTAACCACGCGTAAATCACCATGCCGACACAAACAACCACCAGCCAGCCCGACTCGTCCGCCGCGAGCCAACCTTTTGCGACTATTGATGTGCCGACGGAACATTATTTGGCGGTTGGCAAACCGGAGCGGATCAAGCAACGCCTTTCCATCGCGTTGTCCAGCCATTCCTATTCCCCGAGAATTGACGATTTGCAGAGCGACTGGGTGGCTCATGTGGCCGCGCCCGCCTTCAAGCTCTTTCGTCGTCAACGAAAGGATGCGCCCATCGGCTCTTTTTGTTCCATAGGAACTGGGTCGGGACTGGACGTGCTTTCGGCGGTTGAAATCCTTGGCGCCAGTCACGTCGGCTTGACGGATGTGCATGAAGATGTGGTTGCCACCGCCGCCGATAATGTCTCGCGCAATCATCTGCCAGCGCACCCGCTGGTGATTGAGGCAGGCTACGGCGACCTGCTCGAACCGCTCCGTCCTTTCAAGGCCCGTTATGATTTGATCTACGAGAATCTGCCCAACGTCCCGGTGCGCAGCGCCAGCGAGATCGCCGCCGACCAAAAAAGTTCAACTCACCTGGCACCGCGAAAGGAGAAGCTGCCCGAACTGGTTAAAAACCAGATGCTCGACCTCCACTATCTGGCGCTGTTGCAGGCAAAGGAATTTTTGCTTCCCGGCGGCGCGGTGCTCTCGACGCTCGGAGCCAGGGTTCCGCTGGAGGTGTTTCTTGCTTTGGGAAAACTGGCTGGATATTCCTCGGCGTTCCTGACCTACACTTGGAAGGTCCAGGCCGATCCAAAAGAGGTCATCCGTGATCATGCTAACAAACAAGAGGAGGGATTTGGGCCGTTCTACTTTTACCGCGCCGATGTGCTCGAAAAAACTTTCACCTCAATTGATATCAGCGTCTCCGGCAAAAATGCCCTTGAAATCGAATGGTCGCTGTTGCCCAAACGCCTTGACGCCATCAACGCCTATGAAGCTCTGAAAAAAGGCGAGCGCATCGGCCACACGGTCGCCGTTCTAAAATCCGAATTGATCTAACACCATGCCCGCGACCAGATCATCCTCCGTTCTTTCGCTCATTGCCTCCATCAAGGCCACGTTTGAGCGGCACAAATCGGCGGATGATGCTGTGGGTCGTGAGATTCAGAAGGTTGTTTCACTGTTGGAACCGCTGCCTGCGCTTACGGGCGAGTTTCCGAAAAACACTCATGCGGCAACTCGTCACATCAAGGCCGCGCTTCAGGCGGGAAACGAGTCCACGGCCGCGCTGCTGGACGCGATTGGTCCGGTGATTCGCTTCCTTCCGTGGCGTTATAGCTATCCGACGCGCGACGACACCCCCGATCTGGGACAAAACATTGCGTTCGCCGAAATCATCGGCCCGGCAGCGCCGTTTCGCAGCGACAATGTCTGCCTCGGTCTGACTTTGATCGGCCCGGAAATATTGTATCCAGCTCATCGCCATCCAGCCATCGAGCTTTACCACGTGGTGGCTGGGACTGCAACTTGGACGTTGGACGGAGTGTCGCGCGACCATCCGCCGGGCACATTCATTCTTCATCCTTCGCAGGCCGTCCACGCCATGCAAACCCACGCCGAACCACTGGTGGCCATTTACTCCTGGAGCGGTTCCGACGTGCGCACCACATCCGTCTACACCAATTCCATTCCATCCACTTAAAAATTTATGTCAAACCAAACTGAAACTCTCTTCCGCGCCCTTTCCGACGCTGTCGTCGGCATGGACGAAGATCAAACCCGCCAACTCTCCATCCAGGCTGTGGACCATGGCATTGACGCCTTGGCCGCCATTGAGCACGGATTGGTTGACGGCATGAACCGCGCCGGAAAATTTTTCGAGACCGAGGAGTATTTCATCCCCGAACTGCTCCTGTGTTCCGACGCGATGTATGCTGGACTGGACATTCTGCGCCCGCACCTGAAACACGCGGAAAACCAAATCCGCCACAAGATCGTCATCGGCGTGGTCGAGGGCGACACGCATGACATCGGCAAGAACCTGGTAAAAATTA
The DNA here is from genome assembly GCA_964475285.1 of uncultured Bifidobacteriaceae bacterium. GTDB lineage: Bacteria > Verrucomicrobiota > Verrucomicrobiia > Limisphaerales > UBA11358 > UBA11358. Next base: position 10,480 of record CAYYWB010000027.1, on the reverse strand, counting down.
TGCTCGAAGCCTCCGGTTTTGAGATCGTGGATTTGGGCCGCGACATCCCGCCGCAGCGTTTCGTGGACGAAGCGGTCAAAGCCCAAGCCAGCGTTATTGCGCTTTCGACTTTGATGACCACGACGATGGACGGCATGGCCGAGGTCATCAAGCTGCTCCAGAAGGCCAATGTCCGCGAGCGTTTCAAGGTCATCGTCGGTGGCGGGCCGATTTCACAATCCTTCGCCAACCGCATCGGCGCGGACGGTTACGCCGCTGGAGCGCCAGCGGCGGTGAAACTGGTCAAACAACTCATCGGAGTGGCTGCCTGATGAGCCGCGACTGCCTGACACCGATTGAACGGTTTGCCGCCTACCAACGCGGCGAGCCGGTGGATCGCCTACCTTGTGTCCCGATTGTCGGGAACACGGCGGCGCGGGTGCTGGGCATCAAGGTCTCGGAATTTCGCGGCAACGGCCCGCTAATCGCGGAGGCGCAGGTCGCCGCTTATCGCCGGTTCGGCTATGATGTCATCCGCATCTTCACCGACCTTTACACCCAGGCCGAGGCGATGGGCGCAAAGGTTCATTATCCCGATGACGAAACCGCCTATCTCGCCGCGCCGGCAATCGCATCGGTGGAAGAAATTGCTTCGTTGCAGCCGGCGAATCCGCACCAGGACGGCAACCTGCCGCAGCATCTCGAAGCGATGAAGCTCGCGTTTCAGGCGGTCGGCAAAGAAGTTCCCGTGACGGGCGCGCTCACCGGTCCGTTCACCACTGCGTCTTTTCTGATCGGCACGGAAAACCTCGTGCGCCTGACGCTGAAAAATCCGGCAGCGGTGCATCAGCTTTGCGAAGTGGCGTATCAAAGCGCGCTGGTTTATGCCGGGGCCATTCTCGACACCGGCTGCACGCCCAGCCTGACGGACGCAATGTGCTCAACGACCGTCATCAGCCCGCGACAATTCAAGGAATTCGGCCAGCCCTATTTGAAACGGCTGGTGGATTTCATTCATGGCCGTGGCCGCGCGGTGACGCTGCATATTTGCGGAAAAACCGGGCCAATTTGGGAGGCGATGGCCGACACCGGCGCGGATTGCCTCTCGATTGACAATGCCGCTGATCTGAAAGCCGCCAAAGTGAAAGTCGGCCAGCGTGTCCGGCTCATGGGCAACGTGCCGCCGGCGGAAATCATGCTGCAAGGCGCGCCGGCCCAGGTGCGCGCAGCGGTGCGGGCTTGTGTTCGCAAGGCGTATGACAATCCGAAAGGCTTGATCGTCGCTTCCGGTTGCAGCCTGCCGGTGGAAACCCCCTTTGCGAACATTGATGCCATGCTTGACGCCGTGCGCGAAATCGCCTGGCCGGTTAATGCAAACGAATTGGAAACGGAGTTGACCGCATGAACGAATTTACCCCAAAGAAACGTCTATTGCGCGTGCTGCGCAAAGAAGCAGTGGATCGTCCGCCGGTCATCTGCACCGGCGGCATGATGAACGCCGCCATTGTCGAAATCATGCGCGCCACCGGCCACACGCTGCCGGCGGCGCATTTTGACCCGCAACTCATGGCGGATCTGGCGCAGGACATCCACACGCACACCGGTTTTGAAAACATCGGCGTGCCGTTCTGCATGACCGTCGAGGCGGAATTGCTTGGCAGCGAAATCAACCACGGCACGCTGGAATGCGAACCGAAGATTGTCCGAGAAGTTTTTCCGTCCGTCGGCGCGGTGGAATTTCGCGACGTGGCCCGGCTCGTCCGTTCCGGGCGCATCGAGGTCGTCGTTGATGCGGCGCATCGCATCGCCCGCGCGAATCCGGACGTGCCGGTCATCGCCAGCCTCACCGGCCCGGTCAGCACGGCTGCGTCCATCGTTGATCCGCTGACGTTTTACAAGGAACTGCGGAAAAATCCAACCGGCGCGCACCGGCTGCTCGACTATGTGACCAACCTGCTCACCGCGTTTGCGGAACGGCTGCTGGCCGATCAGGGCGCGACCGCCATTGCCGTCGGCGATCCGTCTGCCACCGGCGAAATTCTCGGCCCGGTCATGTTCGAGAAATTTGCCGTGCGTTATCTGAACCAACTGGCGGACCGCGTTCATGCGCTCGGTTTTCCGTTCATCGTCCACATTTGCGGCGACCTGAAAAGCGTCTGGCATCTGCTGCCGCAATTGCGCTGTGACGCCCTCAGCACCGACGCGATGGTGAGCCTGCCGGGTTTGAAGGAGAAATTTCCCGACATCACCACGATGGGCAATGTCAGCACGTTCGCGCTCGAATGGAACGAATCGGAAAAGATTCGGAGCATGACCCGCAACCTGGTGAAGCACGGCGTCAACATCATCTCGCCCGCATGCGGCCTCAGCACGTCCACTAAGCTGGAAACCATCCGCGTCATGACCGACGAAGTGAAAAACGGCCAGTAACGGCAAAACCATGATCCCGACTTCACTTCAACCCGCGTTAAGCATCAGCAAACTTGAAAAGCAGTTTGCTTTCGGGGCGCGCCGGGTTCCGGTTTTGAGGTCAATCAATCTGGAGATCGCGCCTGGCGAGTTTGTGAGCATTGTTGGCGGCAGCGGTTGTGGGAAAAGCACGCTGCTCCGAATCATTGCCGGTCTTGAAAATTCGTTTGCCGGAAGTGTGCTGGCTGACGGGCAACCGGTCGGCGGACCCGGCACGGACCGGGGGCTTGTATTTCAAGAACCCCGGCTTTTCCCGTGGTTGACCGTGGAAGAAAACATTGCGTTTGGCTTGAGTGGCCCGTCGGCGGAAAAGGCGGAGTTGGTGCGTGAGCATATTGATCTCGTCGGATTGAAGGGCTTTGCCACCGCCTTCCCGAGTCAGCTTTCGGGAGGCATGGCCCAACGGGCCGCCATCGCGCGAGCGATCGTGAACCGGCCAAAAATTCTGCTGATGGATGAGCCGTTCGGCGCTCTGGATGCCTTTACAAAAATCCAGATGCAGGAGGAGCTGCTTAAAATCTGGAATGCGGAACAGTCAACAATAGTTTTGGTAACTCATGACATTGATGAAGCCATTTTCTTGAGCGACCGGGTTCTGGTCATGTCGAACCGACCCGGAACCATCAGAACGGATTACGCCATCCAGTTATCGCGTCCGCGGGATCGCAACAGCGACGATTTTGTCTGGTTCCGCCGGCAAATCTACCGCGAGTTTTTCGCCCAGGCGGAAGGGGCCTTCAGTTATGCCATCTAAAAGAAAAAAAATCAGCCCTCGGGCGTTGAAACAGCGCATCACCCGCGAGGCGAGAAGGCTGGGTGCAAATCTGGTTGGCTTCGCCCCGGTTTCGCGATGGGAATCCAGTGAACTGGCCGAGCCTTATTGGCCAACCTCGATCTGGCCGGAAGCGAAAACAGTCATCGTGCTGGGGATTCCGATGTTGCTGCCAATCATTGAAAGCACCCCGTCCATCAATTACCAGGAGATGTATAATGCAGCCAACCAGACGCTGGATCAGGCGGCTTTGAGATTGGCGGCATGGCTCAATGAACTTGGGTCCGCCGCGATCTACCTGCCCCGCGACGGTTATGGCAATCTTGACATCCTTCGGCGCAAACCGGTGGCCGGGTTCAGCCATGTCGTCGCCGGGAAATTTGCCGGGTTGGGAACCATTGGTGTCAACCACCTGCTGTTGACCCCGGAATATGGTCCGCGAGTGCGGCTGGTTTCAATTTTCACCAGTGCGGTGGTTCCAGGCGATCCGTTGATCAAGGGCGAGCTTTGCAACCAATGCCGGATGTGTGTGCGGTTGTGCCCGGTCGAAGCCTTCACTCGAGTCAAAGGATATTTCATGGCGGACATGGACAAGGATGCCTGCACGGCCCGGCATCAGCAGCTCCGGTTGGAAAATCGCTGGCCTTGCGGCACCTGCGCCAAGGTCTGTGGCGTCGGTGCCGACCGCCAGCTTTATGGCCGCACCGACCTGCGGATTTATCTCCGGGAAGCGGAGCGTTTGCACAGCGACGTTCCTGAATACAAGGCCTGGCAACATTTGCGCGCGCACGGCTCCGGAACATTGGAAAAGGAATAGATGAAAACCGCTGCTTCATGGATTTGGATTGATGATTTTGTTCCTCGCTGTAGCGAGCCGGTTCTGCGCCGCACCGGCTCGCAGAACCGGCCCCACCCTGGCTCGAACGCGGGTGAAAACGTGAATTCTGAAACCAATTTAATTTAATAACAAACAATTACGAAACTAATGAAAAATATAAAAAAACTGTTTTTGGTTGCTGTCATCGCAGCCGTGTCAACCGCCCAGGCGGAAACGAATCCTTCCAAAATTGTCCTCGATTATGCCTACTACAATCCTTTGAGCCTGGTGCTCAAGGAAAAGAAGTTCCTTGAAGACGACGTTTCAAAAGATGGCGTCAGTGTCGAATGGGTGTTCAGCCAGGGCAGCAATAAGTCCCTCGAATATCTTAACAGCCGAAGCGTTGACTTCGGTTCGACCGCCGGGGTGGCTGCGTTTATTTCGCGGGCCAACGGAAACCCGGTAAAATCCGTTTATGTCTATTCCAAGCCGGAGTGGACGGCGCTGTTGGTGGGCAAGGACAGCAAGATAACATCGGTGGCTGATTTGAAAGGGAAAAAGGTCGCCGCAACGCGCGGCACCGATCCGTTTGTGTTCCTGGCGCGCGCCTTGGATGAAAACGGCCTGACGATCAAAGACATCGAGCTTGTCGCCCTTCAGCACGCGGATGGCAAGAACGCATTGTTGCGCGGCGACGTGGATGCTTGGGCGGGTCTCGATCCATTGATGGCGCAGGCCGAGGTGGATTCGGGCGCAAAGTTCATTTATCGGAACGCCAGCCTGAACACATACGGCGTTTTGAACGTGAGGGAGGATTTTACCAAGGATCATCCCGAACTGATCGTGCGGGTGCTCAAAGCCTACGAGAAAGCCCGCCTTTGGGCGCTGGCCAATCCCACCGAGTTCAAGGCGCTCGTGGTGACACAGGCCAAACTCGACGAGGCGGTGGCCGCCAAGGTTCTCGAACGCACTGGCTTGAGCAACTCACGCATCGGTGAAGACCAGAAAAAAGCCATCGGCGCGGCGGGGGATGTGCTCAAGAAAAACAGCGTCATCGGCGCCGACGTGGATGTCAACAAAACCGTGGACGAACTCATTGAGCCGCGCTTTGCGGCGGAAGCTGTAAAGTGAATAGACTGATCGGATTCATCATTCCCGGCCTGCTCGTGCTGGCGTGGGAAGCCCTGGCGCGGCTGGGAGTTTTCCCGCCCTATTGGCTTCCGGCTCCGACGGCCATCTTGTCGGTTGGATTGGATATGGCCCGACAGGGTGACTTGGCGGGCCATATCTTGATCACCACCGGACGGGTGCTGGCGGGATTCACGATTGGAGCCGTGGCGGCCACCGTGCTGGGGGCTTTGACGGGCTATAGCCAAATGTGCCGGCGACTCATGGATCCGCTTTTGCAATCCCTGCGCAACATCCCATCCATGGCTTGGGTTCCGCTTTTCCTGCTCTGGCTTGGAATTCAGGAAGGTTCAAAGATCACCTTGATCGCCGTCGGCGTGTTCTTTCCGGTCTATCTGAATCTGATGACCGGAATCCAGCATGTTGATCCAAAGCTGGTTGAGGTGGGCCGAATGTTCCGGTTGAGCGGCTTTCAACTCATCCGGCGCGTGATATTGCCAGCCACGCTGCCGGCCTATCTCACGGGGCTGCGCGGCGGGCTGGGGCTTGGCTGGATGTTTGTCGTGGCGGCTGAACTCATGGGGGCAAGCAAGGGAATTGGCTTCCTCATGAATGACGGGCAAATGACCGGCCGCCCCGGCATTGTCATTGTCTGCATTCTCCTCTTCGCCATCTGCGGGAAATTGACTGACATGGTGATCGAGCGCACCGGAGGCTATTTTCTTCGGTGGAAGAAAGCCGGGGAGCAAGCCTGACAAACAATAATTTATGCCAGACAAACTTCATTTGCGCCATGCCACCGAAGCCGACGTGCCAGCCGTCACGGCGATCTATAACGATGCCGTCCGCACCACAACTGCGACCTTCGATCTCGACGCACAAACGATCAAATCTCGATTGGAATGGTTTCGCAATCGCACCAAGGACTTCCCTGTCGCCGTGGCGGAATTGGACGGGCGTGTCGTTGCCTATGCCGCACTGAATCGTTGGTCCGACAAACAAGCCTACGAAATCGCTGCGGAGTTTTCGCTTTACGTCAATGCGGCGAATCGGGGCGGCGGCATCGGGCACGCCTTGGCGGAATATATTCTGGCCGAGGCGGAAAAAACAAATCTCTACACCGTCATTTCCCGGATCACATCGGGCAATGAGGTTAGCGTTCGGCTGCATCAGAAACTCGGCTTTACGGCCATCGGTGTGATGCGCCGATGCGGCCGGAAATTCGGGGAAATCCTCGACGTTATCTTCCTACAGAAAATTTTGAAATAAGGCGTGTTCCATGGCGATCATTCATTTCATTCCTGAAAACAAGACCGTTTCCGTCGCCGACGGAACGAACCTGCTCGAAGCCGCGCGAAAGGCGGACGTGTTGATTGACGCGCCGTGCGATGGCACCGGCACCTGCGGCAAGTGCCGGGTGAAAATTCCGGCGGCGCAGCGCCAGAACTTCAAGGAAGCGCCGCATGATTGGCTGACGCAAACGGAGCGCGCCGAAGGCTGGGCGCTGGCGTGCCAGAGCACGGTTCACGGCGATCTCCTGGTCGAGTCGGAGCAAGATGCCGACGACGAATTGAAAATTCTCAGCGAAGGCCAGGCCGTCGCCGTCGAATTGAATCCCTGGATCACCAAGACGTTCGATGCTTCCAGCGCGCAGACGCGCGTGAACGCGGGCGGAACATTGCTGGCCGCCGAGCCGGGCGACACCACGCGGGCGCTGTTCGGCGTGGCGGTGGACATCGGCACGACCACGCTCGTGGCGGCGCTGATTGATTTGCGCGACGGACGTGAAATCGCCGTGGCGTCGAGCTTGAATCCGCAGGCGCGGCACGCGCAGGACGTGCTCTCGCGCATCAAACTCGGTTCGCAGCCGGAAGGATTGCAACTGCTGCAAGGCGAATTGATCGCGGAATTGAACCGGCTCATCGGCGAGGCGGCGGCGGATGCCAAAATTTCTGTCCACAACATTTACGAAGCAGTGTTCAGCGGCAACACCACCATGCTTCATCTGGCCACCGGGACAAACCCGGCGTCGCTCGGAAAATATCCCTACACGCCGGCGCTGCAATGCGGCGAATCGTTGCGCGCGGCGGACATCGGTCTGGCCATCGCTCCGCACGGGCAAATTTATCTGCCGCCGATCATGTCGGCCTACGTCGGCGCGGACATCACGTCCGGCATTCTCGCGGCGAAGCTGGCCACGTTGCGCGGCGTGACGCTGTTTGTGGACATCGGCACGAACGGCGAAATGGTGCTGGCGGTGAATGGTCAACTGACCGCGACCTCCACCGCCGCCGGCCCGGCGTTCGAGGGCATGAACATTGCCTGTGGCATGAGGGCGAGCCGGGGCGCGATTGAACTGGTTTCGCTGGCCGGAAATGACATTGAACTTAAAACCATCGCCAACGCCGCGCCGGTGGGATTGTGCGGCAGCGGTTTGCTGGACATCGTCGGCGAACTGGCGGCACATGGCGGCGTGGACAAAAAAGGGCGCTTTCAAACCAACGGCGCGCTGCCGGATCGTTCGTGGAAAAATCAGTTTGGCCATCTCGACGGCAAACCGGTTTTCCACATCGCAGGTCCGGTTTATCTGTCGCAGAAAGACGTGCGGCAAGTGCAACTGGCCAAGGCCGCCGTTCGCGCCGGCATTGAGCTGATGCTGCGCGCCAACCAGCTCACCGCCGCGCAGGTGGATCGCGTGCTGATCGCCGGTTCGTTCGGTTTTCATTTGCGCACGGCCAGCCTGATTCATCTCGGCCTGCTGCCGCGCGAATTCAAAGACCGCGTGGAGTTTGTCGGCAACACGTCCAAAACCGGCGCGCGGGCCTTCCTGCTAAACCGCCGGTTGCGCGAGGAATTGAAAAAACTCGTGCGCCAGGTGCGCGTGCTCGAACTGGCCAATGATCCGGCGTTCGAGAAAACTTTCGTCAAAGCGCTTTCATTTTAATTATGCCAAAGAAACCAGACATCTCCTGCTCGGATTGCGGCCTGCTCAACTGCTACCGTCATGATAAAAGTTTCCCGGATTTCTGCCTGACCGAAGCGGCGGATCGTGAAGTGGTCGAGAGTGTTTCCAAAAATTATCGCGGCCAGGGCCGGGATGCCGTCATCGCCCGCGCGGCGGCGGAAGTCGAAGGCACTTACTACGGCAAGCTGACGCGCGTGGAGGAAATCATCGCCTTCGCCAATCGCATCGGCGCGAAACGCATCGGCATCGCGACGTGCATCGGCCTGATCCAGGAAACGCGCATCTTTGTCAAAGTTCTGAAGGCGCACGGGCTGGAACCTTACACCGTGCTCTGCAAAGTAGGTTCGGTTGACAAGACAGAGATCGGCATTCCCGATGAATTGAAGGTGAAGAAAGGTTCTTACGAGGCGATCTGCAATCCCATCCTGCAGGCGAAATTGCTCAACGATCAGAAAACGGATCTCAATGTCATCGTCGGATTGTGCGTCGGGCATGATTCGTTGTTCATCAAGAATTCCCACGCGCCGGTGACGACGCTTATCACCAAGGACCGCGTGCTCGGCCACAATCCCGCCGCCGCGCTTTACACGAGCAATTTTTATTACCAGCGGCTTCTACAGTCTGGACAGAAACTCTGATGCCGATGGAACTTAATTTTTAATTTATGGCCAGATTCGAAAACATTTTACAGGCAATTGGACGCACGCCGCTCATCCGGCTGCGGCGGATCGGCGCGGACATCGCCTCGCCGATTTACGCCAAGATCGAATCGCTGAATCCTGGCGGCAGCGTGAAAGACCGGGTTGGTGTTGCAATGGTGGAGGCCGCCGAAAAATCCGGGCTGCTCAAACCCGGCGGCACCATCGTTGAAGCGACCGCCGGCAATACCGGCGTCGGGCTGGCGCTGGTCGCGGCGGTGAAGGGTTATCGCCTGATTGTCGTTTTGCCTGACAAAATGAGCGCAGATAAAATCAGCTTGCTGCGCGCTTATGGCGCGGAAGTCGTCATCACGGCCACCAACGTGCCGCCGGATTCACCGGAAAGTTACAACGGTGTCGCCGACCGGCTCGCGCGCGAAATCCCCGGCGCGTTCCGGCCGGATCAATTCAGCAATCCGAACAATCCGCTGGCGCATTACCTGACAACCGGCCAGGAAATCTGGACGGATAGCGAAGGTCGCGTGGAGGTGTTCGTCGCCAGCATGGGCACCGGCGGGACGATTTCCGGCACGGCGCGATATTTGAAGGAGCGCAACCCGGGCATCACCATCGTCGGCGCTGATCCGGAAGGTTCCATCCTCTCCGGCGACGCGCCGCATTCCTACAAGGTCGAAGGCATCGGCGAGGATTTTATTCCAAAAACATTCAACCGGCAGGTCGTGGACGAAATGGTGCGCGTGAGCGACAAGGAATCGTTCAACACCGCACGGCGGCTGGCGCGCGAGGAAGGCATTCTGGCCGGCGGCTCGTCGGGCACGGCCTTGGCGGCGGCGCTCAAATATGCCCAGCGCCTGACCCAGCCGCGCGAAATCGTGGTGCTGCTGCCCGACACGGGCCGGAATTACATCAGCAAGATTTTCTCCGATGAATGGATGCGGGAAAACGGTTTCTGGCAGGATCGCGTGACGCGGTCGGTGAAAATCGCCCAAGTGCTCGGCCAGAAAAAAGTCCTGCCACCGCTGATTTCCGTGCAGCCGCAGGACAAGTTGAAATCCGCCATCCAGCTTTTCCAGCAGCACAACATTTCGCAACTGCCGGTGATCGAAAACAACCAGGTCGTCGGCAGTCTGAATGAAGCTTCCATCATGAAAACGCTGCACGACGGCGTGGACCTGAACAACCAGGAAATCCGCGCGGTCATGGGCAAGCCGCTGCCGGTGCTCGATGAGAACACCGACATCGCGGAAGCCTACCGCCTGTTGCTGGGCGGCTCGCCGGCCATCGTCGTGCTGCGCGATAAAACGCCGTTCGGTCTCATCAGCCGGTTTGACTTTATCAACGCACTCATTAATAAGGATACGTATGGAATTTGAAACGCTTGCCATTCACGATGGCCAGGCACCCGAACCGCGCACCGGCGCGGTGAGCGTGCCAGTTTACCAAACCTCAACCTACGAACAGGACGGCATCGGCCGGCCGCGGCTCGGATACGATTATTCGCGCAGCATCAATCCCACGCGGCAGGCGTTGGAGTCGGCGCTGGCGCTGGCGGAAAACGGAAAACACGGCCTCGCCTTTTCCTCCGGCTCGGCGGCGACCGTGGCGGCGTTGCAAGTGCTCAAGCCCGGCGACCAGATTCTGGCTGGCAATGACACCTACGGCGGCAGCTATCGCATCTTTGAACGCATTCT
>CAYYWB010000026.1:0-20280 GCA_964475285.1 uncultured Bifidobacteriaceae bacterium | reverse complement strand
TGGACCTCAAGCGGTTGCAGGGCATCAAATGCTATCGCGGCATCCGCCATTTGCGAGGACTGCCCGTGCGCGGCCAGCGCACGCAGACCAACGCCCGCACCCGCAAGGGGCCGCGCAAGACCGTCGGCGTGCAGCGCAATCCGAATGCCAAGACCGGCATCCATTAAACGGATTTCAAATTTGAAATTTGAGATTTGAAATTGAACAACGATATGTCTGAAGAAAAGAAAAAGCCCGCCGCTCCGAAAAAGGAGAAGGAAGCGAAGCCTGAAGCCGCGGTGAAAGCGGCGGACGAGAAGCACGCCAAGCCGGCGGACGAGAAGGCCGCAAAACCCACAGACGAGAAGGCTGCGAAAAAGGAAAAAGCCGCGCCTCCAGCCGGAGCGCCCGCCGCGCCGGCGGGTGAAGCCGCCAAGACTCCCGAAGCGCCGGTCGTGTTGACCGCCGCCGAACTCTTGGGCGAAGACGCCGCCGGCAAGAAAATCATCAAGGCGAAGCACGCCAAGAACATTGTTTCCGGCATCGCCAACATTCTGGCCACTTTCAACAACACGCAGGTCACCATCACCGATATGCACGGCAACCTCATCGGCTGGTCCACCGCCGGTCGCGCCGGTTTCAAGGGTTCCCGCAAAAGCACGGCTTACGCCGCGCAGCAGGTCGCGCAGGACGCCGCCCGTCAGGCGATGGCGCACGGCATGAAGGAGGTCGAAATCCGCGTCAAGGGTCCCGGCTCCGGCCGCGAATCCGCCATCCGCGCGTTGCAGGCCATCGGCCTCGACATCAGCGCGATCAAGGACGTGACGCCGGTGCCTCATAATGGCTGCCGCCCGCGCAAGAAACGCCGCGTGTAAAAAAATCTGAAATCGTAAATTGTAAATCATAAATTTCTATGGCTCGTTACACAGGTCCCCGCGTTCGCATCAGCCGCCGTTTCGGAATTCCGATTTTCGGCCCGACGAAATATCTGGAGCGCCGCAATTACGGCCCGGGCGTTCATGGCCCGAAATCCCGCCGCAAGCACACCGATTACGGCCTCGGCCTGATCGAGAAGCAGAAGCTTCGCTATTTCTACGGCTTGATGGAAAAGCAGTTTCGCGGCGTCTATGAAAAAGCCCTGCGCCGCCGTGGCGTCACCGGCGAACAGATGCTCCAGATTTTGGAGACGCGCCTCGACAACGTCGTTTTTCATCTCGGTTTCGCGAACACCCGCGCCGCCGCGCGCCAGATGGTTTCGCACGGTCACATCACGGTCAAGGGCCGCAAGGTCAGCATCCCGTCGTATGCGCTGAAGGTGAACGACGTGATTGTCGTCAAGAACAACAGCGTGTCGCGCCAGCTTGCGACCAAGGGCATGGAGGTTTCCACGAGCCGCGCGGTGCCGGACTGGTTGTCGTTGAACAAGGAAGAGTTCAAGGGCACGGTCATGCGCATCCCGACCCGCGACGAAATCCAGCCGATTGCCAACGAGCAGGCGGTGGTCGAATTTTATTCCCGATAAACAGCAAACAACAAAAACAATTACACGGATTTTTCCGGCCCGGGAATAAATCAGCCGGAAAAGTCAGATTAAAATTGTTGAAAGGAAAATATGCCAGTCAGACTCGGACGTTTTGAAATGCCCAAGCGGTTGCAGAAGGAAGAATCCACCGCAACCGAAACCTACGCGAAATTTGTCGCCGACCCGTTTGAAACCGGTTACGGCCACACCATCGGCAACTCGCTCCGCCGCGTGCTGCTTTCGTCGCTCGAAGGCGCGGCCATCACCTCGTTGAAGGTGGACGGCGCGATGCACGAGTTCGCCACGATTGACGGCGTGGTCGAGGACGTGACCGACATCGTTTTGAACCTGAAGAAAATCAAGTTCAAGGCGCACTCGCGCGACGAGCAGGTGCTGCTCCTTTCCGCGAACAAGGAAGGCGCCGTGACCGCCGCCGACATCCAGCTCAACCAGAACGTGGAACTGGTCAATCCCGACCAGCACATCTGCACGCTCGACAAGAAAAGGAAGTTCGAGATGGAATTGACCGTGAAAATCGGCCGCGGATTCTATCCGAGCGACGAAAACAAGAAGCCCGGCCAGGCCATCGGCGTCGTGGCGATTGACTCGATTTTCTCCCCGGTGACCCGCGTGCGTTACGGCGTCGAAGCCGCGCGCGTCGGCAACCGCACGGACTACGACAAGTTGATTCTGGAAATCTGGACGGACGGGCGCATCACGCCCGACGACGCGCTCACGCAGGCGTCGGTCGTCCTCCAGAAGCATCTCGACGTGTTTGCGCTTTACGACAAGAACGCGATTGAATTCGAGGAGGCCGTTGACAAGCAGGACGAGGAGAAGACGAAGATGAAGAAGCTCCTCAACATGAGCGTCAACGAAATCGAATTGAGCGTCCGCGCCGCGAACTGCCTGAACAACGCCAACATCACCACCGTCGGCCAGTTGGCGCAAAAGACCGAGCAGGAAATGCTCAAATACCGCAACTTCGGCAAGAAGTCGCTGAACGAGATCAAGGACAAGCTGACCGCCCTGGGCCTGTCGCTCGGGATGAATTTTGAGCCGGGATTGCTCGAAGCGCCGAAGGAAGAGCCGAAGGCGGAGTAAGGAATTGCCATGAGACATTTGAAGCGCACGGCCAAATTGGGCCGCACATCGGAACATCGCAACGCGATGCTCGCCAACCTTGTTTGCAGCCTGATCGAACACAAGCGCGTCACGACGACCCTGGCCAAGGCCAAGGCCGCCCGTTCCGTCGCCGAAAAGATGGTCACGCTCGGCAAGAGCGGCACCATCCACGACCGTCGCCTCGCGGTGGCGCGGCTGCATCAGGAGGACGCGGCGAAAATCCTGTTCAAGGAAATCGCGCCCGCGTTCAAGGAACGCAACGGCGGCTACACGCGCATCATCAGAATGAACCAGCGCCAGGGCGACGCCGCGACGCGCGCGATTTTGGAATGGGTGGATTTTACCCCGGTTGCGCCGGCACCAGCCGAAGCCGCTCCCGCCGGGGAAGCGAAGCCGGCGGATGCCAATGCGCCGGAAACAAAGGTGGAGGCAAAACCCGAAGCCAAACCGGAATCAAAGTAAAACGGTTCACAATTTTCAAGGCCCGCTCGCGAGAGCGGGCTTTTTGTTTTCAGCGCAGGAATAAAAACATGAGCAGTCCGGCAAGAATCGCGGCAATCGTCCACCAAAACCAACTGATTCCGTGAGGCTTGGGCTGGCCGACGCCGAATTCCTCCTTCACAAACTCGTTGTAATCAAATTCCTCGTCCGGCAATCCGAGACCGCTGGCGTAGGCAGTTTCCGACCAGCCGGTCTTTTCGTCGGAGCCGCATTCGGGACAGACTTTCGCGTTGCGCGGAATTTCCGCGCCGCAGTTGGGACAAACGTCTGGCATCACAAGTTTTTAGTTTTGAGTTTTTAATTTTTAGTTGAACTCAAAATTCAAAACTAAAAACTATCCCCCGGCGCTCGTGTATTCCTCGTCGGTCTTCAATTCCAGCCCCATCAAGATGTAGTCGTGCGAAATCGCCTGCATGTCCTTGACGTAATCCTCCAGCCGGAGCAGTTCCCGGAAATCGAGCAGCGCGAACATTTTGATGCCGGCCGCCTGTTCGCCGATGAATTCCGCCTCGACCTTCTCCAGGCCCGCCCGCCGCGCGATGTCCACGATCTCGCCCACGAGCGTCCGGGCCAGGCCGCGCCCGCGGAATTGCGGATGCACCAGCACGCTCACGCGCCCGATGTGCCGCCGCCAGCCGCCGAGCTGCTGGTGCAGCGTGGCGACGCCGGCGATTTTGCCGCCGAGCAGCCCGACCAGCGGCAGGTTGCGGCCGTAGTCAATGTTCTGGCACCAGTCGCGGACGACCGCGATGTCCTGCACGCGGTGCTTGATGAACATCCGCTCCTGTTCCGGGATGCCGAGAAACAACTGGTGCAATTCCTTTTCGTCGTCGCGGCGCAGCGGGCGCAGCGCCGCCCTGGCGCCGTCCTTGAGCTGGACGGTTTTCGGAAACTTCTGGAGTTCAAGATCAATGCTGAATGACATAAGCTGCTTTTTGTTTGTCCGAACTCTGCGTCAAATCTTCTGCCACCGCAACTCAATTAACCCGCGACGATTCGCCCGCGATGCCGTCGGCGTGGTTTCGAGCGCGCTCGTTGATGCGCGCCGGATCGAGGCTCCAGCGCGTCGCCAGCAGCGGAACTTTGCCGACGTTCGCCGCCGTCCATTCCACCGCGGCCCACGAATCCGCGTTCGGGTCGTCGCCGTAGCCGAAGCATTTCATGCTCAACTCAATTTCCGCCGGCGTTTTCGCGCCCTGGTTCCAGATGGTTTCGCCCGCCCACGCATACGCGCGCGTGACGGCTCCGTTTTCCGCGCGCGCCCAGGCGTGATGATGCAAAATCCGGTCGGCGTGAAAAAATTGAACCTGGCCGAGCTGCCGGCTGATTTTGGTTAGGAAGCGAAAACATTCGTCCACATCGCAACTCGGATTCGGCAGGCCGGAGCCGGTGACGATGATCCAGCCGTTCACCGGCGGCCCGACGAAAAATTTCCGCTCGCCGGTCATTCCTTCCGACCACGAACACGGTGTTGGCTGATTCAGTCCCAGCGCCGATTGCACCGGTCTGGGATCGGCTGCGCGCACGGCCAGCCAGAGCGGCGGGCGCGAGGTGAACGCGGATTCGAATATGGGAACGGCAACTGTGCGCGGCAACAATTGTCGCGCCGCGCGCGTCCGGCGATGCAGGCCAATCATCCACAGCAACACCGAGAACGCGACAATCAGGGCCAGCAATTGCCCCGCCAGCAGCATCAATGTTTCCGCATCCGTCGGATTCACCAGGCGAATTTACGCCCGCGCCGCGCCGGTTCAACTAAAATTTTTGGCAGGGTCGGCGCGCTGCGCCGACCAGACGCCGCAGCGCGGCGTCCCTGCCTACATTTGAGCCAGCCAGTCGAGATATTTTTTGCTGCCCGCGCTTACCGGCGAAACGAGAAATTCCGGCGTGTCGTAGGGATGCTTGGCGAGAACCAGCTTCTCCAGCGCGGCGAGTTTTGATTGTTGCGTCTTCAAAACCAGCAGGACCTCCGCGCTCGATTCAATTTTCCCCTGCCACCGGTAATGCGATTCGATTTTTGGAACCAGATTCGCGCAGGCAATTAGCCGCGCCGACAACGCGGCTTTGGCCAGCGCGCGCGCCGTTTTCAAATCCGGCGCGGTGACGAGGACGATGGCGAATTTTGCGGCGGGTTTCATTTCAGTTCCCTTGGTTCCAAAGTCCTTGTAGCAATCCCCACTCAAAATCGCGTTTCTTCCATAACACACTCATTTCCTCTTCGCGCTGCGGATCGGCCTCGGTCATTTGCGTGGCTTCCGCGGGGAGTCCGCCGGACAACGCGCGAGTAAAGCTGTTCACCGAGGATATTCCGTCGCCGCCGTGGCATTGATAACAGGTCCGCAGAACGATGCCTCGAAATTCGCTCACAACATTTGTCTCCCCCTGCGGATGATATTCGAACGGGTCAATCCCGAAGGAGAAAAAGTGATTGTTGCTGGTAAAACCTCTTTCGTCCTGTGCCACGGAAATCAGGCTTGCGTGCCGGTTGCGCGACATCCTGAATTCATTCACATGCTGGGCCGGGTTTGCACCCAAAAAATCATCATCGTAAGAACGATCGAAATGACGATACGTCCTCAACTGGATATTTTCCACGAGGTGCGTCGGCTGGATGTTGCCGTCGGTGTCAATCACGCACATCCGTCGAGCCAGCGCCCATTGGGAGTTGGTGGGAAACTGCGGCCAATGCCAATTCGGATCGAATGTCTTGTCATTTGGGGTATTGGGATCGGTTGAAGGAAGCAACAGCGGTTTGGAGGCGCCCACCTGGGCCAAATAATTGGTTCCCGCCTTGCGCCCGGCGGCATCGTGAAACAATACCATGAAGACTGACCGTCCGCCGAAGCCCCGGTCGTGCGCCGGCACGAGCCGCTCCACATTGTTGGCTCCGACATTGATCCAATCGCCATTGGTTTGGAACATTCCCGGCGGCAAATCCGGCAAATGCGCCTCGGCATAATTATCCGGCAGGGCGGCGATTTCATTGGTCGTCAATTCCAGCCGGCGAATGGCGACCGCCAGCCGTGACGCAAGCTCGCGCCGTTCCTTTGCAAATTTCGCGCGGGAAAACGAAAGGGGCGGCGTCACCCAATCAAAGAGCGCCCACAGGTCGCGCTGCAACAAAGCCTTTTTGAGCGGGTCTTGCACCAGCTTTTCGCCCTGCGTGCTGATGAATTTATCGAGGACTGCCAGCGCCTGCTGGTGCGAGGCCCCAGCCAGCAAATTAGTCGTCGTCCCCCAATAAAGAATATCCAATTCGTCGAGGCCGTATTGCTTTCCATCCTGCGCCGTCCGCAGAAACAACGTTTCATTCAGCCGGTTCCAGAGATGATTGGTATTGGAATCGTAAATGGTATTCCCATTTGGCGGACTGGACTTCGCGTATCTGGCCGACAGCAAAACGACGGCGAGTGTCATTGTGGCGATATGCTTCATTTAATTACCTTGGTTGCGGAATCCGGTTTATTTCAAGCCCAATTTCTGTTTAAGTCAAGACATGGACGCCGCATTGCCGCCGCTCACTGCCGGGCCTTCGCCAAAACAGGGAGGCTACGGCCTCGCAAGCAGCACGCTTTACCTCGTCGCCGCGCCCTTGCACTGGCAAACGAATTCAGCGATAGTTTCGCCATGAGAAAGAACGGCAAGCAGGAGTTCAGCGTGGTTGTCGAACGCGACGAGGAAGGTTATTACGTCGCCAGCGTTCCGGCGCTGCCGGGCTGCCATACGCAGGCGCGTTCGCTGGACAAACTCATGGAGCGAATTCGTGAAGCCATCGAATTGTGCCTTGCTGTTTAAGGCTGCTGCCAATCTTCAGTTGCGATAGACTTCCCGCCGATGGCCGATGACACCGACTGCAATTTGCCTCGTCTTGGTGTCGGCAAAATACAGAATGCGATAATCACCCACGCGGATACGCCAGCCGTCGCGATTCTTGAGTTTTTTGCAGCCGTGCGGAAACGGGTTGTTTTCAAGGGCAAGAATCGCGTTCGCAATGCGCGTCTGCATTTGGGTCGGCAAACGGGAGAGTTCCTTCCGGGCGTCGCGCGCCATTTCGATCCGCCAGTTCACACGCCGATTTTGAGTTCCTTAAGCGCCTGACGAAATGATTGCCGGGGCTGATGCCGCCGTGCTTCCAGCGCCAGCGTGTCGGCGAGGTCTTCGGAGAGATATTCGTCGGTCAGCATCCGTTCCAGCACGGCTTCCCGTTGTGGCCGCTTCAAGGATTTGAAAGCCGTCACAAAGACTTCCGCTGTTGCTTCCATTGCGCTCATACTGGTGTGACAATCGGCGATTCTTTGCAGATATTCAAGCCGAATCCATTTTCCTTCGCAGAGCGATTCTGTTTAATTCATCGCATGGACGCCGCATTGCCGCCGCTCACTGCCGGGCCTTCGCCAAAACAAGGAGGCTACGGCCTCGCAAGCAGCACGCTTTACCTCGTCGCCACGCCGATTGGCAACATGGAGGACATCACGCTGCGCGCGCTGCGCGTTCTGCGCGAGTGCGACGTGGTCGCCGCCGAGGACACGCGGCGCTCCGGGCAGTTGCTCAAGCATTTCGGAATCGTCAAGCCGCTCTTGAGCTATTTCCAGTTCAACGAGGCCAAACGCAGCGAGGAAATCATCGAGCGTCTCCGGCGGGGCGAGAAAGTCGCGCTGGTCACGGACGCCGGCAGTCCCGGCATCAGCGATCCGGGCGAGCGCGTTGTCAAAGCCGCCATCGCCGCCGGTTTCCGCGTCGAGGCCGTGCCGGGCGCTTGCGCGCTTGTCGCCGGGCTGACGGCGAGCGGTTTGCCGACGGATGAATTTCATTTCATCGGTTTTCTGCCGCACAAATCCGGTCAGCGGCGGAACCGACTGGAATTGCTCAAGCCCATTTCCGGCACGCTGGTATTTTACGAGTCGCCGTATCGCATCGAAAAACTGCTGGGCGAACTGAACGAGGTTTTTCCAGAACGTCAGGTCGTCCTCGCGCGGGAGTTGACGAAGAAGTTTGAGGAATTTTTGCGCGGCACACCGGCGGAGCTTTTGGAAATTGCCAAGAAGCGGAGCTTGAAAGGTGAGTTCGTGGTGCTGGTTGCGCCGTCGGTGTAGGATTTCGCACGGGAACTTGGATTTATTTCGCGGTTGCCAGTTCCATTTCCGTTTCGCAATTTCCTTTTCCGCAGCCGCAGCCGGATTCCTCCTGGTCGCTGAAACCGTGGTTGTCCCAGTTCGGGTCGAGGCCGAGGTCTTTGAGCATCTGCAAATCCTTTTCGACGGGCTGGTTCAGTGTGGTGAGATAATTGCCAACCATCAGTGCGCTCGCGCCGGCCATGAAAATCATGCTTTGCGCGTCGCGCAGATTCACGGTGCGCCCGCCGGCGATCATGATTTCCTGCCGTGGCAGGATGAAACGGAAGCACGCGATGGTTTTCAAAATTTCCAGCACGGGCAGGGGATCATTTTTTTCAAACGGCGTGCCGGGAATCGGATTGAGGATGTTGACCGGCACGACGTTCGCGCCGATGGCCTTCAATTCAAACGCCAGGTCGCAACGGTCTTCGCGCGTCTCGCCCATGCCGATGATGCCGCCGGAACAAATCCTGATGCCGGCCTTTTTCAAATGGCCGATGGTTTGGAGCCGGTCGTCGAATGTGTGCGTGGTGCAGGTCTGCGGAAAAAAGCGGCGCGAGCTTTCGAGGTTGTGGCCGTAGCACTCGACGCCGGCCTCCTTCAAGCGGTCGACGACGCGCTGGCTTTTGATGATGCCGAGTGAAACATCGGGCCGCGTCTTGCCGGCGGCTTTCATTTCCCGGACGCGGGCGCAGACTTCGTCCAGCATCGGGCCTTCGTTCAAGCCTTTCCACGCGGCGACGAGGCCGACGGCGGTGACGTTGTTTTTGTGCGCTTCCTCTGCGGCTTCGGCGACGGGTTCGGGATCAACGAAACCATATTTCGGCGAGCCGGTCTGGTAATGCGATGATTGCGCGCAGAAGCTGCAATTCTCCGAACACGCGCCGGCCTTGGCGTTGACGATGGAGCAAAGGTGGATTTTGTTGCCCTTGAATTTTTCGCGGATGCGGTTGGCCCACGACAGCAAATCCAAAATGTCGGCGGACGTTTCGAGGTTGATGAGCCACAGCGCCTCATCGCGTGAAATCCGGCCGCCGCCCAAAACTTTTTCGCCGAGCGCGGAGATTTTGCCGTGATTTTTTGCGTCAACCGATGTCACTGTCATGGTTGACAGCATACCGCTCGGAAATTATTTCGCAAGCGCAACGCGCCGGCGCTCCCGGGCGTCAGTTTGCCGGCGCCGCATTTGTCATGGCCGGCGAGGGCTGCGAGGGGATTGCCATTTTGAGATAGGCGGCCACCGTGGCGATTTGCATGTCGTTGAGCGGGCCGCCTTCGGCGGTGGCGAAGGCGGGCATGAGCGAGCCGGGCTTGCCGTGGGCGATCCACGTGCGCCAGAAATCGTCGCTGGTCGGCGTTTTCAGGTTGTGCAAATCCGGCACCATTTCGGCGCGGTTGTTCGCATCGTGACAGACGGCGCAGACGGCGTCGTAAAGCGCCTTGCCATATTTGCCTTCACCGGGCTTGGCGTGGCAGGTGGCGCAATCGGCCCTGAAAATGGCCTGCCGGTCGGCCCTGGCGACCATCACGCCGTTCGTCCGCTCGGCGTCGGTCAGGGTGGGAATCACCGGCGGCAGGATGTTGATTTTCAAATACAGGTCCTTGGAACCCTTGTCCGTGGAGACGGTGACGGCTTTGAACATGACGCCGCTTTTGCCTTCCAGATTCACAATCGCGCCGACCTGTCCGTGCCCGCCCGGCGGGATTGTCCACGGCAGCGGCGGCAATTCGGTGACGGTGCAACTGCATGACCCGTGCGCGCCCAGAACGACGACGTTGTCCGGGGAAATGTTCGTGACGTTGAAGACAAAATGCGCCTGCGACTGGCTGGCGGGGACATCCACGGATTTTAACAGTTCGTCCCAGGCGAGGATGCCGTCCGGCAGCGGCCCGTTGGCGCGCGAAACGTCCTGCACATAGACCGCAGCCGGGGTGGCAACAGCATTTGTCGAGTTGTCGCCCGCGGCAAAAAGCCCGGTTCCGGCGAACAACACGCCAGCCATTCCGCACAGCAATAAACGGCCCGCTTTCATGGTTCCGACAAGTTAAATCGCACGCGCCAGTTTGGCCAGCATGAATTGAACTTCAGAGCCGGTTTAGCGCGCTCAACACGGCGCGCACCGAGGCGAGTTCGATGTTCGTGTCCACGCCCGCGCCCCAGCGGGATTTGCCGTCGGCGGATTTGATTTGAATGTAGGCAATCGCCGCCGCCGTTTCGCCTGAACTCAAGGCGTGCTCGCTGTAATTGGAAATTTCAAAACGCGGAACGCCGGCGGTGGTGAAGCCGTGGACGAGCGCGGCCAGCGGGCCGTTGCCTTCGCCCTTGAATTCAACCGCCTTCCCGTCGCGCAAGAATTTCGCGCGGCATTTCACCACGCCGTTTTTGCTTTCTGTCTCGAATTTCTTGAGCGACCACGGCGAATTGCGCTCGATGTATTCCCGCCAGAACATCGCCTTGAGTTCAGCGCCGCTGACTTCGCGGCCTAGCTTGTCCACCGCGTCGTTGGCAATCGGCCCGAACTCACGCTGCATATCTTTCGGCAACTCGATGCCGAATTCGCTTTCGAGCAAATACGCCACGCCGCCCTTGCCGGACTGCGAATTGACGCGGATGACCTCGCGGTATTCGCGCCCGATGTCCGCCGGGTCAATCGTGAGATACGGCACGTCCCAGTGCGCCGGCGCATTGGATGTTGGTTGTTGAATGTTGGTTGTTGAATGTTTTTCCTTCCATTCGTTCAACCCTTTCTTGATCGCGTCCTGATGCGATCCGCTGAACGCGGTGAAGACCAGTTCGCCCGCGTAAGGCTGGCGCGCGGGAATCGTCATGCCGGTGCAGCGCTCATAAACGTCAATGAGCGAATTGAGATTCGAAAAATCCAATTTCGGATCAATGCCATGCTGGTAGAGATTCAGCGCAACGGTGACGATGTCCAAGTTGCCCGTGCGCTCGCCGTTGCCGAACAACGTTCCTTCCACGCGGTCCGCGCCGGCGAGCAGGCCGAGTTCGGTCGCCGCCACGCCGGTGCTGCGGTCATTGTGGGTGTGCAAACTGATGATGAGCGAGTCGCGGTTTTTGAGGTTCCGGCACATCCACTCGATTTGGTCGGCATAAACATTGGGCATGGCGACCTCGACCGTGTCCGGCAAGTTCAAGATCATTTTGTGCTGCGGCGTCGGCTGCCAAACGTCCATGACCGCCTCGGAAATTTCCTTGGCGAACTCGTGCTCCGTCGCGCTGAAACTTTCCGGCGAATACTGGAGCATGATTTCCGCGCCTTTGAGCCGGTGCAGGCGGTCCTTGATCATCCGCGCGCCGTTGACGGCGATGGCCTTGATTTCGTCCTTCGACTTGCCGAACACGACGCGGCGCTGCGCGGGCGAAGTCGAATTATACATGTGGATGATGACCTTCTTCGCGCCGACGAGCGACTCGATGGTGCGCTCGATCAAATCCTCGCGCGCCTGCACGAGCACCTGGAGCCACACGTCGTCCGGCGCGCGTTTTTCCTCGATAAGCCGGCGGTTGAAAGTGAATTCGGTGTTCGACGCGGACGGAAAGCCGACCTCGATTTCCTTGAAACCGGTTTTTACGAGCGTCTGGAACAATTCCAGTTTCTGCGAGACGTTCATCGGCACGGCGAGCGCCTGGTTGCCGTCGCGCAAATCCACGCTGCACCAGCGCGGCGCGGCGGTGAGGACGCGGTTGGGCCATTGCCGGTCGGGCAGGTGAACCGGCGGAAACGGGCGGTATTTTTTTGACGGGTCTTTTTGCATGGTCGTTTGGCTTTCTTATTATTGCCGTCCGGCGGCCGGGTTGAAACAAAAAACCCACCGCCGTCCGGCAGTGGGTTGATAAATTTCGTGAACGAATCAGAACCCGACCGCCGCGTGGCGAAGCAGCGCGTTCAGCAGCAGGTTCAGGTTTAAATTGCGATTCACAAGGACAATCTAGCTGGCTGGCTTTGACGGGTCAAATCGTTTTTCTTCTTTTCAAATCGCAGTTTTTCCCCGTTCCATTCCACGTTGATCCGCAAAGTTGAATGGATCAACGGGGCAAGCAGACGCATCGCGCTGCTCATTTCTCCGCCGGTTTCAAATTCGAACCTGAACACTTCACCGTGCCGCACCGTGAGAATCAAACGTCCGGCCTTGCCGCTGGTGGCGAAAGTTGCCGGGGGTTCGATCGCGGCATCGCGGATTTCGGAGAGGTGCAGCCGGAAGTTTTTTTTACTTTCGCGGAGCAGTTCTTCCGGTTTTTCCTGGTCAAGCTTTTGAACCCAGTCCCTGGTTTTCTTTCTGGTGAACAACCACAAGGCCAGCGGAATCACATTTCCAAGCGGACCAAGCAGGGGAGCCAGCGCCGCTAAAATTGATTTTGTTCCGCCTCCGGTCTGAATGAAAAGCAGGTCGCTTTGCTCGACAAAAACACGATAGGCGCCGGCAGCGGAAATCGGGCTGATGAGTCTGACGTTAAATGCCTTCTGCGCGCCAGCCAGCCGGGGCGCAATCGCTTTCGGGCTGGCTTTCCGGTTTTTCATGTCAACCAACAAACGCCGCGTGAACGGCCTTCACCGCCTGCTCGCCTTTCGCGAGGTCAATGACGACGGAAATCTTGATTTCGCTCGTGGAAATCATGTCAATGTTCACGCCTTCCTTCGCCAGCGTTTCAAACAGCTTCCCGGCGACGCCGGTTTGCGATTTCATGCCGACGCCGACAATGGACAGCTTGCCGATTTTCTCGGCGGTGATGACGTCGCGGAAACCGATTTCCTTTTTCAGCCCGGCGATCACCTTTTGCGCCTTGAGCAAATCCGGCTTGTCGGCGGTGAAGGAAATGTCCGTCTGCGGCGTGCCGGTGCCGTGGCTGATGTTCTGGATGATCATGTCCACGTTCACGGTGGCGTCGCCGAGCGCCTTGAAAATTTTCGCGGCCACGCCGGGTTTGTCCGGCACGCCGACGAGCGTGACCTTGGCCTGGTTTTTGTCGAGCGCGACGCCGCGCACGACGACGCCTTCCATGCTTTTCGTTTCTTCTTTCACAATCGTTCCTGGGTTTTCGTTGAGGCTGGAGCGGACTTCAAAGACCACTCCAAATTTTTTGGCAAATTCCACCGAGCGGCTCTGCATCACCTTCGCGCCGAGGCTGGCGAGTTCGAGCATTTCGTCGTAGGAAATTTCCGGCAGCTTCTTCGCGTTCGGCACGATGCGCGGGTCGGTCGTATAAACGCCGTCCACATCCGTGTAAATCTGGCAAAGGTCGGCCTTGAGCGCGGCGGCCAGCGCAATGGCCGTCAAATCCGAACCGCCGCGGCCAAGCGTCGTTATCTGGCCTTCGCTGGTTTCGCCCTGAAAGCCGGCGACAATGACGACGCTGCCCGCCTTCAATTTTTCATGAACTTGTTTCGGCGTGATGTTGTGTATCTTGGCCTTCGTGTGGACGCCGTCGGTCACGATGCCCGCCTGCGCGCCGGTCATGGAAACCGCCGGGATGCCAATCGTGTGCAGCGCGATGGCAGTGAGCGCGATGGTCTGCTGTTCGCCGGTGGCGAGGAGCATGTCCATCTCGCGTTCGCTCGGCAGCGGCGCGATGTCCTTGGCGAGCTTGATGAGGCCGTCGGTCACGCCGCTCATCGCGGAGACGACAACGACGATTTTGTCGCCTTGCGCATGATATTTCGCCACGCGCGCCGCGACGTTTTTGATGCGGTCGGTGTTGCCGACCGACGTGCCGCCGTATTTTTGAACAATCAGAGACATGTTAAAATGGTATCCAGAATTCAGGAGCCGGAATCCAGAATCGCACGGGTGTAAGACTCCAGGATTTTGCTCACTTCTTCAAGCTGTTGAATCAACTTGCCGCCGTTCCCGTAGTGAAGGTCGGCGCTCAATATCAAATAATACCGGCATTCTTCCAGCGACCCTTGGGCAATATTCAGGAACCTGACCTTGTCCGGCTTGCCGCGCTTCTTGAAACCTTCGGCAATGTTGGCCGGAATGGAAACCGCTGCCCGGCGAAGCTGGCTGGTCAAACCATAAAGTTCCTTGCTTGGGAAATGTTCAGTGAACTGATAAATGCCGAGCACAAACTGATGCGCCTTTTGCCAGACGACCAGATCCTCAAAACATTTCGCAGGCGGCCGCACCGGTCGTTGGCGCTCATTCTGAATTCTGGATTCTGGCTCCTGGATTCTCATCGGCTCATTCAAAATTTTCAACCCGGATCATCACCGGTTTGCCCTTGATGACGGGCAGTTTGCCGATTTTGGCGAGCGCGCGGGTCACCGCGCCGTTGGGGGCGTAGTGCAGCATGAAAATCAGCGGCACGCTTTTGCCTTCGTGGCCTTCGGGCTGGATGACGGAGGAAATGCCGATGCCCGACTGGCCGAAAATGGCCGCGATTTTTGCCAGCGTGCCCGGCTTGTCCACGACATCCAGCCGGACAAAGTATTGCGAAACAACCTCGGCAACCGGCGCGACCGCGCCGCTGCATTCGTGCGGCACAAACGGCGGCACGCGATGCTTCACGCCGGATTTCAAATCCAGCGCGGCGTCGGCCACGTCGCTCAACACGGCGCTGGCGGTGGCGTCCTTGCCCGCGCCGCGCCCGTAAAACAGCGTGTCGCCGACGACGTCGCCGCGCACGAACACCGCGTTGAAAACATGATTCACGCTGGCGAGGACGTGCGCGTTCGGAACGAGCGTCGGATAAACGGAAACCTGCACCCGGCATTTACGATTTACGATTTTCGATTTAGGATTTTGCGAATCGGCAATCGGCAATCGGCAATCGGCAATGCGTTTGACAATCCCCAGAAGCTTGATGGTGTAGCCAAGTTCGCCCGCGAACTTGATGTCCATCGCCGAAACATGGCGGATGCCTTCGACGTGGATTTTCCCCGGATTCACCCAGAAGCCGTGCGCGAGCGAGGCCAGGATGCCGGTTTTGTGCGCCGCGTCGTGGCCGTCAATGTCGAGGTCGGGCGGCGTCTCGGCGTAACCCAGCTTTTGGGCTTCGGCGAGCACGGCGCCGAAGTCCGCGCCTTCGAGCTTCATGCGCGTCAGGATGTAATTGCAGGTGCCGTTGACGATGCCGTAAAGCGCGTTGATGCGGTTGCCGACAAAACCTTCGCGCAGCGATTTGATGATGGGAATGCCGCCGCAAACACTCGCCTCGTAATAAAGATTCGCGCCGTATTTTTTCGCCGCGGCAAAAAGCTCCTCGCCGTGCGCGGACAACAGCGCCTTGTTCGCCGTGATGACCGGCTTGCCGAGCTTGAGCGCGGCCAGAATCATCGTTCGGGCGATGCCGGTGCCGCCGACCAGTTCGATGACAACTTGAATTTGCGGATCGTTGACAACTCCCTGCCAGTCGGTCGTCATCACCGAACGCGGAATCGGATACGGACGCGGCTCGTCAAACGCCTTCACGGCGATTTTGCGGAACGCGAGCTTCACGCCGAGGCGCGCGGCCATGAGACCGCCGTTTTTCTGCCAGGCATGGAATACGCCGCTGCCGACAGTGCCACCGCCAATCATGCCGAGGTTCACTTGCTGCATAAAAATCACATTTTGCAGCGAAACCGGGCAGGGGACAATTCAATTTTGGCTGCGGCTGCGCGGCTGCGTGGCTTCTTGAAAATTAAATGTCGCAAATGTTCACCGCCTGTCGCAGCGATGCAATCGCGTCGGGACGTTTGGGAACAAATTCCTGCGCGACGTAGCCTTTGAACCCGGTTGCGACAATCGCCTGCATGATGCGCGGGTAATTCAACTCCTGCGTCCCGTCAATTTCCGCGCGGCCTGGCACGCCGCCGGTGTGGTAGTGGTCGAAGTATTGGTGGTTTTCGCGGATGGTGTCGCACACGTCGCTGTCCATGATTTGCATGTGATAAATGTCGTAGAGCAGCTTGAACCGTTCGGAGCTGATGCGCCTAACCAGTTCGACGCCCCACGCGACATGGTCGCACTGGTAATCCTCGTGGTCGCGCCTGCTGTTCAGCAATTCCATGCACAGCGTCACATTCAATTTTTCCGCCAGCGGCAGAATGCGTTTCAAACCGAGCACGCAATTCTTCAGGCCGGTTTCATCGTCGAGGCCGGCGCGGTTGCCGGAGAAACAAATCAAACGTTCATAGCCCGCGTCCGCTGTTTCCTCGAGCCGTTGCGAGTAGGCTTGCACCAGCTTGTCGTGATGGGCGATGCGGTTCCACGCCTTCGTGATGCCGCCGAGACCGTCAATCATTGGAAAGCTCACCATCGAGCAAGTCAGGCCGTGCTTCCGGGCGGTCTCGAACTCGGGCGGATTGAGCAGGTCAATGGCGACGAGGCCCATTTCCTTGCCGGCGGCGCAGAGGGCGCCCAGTTGGATTTTGTCGTAGCACCAGCGGCAGACGCTGTGATTGATGTTGCCCTTGAGCCTGGCGGACTTGATGGATTTGCGGCGCGTCATGGCGGAAACTTTGACACGGATTGCACGGATTTGCACGAATTTCCAATCCGTGTTAATCAGTGAAATCCGTGTCCCGCATCCGGCTTGGAAACCCGTTTCATTTGCTTGACTTCCACCGCCGGACAATTCATTAAGCAGCAGCAAAACAAACTGAAATTGCCCAAATGAATTTATTTGCCCGCAGGCGCGTGGCCGATTTGCAGGCCGAGGCGCTCACCGATCAGCGCCTCAAGCGCGTGCTCGGTCCGGTCAATCTCACGTCGCTGGGCATCGGCGCCATCATCGGCGCGGGCATTTTCGTCCTCACCGGCCATGCCGCCGCGCAATACGCCGGACCGGGCATTGTTTATTCCTTTATCCTCTCCGGACTGGCCTGCGCATTCGCCGGGCTTTGCTACGCGGAATTTGCCTCGATGATTCCGCTCTCCGGTTCGGCCTACACCTACGGCTACGCGACGCTCGGCGAATTTGTCGCGTGGATCATCGGCTGGAATTTGATTCTCGAATATTTGTTCGCCGCCTCGACGGTAGCGGTCGGCTGGTCGGGTTATGTCGTTTCGTTTTTGAAGGACTTGGGCATCACGATTCCCGCCGCGTTCACGTCCGCGCCATACGACCATGTGGCGGCGGCGAACCTGCATTGGTGGAATGTCTGGCAATTGTTCGCCCACGGCTGGACCAGCACCGGCGCGGTGCTCAACGTTCCGGCCATGTTGATTGTCGCCGTGATCACCGTTCTCCTCGTCGTCGGCATCAAGGAATCGGCGAATTTCAACAACGCCATCGTCGCGCTGAAACTGCTGGTGATTCTGACGTTCCTCGCGGTTGGCGCCTGCTACATCAATCCGGCCAACTGGCATCCGTTTGTGCCGCCGACGGATGCGATGGGTAATTTCGGCTGGCATGGCGTGGTGCGCGCGGCGGGCGTGATTTTTTTCGCCTACATCGGATTTGACGCCGTGTCCACCGCCGCGCAGGAGGCAAAAAATCCGCAGCGCGACATGCCCATCGCCCTGCTCGGCTCGCTTGGCATTTGCACGGTGCTTTACATTGCCGTGTCGCTGGTGCTGACCGGCGTGGTGAATTACTCGCAGCTCAACGTCCCCGCGCCCATCGCCGTGGCGGTCAGCACGCTCGGCCCGTCGCTCGCCTGGCTGGAATACTTCATCAAGATCGGCGCCATCGCCGGGCTTTCGTCCGTCATTTTGGTGATGCTGCTCGGCCAGCCCCGGATTTTCTACACGATGTCCAAGGACGGTCTGTTGCCGCCGATTTTCAGCGCGGTTCATCCCAAATACCGGACGCCGTGGATTGCGCAGTTGCTCACCGGTGCGACCGCCATGCTCATTGCCGGGCTGTTCCCCATCGGCCTGCTGGGCGAACTGGTTTCCATCGGCACGCTGCTGGCGTTCGCGATTGTCTGCGCCGGCGTGTTTGTCCTGCGCTTCACCGACCCGCAAATCCAGCGTCCGTTTCGCACGCCGCTTTTCTGGCTGACCGCGCCGCTGGGCGTTTTGTCCTGCGGCTATTTGATGTATAATCTGCCGCCGGACACCTGGGCGCGGCTCATCGTCTGGCTCGCGATCGGCATCGTCATTTACTTCCTCTACAGTTGCCGCCATTCCGAGGTCCAGAAGCGCCGCACCCAAGCTTCGCGGAAATAAGGGCCGCTGCCAAATTATTCAAACAAACGTTTGACAAGCGGCGGGAAAATACCTACCGTTCGGTAGTTTTTATGGCCAAGGCGGTGAACAACCCGGGCGCCGATTCAGAAACGCGACGACATATTCTTCGCGCGGCGCTTAAGCATTTTGCCAACGCCGGCTACGCCGCCACGTCCGTCCAGCAAATCGTCGGCGATGCGAATGTGTCCAAGCCGGCGCTGTATTATCATTTCCGCGACAAGGCCGCCCTGTTCGAGGCGCTGGTGAACGAGGCGCATGACGAGCGGTTTGAGGTGGTGCAACAGGCGGCGGCGCGCGGCAAGGGGCTCCGCGGACAATTGATCGAGGTGCTTGCGGCGCTGTTCGATTATTTCCACAAGAACCGCGACCTGACGCGCATCGCCTTTGCCACGGCGTTTGCCGCGCCGGGCGAGGTGCCGCCGAATTTGTGCTATCCCGACAAGTGCCAGCGCAATTTTGAGGCGGTTCACTCGCTGTTCAAACAGGCGCTGTCGCGCGGGGAGCTGGACCGCCACTTTAACAGTTTGGAACTGGCCTACGGTTTTTACGGGCAGGGAAATTTTTACATCGTGTCGCATTTGATGATGCCGGACTGCCGGCTGGATCGCCGGGCCGCCGGGCGCATTGTGGATTTGTTCCTCACCGGCGCGGGCGCAAAGAAACAACGAAAGGGAAAATTGTGAAACCAGGAAGAATGACAAAAATTGCCGGCGCGCTGCTGGCTGCCATTGCCGCGACGACATTTTTTGCGGGCTGTGGCCGGAATCCGGCCGGTCCCGGCGCTTACAACATGAATATGCCGCCGCCGGAAGTCGGCGTGGTCACCATCGCGCCGGAATCGGTGGCGCTGACGACGGAATTGCCGGGGCGCATTGCTCCGGTGCGCGTGGCGCAGGTGCGCGCGCGGGTGGACGGCGTGGTGCTGCACCGCGAATTTCGCGAAGGCGCGGATGTGAAAGCCGGCGAGGAACTTTACCAGATTGATCCCGCGCCGTTTAAGGCGGCTTTCGATAGCGCGAGCGCAAATCTCGCCAAAGCGGAGGCGAACGCGAAACAAGCCCAGCAACTGGCGGATCGTTACCAGCCGCTGGTTGGCATCAACGCCGTGAGCAAGCAGGATTACGACAACGCCGTGTCGGCGGCGGCGCAGGCGAACGCCGACGTGCTGGCGGCCAAAGCGGCGCTGGAAACTGCGACGATCAATCTCGGTTACACGAAAGTGACCTCACCGATTGACGGGCGCATCGGCTCGGCGCTCGTTACTGAAGGCGCGCTGGTCAGCCAGAGTGCCGCGACGGAAATGGCCGTGGTTCAGCAATTGGATCCGATTTATTGCGATTTCACCGAATCGAGCACCGAGCTGCTGCGGCTGCGGCGCGATCTGGACAGCGGCGTGCTCAAAAGCGCCGCGCCCGGCGAGGCGAAGGTGACGTTGCTGCTGGATGACGGAACAACTTACGCGCAGCCCGGAAAACTTTTGTTCTCCGACGTCACGGTGGATCCGAGCAGCGGCATGGTCACGCTGCGGGCCGAGTTTCCCAATTCCGATCATTTGCTCCTGCCGGGTCTGTTCGCGCGCGGCGTGCTGGAACAGGCGGTTGACTCCAAGGCCATCACCGTTCCCCAGCGCGGCGTCAGCGTTGGCGCGAACGGAATCGCCAGCGTCATGATTGTGGGCGCGACAAATAATGTGGAACCGAGGGTGATTAAAATCGGCCAGGCCGTGGGAAACAAATGGGTCGTTACGGACGGGTTGAAAGCCGGTGATCAAGTTATCGTCGAAGGATTGCAAAAATCCCAGCCGGGGATGGTGGTGAAACCCGTTCCATTTAATCCGGCCGGCGGCGATTCCGCGTCGCCGGCTCCGGCCAGGGGAAATTAACCCGACATCGCCATGCCGAA
>CAYYWB010000025.1:0-20408 GCA_964475285.1 uncultured Bifidobacteriaceae bacterium | reverse complement strand
GTTCGCGAAGTGTTTGGTTTGAAAATCGGGCCGTTCGCGTTTCCAGCCCAAAATGAAAACGGAGGGCGGCCCGCCCGAAAAAGGCAGGCCGCTCCCCCGCAAAATCTTAATGCCGCAGCTTCAATTTCTTCGTGACCGTCTGGTAACGGCCGAGGTTCGTGTTTTGCAGATAGTCAAGCAGGCGGCGGCGCTGGCCGACCATCATCAGCAGCCCGCGGCGCGAGCTGTGATCCTTCTTGTTGCCTTGCAAATGCTCGGTCAAATGGTTGATGCGTTGCGTCAGCAGCGCGACCTGCACATCGGCTGAACCCGTGTCCTTGTCGTGCGTCTTAAATTGTTCAATCGTCTTTGTCTTTGCTTCCATAATCAATTAGAGCGCCAGATTGTAGTTATTCACACAGTCATGTAAAGCGAATTAAGCGGCCAAATTGGACCATTTCCAAACCAGCTTCCGCATTGTTTGCGGCGTCAACTTGAACCGCTCCCCAATCCGCAGGCCTTCCACCCAGAAAATTTCCCCGTCCGCCGTCGCGCCCAAAACCAGCTCACGCCGCCGCGTGGCGGAAATTTTCGCGTTCACAAACAAATCCTGCAACTTCGCCGCCGACTTCAGGCCGATGGGCTGAAACCGGTCGCCCGCCCTCCAGTGCCGCAGGACAATGCCGCCGCCGATTTTGTCCGCGTCGAACAATTCCTTCTGTTTTAGTGGCACAGGCGTCTCGCCGGTGTGTTTCTGCGCATGCATTCGCCAGCAAAAATGCCGGCCGCCAAAATTCGCCTCCCCCGCCCTGCCCAATTTCACAGCCTGCTCGCGCTGGTTGAATTGGGAAATTGATTCCGCGCGCAAAATCACCTTCCCGCCGGCATCGCGCGCCACGCACATTTTCGGGCTGACGCTCACAAAACAATCCGCCGATTGCCGCAGCGATTCAACCAGGCCAAAATCCGGCGCGACGCCAATTCCCGCAAGCTGCGATTGCAAAACGCGCCGCTGGATGGCGACCGGCAATTTGTTGAAAGCAGCCGAAGTAGTGGCACGGGCGTCCCGCCCGTGAATTTCCAATTCTTCGCTGGAATGTTTTGTTGAAACAGACGGGCGGGACGCCCGTGCCACTGCCCCCACAAATTCCGATTCCGCGCCCACGATTTCCATCAGCCGCAAAACGGCCTTGTCCAAACCGGGTTGATAATTTTTCCGCAGCAGCGGCAGCAATTCGTTCCGAATCCGGTTTCGCAAAAAATCGGCGGAAAAATTCGTGGCGTCGTCGCGGAAACGGATTTTGTTTTCACGGGCGAATTCCGCGAGTTCACCTTTTGAAAACCCCAGCAGCGGACGGACGAGCGAAATGGTTTTGCCGGCAGGAGACGGCGAGCGCCATTTCATTCCCGCCAGACCTTCGCCGCCCGCGCCCCGCAGCAGCCGAAGGAAGAAAAGCTCCACCTGGTCATCGGCGTGATGCGCGAGCGCAATCGTTTTGATCTTCTGCTTCCGCGCAGCCCGCGCCAGAAATTCGTGCCGCAACTGCCGCGCGGCCATTTCAATGGACAGCTTCGATTTCCCGGCGAACGCCTTCACATCCGCTCTTTCGACAACCACCGGTAGTCTCGTTGCAGCGGCGGTTTTGCGGACGAGTCTTTCATCCGCGTCGCTCGCGCGTCCGCGCAGCCGGTGATTGAAATGCGCGACTGAAATCCGCCAGCGATATTTTGGGGCGAGCAAATGGAGAACGTTCAGCAGCACCATCGAGTCCACGCCGCCGGATACGGCAACGAGAATTTTTTGCCCGCGCAGAAACAGGCGGCGGTTTTGAATTTCGCCTTCGACTCGCTGGAGGAACTCGCTCACGCGCTCATCTTGCAAATTTTCGGAGCGGCGGGCAAGCGGTCCGATTACTGCGTGAGCCGCAGCCGGTAGAATTGGTGCGGACTGTTCGTCATTGCGCCGCTGAACTGCCAGACTCCGTTTGTGCCGACGACGTTGGTGGCAATGGGCAGCCAGGCGCCCGGCGAACCGAGGTTGGTGCTTGTTTCCAGAACGTAAGTGAAGCCGGAAGCGCCGGCGAGATTGAGGGAAATCGTGTTGCCGCCGCTGACGACGAGGCTGCTGATGGCCGGCTTCGCATTGTTCGGCAGCGGCACAACCGTGAGATACACGTTTTGGAAATTTGTGCCGCCCCAGCCGTCGGTGATGGTGCAGACAAACGCGTCGTCCACGTCGTTGGTATTCCAATAAATCAGCGTGCCCGCGCTGTTGGTCACGGTCACGCCGTTCGTGCTGACACCGATGGCCGCGAGCGAAACCGTGTCGCCGTCGGCATCGCTCCAATTGCTCGAAAGATTGGCCACGGGGATGTCCAGCGGCAGACCGGCGAAGCGCTTGGTGGCATAATCCGTCGCAACCGGCGGATGATTGGTGACGATTTGCGCGAGCGAATTGGTGGCGGGCAAATCATTGGCGTCGCCGGAATAAATGGCGGTGATCTGGTTTGTGCCGCGCGGCAAGGCGGCGGTGAAAACGCTGGCGGCGGTTCCGGCCACGAGCGGTTCGCCATCGAAGTAAAAGCCGTTGGTGAAGAATTGCACGCTGCCCATGGCGCCGGCCGGCGTCATGGCAGCGGTGAAATTCAGGCTGTCCCTGAAGCCGGCGGGGTTGTCGGACGAATTGAGCGCGAGACTCGCGGGAATCAAATCCACCGTCAATCTGGCGACGGCGCTCGTCGTGGAACCGCCGGACGCGGCGGCCACGACGGAATAATTTCCGGCGCTGGCGGGGTTGACGGAGACAATCGCCAGCGCGCTGTTGGTCTGGCCGGACAAAGGCGCCTTGTTGAACAGCCATTGATACGCGAGCGGCGTGCAGGCCGACGCGCCGGCGCTGAAATTCGCCGTCGTGCCGACAATGTTCGTCCGGCTTTGCGGCTGGATTAAAAACAGAGGCGGAGTCACATCCTTGACGACGATTGTGTTGGTCGAATACGCGGCATTGCCGGACGCATCTTTGACGGTGATGACGACGATGTTGGTTCCAACCGGCAAAGGCGCGGTGTTGGTTGGAATTTGCGAAATGGTCAGCGCGCCGGCCAGGTCGGCGGCGAGAATAAAATTGGTTCCCGTCACATTTGTCATCACCGCGCTGCAATTCGTGTTCGCCGCCACAATCAAGTTGGTGAAGCTCCACAGAATCGCGGGCGTGGTGACGATGACGGTGCGCGTGACAGAATTGGTGTTGCCGCTGCCATCGCCGGCGGTGTAAGTGAGGATGTTCGTGCCGGCGGAGCCGGTGTTGACGCTGCCGCTGACAATCACGGCGACCGCTCCGGCGCAAAGGTCGGTGGCCGTCGTGCCCGGATCGGTGAATATCCCGCCAAGTTCAACGAACATCGGATTGCCGCCGTTCAACGTGATTGCCGGCGCAATGGTGTCCTGCACCGTCAGCACGGCGTTGCTGGAGATGCTGCCGAAAGAATTGGTGACGACAACGCCGATGGTGTGGCTCGGCAGATGGACGTTGACCAGCGAGTAACTGGCATTGGTCGCATTTGAAACCGGCACTCCGTCGAAGCTCCATTGATAATTCAGCGGCGGCGTCCCGGCGGCGGTGACTGCGAAAGCAGGGCTGTTGCTGCCGCACTGGACGGTTTGGTTGGTGAGCGATGAACTGGTGATGGACGGCGGCACCGCAATCGTCAAGGTTGCAACACTGCTGGTGACGGAGCCGTAGGCATTGGTGATGACCACGGTGTAATTGCCGCTGTTGTTGGTCGTCGCCGCTGTAAAGGTCAAAATATTGGTCGTTGCGCCGGAAATGTTGCCGCCATTGGAAATATTGGTTCCGCTTTTGCGCCATTGATAAACGAGCGGCGGCGCACCGCCGGCCGTAACGGTGAAAGCCGCGTTGCCGCCGGTGACAACGGCCTGATTGGCCGGCTGTGTGGAAATGGACGGCGGATAAATGGGAATCACGCTGACATCGTCAAAACCGAAGTAATAACTGTCGTTCCTGAAACCAAACTGGAGAACGGTGCTGGCACCGGTGGCGCTGACGCGGAAAGTAAATTGGGTCCAGCCGAAAGCGGCGGGATTCGTGATGTTGGTGATGGTGGTGCCGTTCCAGCTTGCTTGAAACTGTTCAGTGTGCCTGGAACTTCCGGCATTTGGATTGGAAAGCCAGAACGAAAGCAGATAAGCCTGTCCCGGCGAGGTTGGCAATGTCTGTGAAAGATAACTCAACGCGCCGGCCGGACCGAGTTCCGCGCCATAAGTCCCCGAATGAACATAAGTGGAACTGCCGCTGACAACTGACATGTAGGTTGTGGCTCCCGTTTCCGTCCAGCCGGTAAAATTGCCGGTTTCAAACCCGCCGTTTTGAACGAGCACATCGCTGACGATCACGTTGATTGCAACCGTCTGAACAAACTGGCTGGCCAGATTGGTGACTTGCAGCGAGGCGGCGTAAGTTCCGTCCGGCAAACTCGTCATCGCGGAAGCGGGCGTGATTGTCACGGCAGCTTGCGCGCCGGATGCAAGGCTGCCGCTGGACGGCGAGACGTTGAACCATGAGGACGTGTTGTTGATGCCCCAGTTCAAAACGCCGGAGCCGGTGTTCGTCAAGGTGATTGTCTGGGTCGCGGGATTGAACGGCCCGCCGGACGGCCCGGTGAAGGAAAAGCTATTCGTCGGCAAAATCGCCAGCGCATCATTCACCGTCAGCGAGAAGAAACGGTAATGCGTCACGCCGCTGGTGACGTTTGAAAATGCAAGATTGACCGTGTAAATCCCGGGCGGCAAATTGCCGGCGACAATGGCGTTCAAACCGACCGTCACCGAACTGCCCGCACCGGCGGCGAGCGCGCCGCCGCCGCCTGAAACATTGAGCCATGACGAAGTGTTGACCAGCGACCACGTCAGCGAAGAGGTGCCGGCATTGGTCACATAAAAGGTTCGCGGGGCGACATTGAATGTCCCGCCAAAAGCTCCCACGGCGTTAAACCCGCCGTTGGAAACCACAACGAGCGGGTCGGGATTGACCAGGGCGTTGATCAAAGTTACCCCGGCCGGCGTTCCCAAACCGGTGCAAAGGTCGTAGCCCGGCACGGCGTAAAACGCGTTCGGGCTGGACGCCCAGGTGTTGTTGCCGGTCGTGATGTCGTTGAATGCGGAATTGTAAATGGACTCGTTGGCGATCTCATAAACCGCTGGGTTGATAAATCCAATGCCGCCGGTCTGGCCGCCGGCCGCCGCCTGTTGGTTGGCGAGCGCCATGAATCCGGCCCACAACGGCGCGGCGCAACTGGTGCCGCCAAACATGCCGCTGCTGCCGCTGCCGTATAAAACATAAACATTGTCAGCCGTCAGCGCCACGTCGGGAATGTTCCGCATCGTCGTCGAGCCGCCGTTGTTCAAAAAGGAATTGACGCCCTGCTGCCAGACCGGAATCGGATAATACGAGCTGACGCCGCCGCTGCTGCCAACGCCGGGGTTGCCTGTCAAATTCCAATTCCAAACCGTTTCCGAAGCGTAAGACGCGCCCGTGCCATTCATCGTAAGCGTCGTCCCGCCGACTTCCGTGATGTAAGGGCTGCTCGATGGCACTGTCGTATTGCCGGAATTGTCAACAAATCCCGGCGGAAACGCGTCGCTATCGCCCGACGCATCGAAAAACGACTGGCCCTGCGCGGCCATGTTGGTGAAAATGTTGTCCGTGGTCGCGGTCGGGCCGCCGCTCCAGCCCCAGGAACAACTCAAATTCTTCACCGTGTTGCTCGCCAGCATCGTGTTCAACACGTCATTCGGGATGAAATGAGTTCCGCTGGGGTTGCCTTCGAACACGACGATTCTTGCCAGCGCCGGCGCCATGGACATCGCCATTTCAATGTCCAGCGAAACTTCGTCATTGCCGCTGTTCGCGCCCGTGGTCGGCGTGCCACTGAATCCGTCAATCAAAACCCGCTGCAACGGAATGTTCGTCCGGCCCGCCAGACTTTCGTATGCCGTGATGTCGCTGGCATAGTAACCGTCGAATTGCAGCAGCCCGACCGCCTGCCCGGAGCCATTCAACGCGCTGCCCGGCGCGTAGGCGTTCCGAAAATCGTTGCCGACGTAAGTGGCAACACCGTTCACAACCGGACCGGAGCCGGAATTGGGCGTCGCGGTTTTGCCTGAAATTCCCGCCAGATCGGCGCGGTAAAGTTTCGGGTGTGGCCGCGGAAAGTCGCTCAAGCCCTGGACATCCACCACCGGCAGAGTCGCGTCCACCGCCGGTTCCGAATCCGGCGCAAAAAAATCGCGGTTCTCCGTCGGATGCCGATACGTCCGCAGCGTGATGTGAAAGGCGTTTTCAACCGCCGCCGCCGGCCCGGCCACGTCCAGCAGCAGGCGGTTGCCATAAGTGCCGGTGACGACCAGTCCGTTCGTGCGCGCAAAATTCATGACCGCCGCGTAATCCGCCTCCGTCGGCCCGAAACGCGCCGCGAATTCCTCCGGCGTCAGAAACTTGCGGAAATTCGGGCTTGCCGGATCGTAAAGCTGCCGGAGCAGTTCTGCGAGTTCCGCCTGGTTGCGAAGAGGCAGGCCAATCGCCAGGTTCAGACCATTTGTTGCGGGCAAACGGCCCGTCGCCGGCAAACGCAGACGCGCAATTGCCTCCGGCACATGGCCGCCCAGGAGTTGTCTCCCGGCACCCTGCGCGCAGGTCGTGATTGGATAAAGCGCCGCCACCATCGCGGCGATCCCGCAAAGCGGAGCCAGCCGGACGAGAAACCGCCCGGCACTTTTCCAAAATGTCCGACCTGCCATGAGATTTTGTGATGAATGCAAATACAAGTTCCTACCCAATTTAAGCAGACTTTGTGCCATCGTCAAATCCGCCTTTTGTGTTTCTCAACCTGCGGTTCTTCATCCGGCAAGCTGCAAATTTGGGCGTGTTTACGGCAGCAACAACAGTCGGTAGAACTTTTGCGGGAAACCGGTGATGGGATTTGTGTCCACAAAAATGACAGGCGTGTTCGTCGCCGCGATGCTGTTCAAAGGAACCCAGTTGCTCTGGAGCAGATTGGTTTTGAATTGAACCTGATAAACGATGCTGGTCAAGGCGTTCCAGGCGAACTTGAGATTGTTGTTCGTCTTTGTCACCGTCGTCGGCTGGAAAATGGCCGCCGGAATGGGCGTCAGGCTGACATCGTCGAGGCACAAATACGACCGGTCATCGCGTCCGCCAATCTGCAGAATCGTGCTGGTGCCGGTGGCGGTGACGATGAACTGGAGATTCGTCCAGCCAGTGATTGGCGGAATGTTGGCCTGGTCAAAAAGAGCGGTTCCGTTCCAGGAAACGCTAAATTCGTTGGGCGTGTTGCCGCCAGGAACGGTCGGGCTGTTGAGCCACAAGGAAAGCAAATACGACTGGCCGGCAAGCGTCGGCGCGGTCTGCGAAAGATAAGCGAACACGTTCGGTTCGCCCAACTCCGCCAAATAGCTTCCGGAATGCGGATAGACGGACCCGTCGCGTGTTGCGACAGCATTGATGGGTTCGCCGTCAATCACGGTATCTCCGTTCAACGTCCAGCCGGTGAAATCGCCGGTTTCAAACCCGCCATTTTGAACCAGCGGCTGGCTCACCAGCAGGGTGAACAGCCGGTTTAATGCGCCGCCGCCGGTCTGGTTGGTGAACCAAACGGTCGCGGCGTATGTTGCCGCCGTCAGAGTGTTCGCGGCAGAACTCAAACTGACTGTTGCCGTGGCGCCAGCGCCTCCGGCCAACGCGCCGCCGCCCGACACCGTGAGCCACGCGGAGGTATTGATGATTGAACAGGTCAGCGAGGCATTACCGGTGTTGGTCAACTGGAAATTTTGCGAGTTAGGAATGAACGATCCGCCAACCAGCCCGGCGGCGGCGAATCCGGTTGCCGGAGCGACGACGAGCGGCTGCGTCGCTTGGAGCGAGAATTGAAGGCTTTGCACGACGTGCGAGTTCCAGTTCGTCAGCTTCACGGTCGCGGCATAATTTCCGATGGCAAGGCTGTTCGCCGCAGTGGCCAGGCTGATTGTGACAATGTTCGTCGCGCCCGCCGCCAGCGCGCCGCTGCCGGATGAAACGTTGAGCCAGGCGGAAGTGTTGACGAGCGACCAATTGAGCGAACTGGCGCCGGAATTGGTCAGGACAAAGATTTGCGAAATCGGGCTGAATGGTCCGCTCACCGGGCCGGCGGCGGCAAATCCGAACCACGGCGCTATGCCAAGCGGGTCGGGCGGGACAAGCGCGTTGATCAGATTCTGCCCATTCGGCGTGCCCCAGCCCGTGCAAAGGTCGTAGCCGGGAACGGCGGGATACTTGCCGTGAACGGTCGCGTTCGTGTTGTTGCCGATGGTGATGTCGTGAAAATCCACCGCGTAATTCGGCCCCTTGCCAATCGCGTAAATGGCCGCATTGATATTGCCAACGGGCGGCTGGAGCGTGTTGGTGGCCTGCTGGTTGACAAGCGCGCAAAACCCGGCCCACAACGGCGCGGCGCAACTGGTGCCATTGACGCCGGTTTCCGGCTGGCCATTCGCGACGACAAAAATATTATCCGCTGCCATGGCCACGTCGGGAACGTTCCGCAGCGTCGTCGAACCGAAATTGGCCGTCATGTTGATTCCACTCTGCCAAGCCGGAATCGGGATGCCGTTGAAATTTGTCCCGCCGCCGCTGCTGTTCGTGCCAAGCCCGGTGTTATACTCGTTCCAAACTGTCTCCGACGAATACACGCCGCCCGGCCCGGTCGTGTAAAGCGTTGTTCCGCCCACCAGCGTGATGTTCGTGTCATCCGCCCATTGCGGTATGCCGGAGTAATACGCCCCGTCGTCTCCCGAAGCCTGAAAAAAGGATTGTCCTTGCATCTTCATTTGTGTGTAGGCGGTATCATAATTCGCGTTGTCGCCGATGATCCACGAAGAACTGATTTGCCTGGCCAGATTGTCGCTGGCCATGCGGGTTAAAATGTCGGCTGGGCCGCTGGGATTCGGCCCTTCATAGACAATTACTCTGGAAAGATTCGTCGCCATGGAGATGGCCAATTCGATGTCAAGACACACTTCGGTGTCGTCCGGACTGGGGGTTCCGCTGAAGCTATCAATCAAAATGTTTGTCAGCGTGACGTTCGGCAAACCCGCCAGACTTTCGTATGACGCGATATCGCTGGCGCTATAGCCATCCAATTCCAGCAGCGCGACGGATTGGCCGGCGCCGTTGAGCAGCGTGCCCGGAACGTAAGCCGCCCGGAAATCGTTTCCCATATACGAACCGCCCAGCCCGGAACCCAAAGCCGGCGCAACGCCCGCGGTCCCATTATTCAGGGATTTTTTTTTTGAGCTTGCCGGGCGCGGAATGAAAAAATTATCCAAACCGCTGACGTGCGAAAGCGGCACGTTCAAATCAATCGAAGGCTCCGTGTCCGGCGCAAAAAACACGCGGTTCTCCGTCGGATGCCGATACTCGTTCAGCTTCACGCGAAAAACTTTTTCGACCGTCGCCACGTTTCCGCTCACGTCCAGCAGGGCGCGATTCGGATACGTCGCCGTCACCGTCAGGCCGTTCGTTTTCGCAAAGGCGATGAGTGACTGGTAATCCGCCTCCGTCGGGCCGAACTGCGCCGTGAATTGTTCCGGTGCCAGGT
The DNA here is from genome assembly GCA_964475285.1 of uncultured Bifidobacteriaceae bacterium. GTDB lineage: Bacteria > Verrucomicrobiota > Verrucomicrobiia > Limisphaerales > UBA11358 > UBA11358. The sequence goes on along the minus strand of CAYYWB010000025.1, from coordinate 10,758 downwards.
AACGATGATAATTCGTGCTGGCCGGGTCGTAAATTTCCGCGAGCAGCTTGTCGAGCGCCGCCTGGTTACGCAGCGGCAGGCCAATCGCCAGATTAAGTTGATTTGTGGACGGCAGGCGGTTCAGCGGCTGCAAATTGAAGCGCGCAATCGCCGGCGGCACGTGTCCATGCAACATCTGCCTCCCGACGCCTTGAGCGCGCGCCATGACAGGCAAAAACGCCGCCGCCATCGCGGCAGCCAAAACCAGCCGGATGGACCATCGCCCGGCAAGTTCGGCAAACGCCCGGCTAATCATGGGATTTCTTGATGAGCGCAAATAGAAAATCTCACCTAATTTAAGCGGACAAGGCGTCACCGTCAAATTCTCGCGCGAAAAAATTTGCCCGCCCGCCGCCGCGCCTCTAATTTCCAGTCGTGTCCGTCAAGTTCACCATCCTCGGCAGCGGCTCGTCAGGCAATTGCGCCTACATCGAGACCGCCGAAGCGCGCATCCTCGTGGATGCCGGATTCTCTCCGTTGCAAATCCGCAAACGCCTCGCCAGCATCGGTCGCACGCCCGAAAACCTCACCGCGATTCTCATCACCCACGAGCATTCCGACCACATCAGCGGATTGCTCGGCATCGCCGACAAGTTTCAAATCCCGGTTTATTGCAACCGCGGAACGCAGGACGGCGCCGTCTGGACGTTCAAAACCAAGTGGGCCAGCAAAAAGAAACTGCCGCTGGAAAATCCCGACAGCCTGAAACAGAAAGTTGACTGGCGGCTGTTCCAGACCGGCGACCGGTTTGAATTGAACGATTTGCTCATCGAGACTTTTTCCATCCCGCACGACGCGCAGGAACCGGTCGGCTACATCTTGCGCACTGCCGCCGGCAACATTGGTTTTGCCACCGACCTCGGCCATGTCACCAAGCTGGTGCTGGAACGCATCCGCGTCGCGAACGTGCTCGTGCTGGAATCAAACCATGACGTGAAGATGTTGCAGGATTGTCCGCGCCGGTCCTGGGCGTTGAAACAGCGCATCCTTGGACGCCACGGCCATCTTTCCAACGCCACCGCCGCCGAGACCGCCGCGCAAATCATGTCCGACGGCCTGAAGCATCTTTACCTCGCGCACTTGAGCCGCGAATGCAACAAGCCCGAACTCGCGCAACACGTCATGGCCGAGCAGCTCCACCACATCGGCGCGACGCACGTCCGCCTGCAAATCGCCAAGCAGGACGTGCCGTGTGAGACGTTGGAATTGAAAATGGCAGCTTCGTAATTCGAAAGAGATCACCGCCGGCTCCTTCCGGCAAATATTTTCCACCAGCCATAAAATAACAGGGCGATCATTGCCCCGGAAATGTGGCCTGCAACGGAAACGGTCACAGGAACGTTTCCGGTGGTCACGAACATCATGCGACCGGTGGACATTTCAAAAATTATTTTGCCGGCGATTCCCAGCAACGCCCCCAGGCAAACCCAGCGCCAGGAAGGAGCGTCGTGAAGGCCGAAAAGCGCCAGATAAACAATCGCGGTGGTTGCCAGCGCGGACAGGCCGCCGAATAATTTCATGTGCGGTTCGAACAACAGTAAAACCGCACTGATGAGCCACGGTGCCAGAAGACACAACCAGCCAAAAAGCGGCAGATTTTTTGCTTCGATTATACAACCAGCAATGCCCAGCGCCAACAAATCATAAACCATATGGGAAGTGGAAAAGTGAACCCAATGTCCCGTGAACATCCGCCAGATTTCGCCTGATAAAATGGCGGACCGGTCGTAAATCAGGCACGACGACCAACCGGGGAACCGGGCTATCACCAGAGCGCTGGCAACCAGCAACAAGGTAATGACCGGCAGCCGCCTAGCTAGGCTTTGTGGTTTCGGCGCGTCCACAAAAAGCAGGCTCCCAGTCCACTGACGATGATCGTTTCCATTCCGCCAAGGGCACCGCTGCCGGCGTAACCGGGCTTGTATTCAATTTTGTATTCAGCCGGCGCATTGGTGACCTCCTGCTTGAATTCTTCGAGCTGGACTTTCAGGTTTGCCACCAGATTGGTCGCGGCTTGATCAAACCCCTTTTTGCTGTCGGCGCGCAGTTGTTCGCTCAAGTTGATTGGCGTCGCGGAACCTTTGACGCTGCCAATTCCCGGAGCGCGGAACAGGAGTTTGCGGCTGGCGATGTCATAAACCGCGGCGTCCATCATGGTCTTGGTGTCATTCTTTTCGCCGGGGACAACATAGGCACCAACGATGGTCCAGTAAGTTAACGACAACGCACCTTCCCCGGTGAATTGAACCTGATCGTAGGAAAGCAGCGTCATGACATCCACGCCATACATTGTCCGAATCTGGTCCAGATTGGCAAATCCGCCCCGGGAAGTCAGATATGCCGTCGGGATAAGCTCGATGGATTTGACGAACGGATATTGTTTGAACTGCCCGCTGATTTGCTTCATTAAATCCATTTTCTGGCTTTCGGAAAATGTCAGGTCTTCCGCATACGAATAGTTGTTCCGGCCATTTGGATTATCCACGGGCACAAAGGCAACACCCACCCGCAATGGCAGGGACAACACCGGGATTGCCGGCGCGTCAATATGCTCCTTCTGGCCGGAATAAAGATACGCGTATAAATTGCTGGCGCGGTGCTGTTCCCCCCGGCCAACGAAGGTGTCGCAGCCGGCGATGAGGATGGTAGCGGTTGCCACGAGTCCGATTGTCAGCCAAATAGTTTTGATCATATGATTCTCCAATCTTTGTAATTCGTTCTTGCCTGTTCGCTCGATTTAACCACAAACAGGCCGAATCAGCTAATTGAAAAAAAATGTTCGTGCATTGATTTTGGTGATGCTCATGTTGAAAGAGCCGGTTAAGAAAAAGCCATCGCTTCCCGCCATTCACCTCTGGCATTGCGGAAATCGGCCAAATGCATAGAGTTTTCCGGCATTGATTTCTCACGTTGAAAAAATCTACTCGTTTGGTGCGCCGGAACTGCAGCCCTACGCCACGTTGCGCCGCCCGCTGGCGCACCGGCGGCAGGGCATCTTCGTGGCCGAAAGCGAGCGGGTCGTCCGCCGCCTGCTCGAAAGCCGTTTCACCGTCGTCTCCCTTTGCATGCCGGAACGGCACCTGGAAGGTTTCCGCCAGCGGCTCGAAGCGCGCCCGGAACCGATCGCCGTTTATCTGGCTGACAAGAAATTGCTCGAAACGCTCGTCGGCTACACGGTTTATCAAGGCGTGTTCGCCGTCGGCAAAATCCCGCCGCTCGCCTCGCTCGAGGAGATTTTCCAGAAAAGCCCCGCGCCAAAACTGTTTGTGGCGGTGCATGAGATGTCGAACGCCGAAAACCTCGGCGCGCTGGTTCGCAATTGCGTGGCGTTCGGCGTTCAGGGGATGATTGTAGGCGAAACGAGCAGCAGCCCGTATCTGCGCCGCGCGGTCAGAAACTCGATGGGCACGATTTTTGAACTGCCGGTCTTTGAATTGAATAATCGGATGGGCGAGTTGCACGAGTCCCTGATTAAACATCAATTGGGGACTCGTGGAACTCGTCCCTCCGAAACCTTGGCGCAAACCCTGCGCGACCTGCGCAAACGCGGCGTGCGTTGCATCGCGGCGCATCCGCACACGGACAAGAAGATTTTGTCGCAGGCGGATTTTTCCGGCGATTGCTGCATTGTCCTTGGCAACGAAGGGGATGGGATTTCCCCGGAAGTCCTGGAGGCGTGCGACGAGGCGGTGGCGATCCCGATGCCGCCGACGGTGGATTCGCTGAACGTCGGCGCGGCGGCGGCAGTGTTTCTTTACGAAGCGGCGCGTCAGCGCGGAAAAGCTTGAACCGCCAAGTCGCCAAGAACGCCAAAGCCGGCAGATTTTTAATGTGGCGAACTTGGCGTCTTGGCGGTTGAACAAACCTTCCCCATAAAATCCACGGCCTTGCGGCAGAGCGGACGCCAGTCCAGTTCGGCCCGAACACGCACGGCGGACTTGGCAGCGTGAACTTGCCAGATATTTGGAGATTCATCGAGCCGGCCAATGATTTGTTTCCCAAAATCTTCGCCATCGAATTTTGAGAAACGCACCATCGGGTCGTTTTGAAAATAGCGCCGGATGCTTTTGAGCGGCGTCGAGACGGACGGCAGCCCGCTGGCGACGTATTCGACCACCTTGGCGACAAACGCACAGTTCGTTCCGGCGGATTCCTCGTAAGGCACGATGCCCACGCTTGCGCCGGCCAGGTGATTTGCGACTTCGGCATAAGGCACAAAATCCGTAGCTTCAAATTTGAAATTGGAAATCTCCGTTTGCGCGCGGTTCAAAAACTTTTCGAGCGCGCCGGTTTTCTTCCCCACAAACCGGAAAACGACTCCGGGCCGCTGTCGCGTCACAAATTGGATGGCATCAAACGCAATCTGTCCGAGATGATGCGCGTCAAACGAGCCGTGCATGACGATCACGGGCGGGTTTTTCGGTGACGGCTGCGCGCGGAACGGAAATTTTTCGGCGTCGTAGCCGTAATAAATCGGGCAAATCCTTTCGCACGGATAGCCGCGCGCGGCGAGCCGGTCGGCGAATTCGTCAGAAATGGCGCAAACGCCGTCCACGCCATAGCGCACGGGCAGCGAGATTTCGTAGCGCATGAGCGCGTGAACCAACGGCTTCGGCGCGACGTAGCCCGGCCAGGTTTCCATGAAGCCGGTGAGCAGGTCGGGGAAATTCATCACGACCGGCACGCCGAGTTTCATTTTCAGTTTTCCGGCGGCCACGGCGGAAATGGCGTGCTGCGAAAACAGAAGATTGAATTTCGTCTCGCGAGCTGCGACGGCCACCATGCGTTCGAGGAAAAACGGATACGCCAGATATTTGAAGTTGCGAAACCGGGCGTAACGGCTCATCGGCCATCGAGTGAATGGATGCAGCCGGATGCCGAATTTTTTCTCAACATCCGCCGCGCCGGTGATTTGCGGGCAGAAGACATGAACTTCGTGGCCGCGCCGGGCCATTTCTTCGACGAGATAAACCGCCTCCGCCGAACCGCCGCCGGACGGCGGATAAAACGGCTCGTGCGTCAGGAACGCGATGCGGAGCTTGGAGGCCACGCCAGACGCTAGAAATTTTGCCGCGCCGGTTCAATTCATTTCCGGCGGCAAAATGTTTTGACTTGGCGCGGGAAAAATATAAATTGCGGCTCCGTTTGGTGGATGGGGTCATAGCTCAGTTGGTAGAGCGCCTGAATGGCATTCAGGAGGTCAGGAGTTCGAGCCTCCTTGGCTCCACCAGCCTTCGCTTGAACACAGTGAAAGCGAAGGCTGCCGCGCCGGAGCGCAGCGCAGGCGGGCGAACCTCAAACAGTGCCAAGTGTTGCGGCCCGGCAAATCCCCGCCGAATTCTCCGCGAAAGCTTGACGTAAAGGCGCGATTTCAATAATTACAAGGCCATCAGCAATTAATTGCAGCCACAAATGGCATTTCATCAAACAGCAAAATTATGATTACACCAACCAATCCAAGCCAGACTTCGGGCAAAGCCAGCAGCTTGTTCCGCCTGCCGGACGGTCGAAATATGATATTCACCTTTGTGCTGGTCACCTCGCTGTTCCTGCTCTGGGGCTTTTGCAACGGGATGATTGACATCCTGAACAAGCATTTTCAGGACTCGCTGCACATCAACAAGGAGCAGTCGGGCCTCGTGCAGTCGGCCAATTATCTGGCTTACTTCCTGATGGCGATTCCCGCCGGCCTGATTGCCCGGAAGTTGGGTTACAAGGGCGGCATCCTCATCGGCCTGACGTTGATTGCCAGCGGCGCCTTCTGGTTTGTCCATGCGGTCAGCATCGGTGAATACTGGGCGTTTCTGCTCGGCTTGTTTGTCATTGCCACCGGCATGACCTGTCTGGAAACCATCGCGAATCCTTACACCACGGTTCTAGGCCCGCCGGAAAGCGGCGCGACCCGCATCAACATGGCCCAAACCATCAACGGTGCCGGCTGGATTCTCGGACCGATTATCGGCAGCCGTTTTGCTTTGGCCGGCGGCAATGCCGCGAATGCCAATGCCGGCTTAACCACGCCTTATCTGGCCATTGGCATCTTCGTGGCCGTCCTGCTCCTCATCTTCGCCATGTCCCCGGTGCCGGACCTGCACGCGGTGGATGAAAGCAAGGTGGCTGCGGATCAGAAAAACAAACTGAAACCTTCCGGCGGACAACTGGCGGGCATCGGTATCACGCTGGCGATTGTCTGCGGCCTGCTGTATTTCTTTATTGCCCCGATTTTGCAGTTAATCTGGACACTGCTTGCGCTGGATCAGACCTTGTTTCAGCCGACTAAATACGGCCTGCTCGTGGCCGCCTACATTGCCGGATTTGTGCTCGTCGCAAAGAACTGGGATTTGTTCCGGCGCAAACATTTTACGCTCGGCATCGGCACGCAGTTTCTTTATGTCGCGGCGCAAACGGGCATTTTCAGCTTTTGCGTCAACTACATCATCGAGAACGATCCGGGCGTGACAGCCGAGAAGGCCGGTTACTGGCTGGGCGCCATCGGCTTCGTCTTGTTCGCGAGCGGACGACTGGTCGGCAGCATCGTCATCAGCCAGTTCAAGCCCAACCTCGTGCTGGCGGCTTACGCGGTCATCAACATCGCGCTGACAGCGGTGTGCATGAGCGGCGGCCAACCCGGCCTGTATGCGATGTTCGGCACGTTCTTCTTCATGTCCGTGATGTTCCCGACCATATTCGCCTTGGGCATTCGCGGATTGGGCGATTACACCAAACTCGGATCGTCGCTCATCGTCATGTCCATCGTCGGCGGGGCGATCGCGGCGCCGTTCATGGGCCACATCGCCGACAAGAGTTCAATGCACGAGGGCTTTGTGGTGCCGCTCGTGTGCTTTGTGTTCATCGCCCTCTACGGCTTGGTCTGGCAGAAGCTGGAAGCGAAGGACGCGACAGCATAATCTTATGATTCAAACGAAAACGCCCGCGGCATTCCGCGGGCGTTTTCCACTCGTCCGACAACCACCGGCTTCAGCCGGATATCAAAATCGTGTTCGCGTATTGCACCGTGTCGCCGGTGCGGATGAGGCCGATGGCGTGCGGGACGCGCTTCTTGAATTCCACGTGCGGCTCGAATTTCACCGGCACGCCTTTCAGCATGGCGGCAAATTTCTGGCGCACGACGGGCGTGTTGTTCTTCAAAAATTCTTCGGCCTGATATGCCTGCGTGAAATTATGGTTCGCGCGCGCGGCGGCGATGAGTTGCAGCACCGTCGGCAAATCGTCCACCACCGACACGTCCACGGTCTCAATCATCGGCCAGAACGGAAAGCCGCGGTCGGCGATGACGAGCGCGTTGGTGTGCCGCACGCGGGCGAGCAGCGAGAGGATTTGCGGGTTGAGAATGCCGGAATTGATCATTCACGCATTGTGGAAATTTTCAGCGCCGTGTCAATGAAACTCCGAGCCGGAGCAGCTTCCGAACGTCGGCGTCCGATTTCGCCTCGGCGTAAATCCGCAGCACCGGTTCCGTGCCGGAGCCGCGCAGCATCAGCCACGAGGAATCTTCCGCGACGAATTTCACGCCGTCGAACGTCTTCACCTCGGCCATCGGCGAGCGCAGCAATTTCGTAGGCGGATTGGTTTTCAGAAATTCCATCAGCGCGGCGCGCTTCTCCAGCGGATAATGCGTGTCAATCCGCCCGTAACGGTGCGGGCCGAATTGCTTCTCCAGTTTCGCCAGCATTTTGTTGACGGAAATCTTTTCGGTTGCCAGCAATTCGAGCAGCATCAAACCGGCGGCGATGCCGTCGCGTTCGGGGATGTGGCCGGGGAAACCGATGCCGCCGCTTTCTTCCGCGCCGAGCAGCACGCCGCCCTTGAGCATCTCGGCGCAGATGTATTTGAAACCAACACCGGTCTCGACCAGCGGCAAATTGTAAGCCGCGCACATTTTGTCCACCATCGAGGTCGTGGTCAGCGCCTTCACGACGCGCCCCCTGCCCTTGAGATTCACAACCAGATGATGCAGCAGCAGGCAGATGATCTGGTGCGTCGTCAAATAATTGCCGCGCCCGTCTATGCCGCCGACGCGGTCGGCGTCGCCGTCCGTCACCAGGCAAATGTCGTGCGGATGCGCGCGCAGAAATTTCTGACTGCGCGCGTAATTTTGCACAATCGGCTCCGGATTGATGCCGCCGAACAAAACGTCATGGTTCCCGTTGAGCGTCGTGACCTTGCAGGTCGTGCCAGCGAGAATGGTTTCAAAGCAGCCCGCGCCGACGCCGAACAGCGAGTCGTGGGCGAAACGCAGCTTCGATTTCGCAATCAGCTTGAAATCCACGAGCTTTTTCAGCGCCGCGTAGTGAGCCGGGCGAACGTCCTGGACGAAAATGCGGATTGCGGATTGCGGATTGCGAAATTTGGGTGGATTTTTGTCGAGAAAACTTTCAACGGCCTGGCACGTTTCGGAATCGCTGGAACCGCCGTAATACGACTTGAGTTTGAAGCCGCTGAAAATCGGCGGATTGTGGCTGGCGGTGATCATCACGCCGCCGACGGCGTTCAGATGTTTGACGGCGAACGAAACCGACGGCGTCGGCGTCGGCTCCGGCGTGAGGATGACCTGGAAACCGTTGCCGGCCAGAACTTCGGCGGTGATTTGCGCAAAGCGGTCGGAAAAAAACCGGCGGTCGTAACCGACGATGGCTTTTAATTCATATCCGAAGACTTTGGACTTTGGAGTTTGGACTTCAGACTTCCAATAATCCGCCGTTGCCTGGGCTACGCGCGCCACATTTGCGAAAGTGAAATCTTCCGCGATGACCGCGCGCCAGCCGTCCGTGCCGAATTTGATTTGCGCCATGAGAAGAGGCTAAACTTTCAAATCCGCCAGCGCCGGGTCGTTCGCGTTGACAATTTTGCGCATTTTGGCCACCGCCGCCTTCAAGCTGCGCTGACCGAACAGGCTCGTGCCGGCCACAAAGGTGTCCGCGCCGGCGCGGGCGCATTCGGCGGCGGTCTGGTTGTTGATGCCGCCGTCCACCTCGATGCGATATGGAAGTTTCCGTTCGCGCCGCCACGCCTCGGCCTGCTGGATTTTCGGCAGGCATTCGTGGATGAATGACTGCCCGCCGAAACCGGGATTTACGGTCATCACCAGCACCATGTCAATCTGATCCAAATGCGGCTGCGCGGCGGTGATGGCGGTGGGTGGATTGACGGCGAGGCCAACTTTTTTGCCGAGCTTCTTGATTTTCCAGATGAGCGGCTCCACTTGGTCGCCCAGCTCGACGTGAATGGTGATCTGGTCGGCGCCGGCCGCGGCGAACGGCTCCAGCAAAATTTCCGGCTTGGAGCACATGAGATGCACGTCGAAAAACATCTTCGTCAACGGGCGGATGGCCTTCACAATTGCCGGGCCAAAGGAAATGTTCGGCACGAAATGGCCGTCCATGATGTCGAGGTGCAGCCAGTCGGCGCCGGAACGGCCGGCGCGGACGGCATCCTTGCCATAGTGAACGGGGTTGGCGGCGAGCAGCGATGGCGCGATAATCATGGACACGAGCATAAAGGATGGAGGATGGAAAATGGAAGACGGAAAATGCACCCGGAACGGCGGCCATCCTCAATCCTCCACATTCCATCCTCGCGTTTCACTTCATTTGCCGTCGAGGCAGCGGCGCACCGCCAGCGCAAGCGCCTGCGGATGATAAGGCTTTTGCAAAAAATTCAGGTCGGATTCGATCTTGAAATCCTTGCCGACAATGTCCGCGCTGTAGCCACTGGTGAAAATGACCTTGAGATCCGGACGCTCCGCCCACAAGGCTTCGGCCAGTTCGCGTCCATTCATGTTGCCCGGCATGATGAGATCGGTGAGCAGCAAATGGATTTCATTCCTGTGCGAACGCCAGATGTCCAGCGCCTCCGCGCCGGTGCCGGCCTGCAACGCCTTGTAACCGTGTTTTTCGAGGACGCGGGCGACGAGTTCGCACACGGGCTTTTCATCCTCCACCAGCAGGATGGTTTCGGTGCCGCCGCGAATCTGGATTTGCGCCATGGGTGTTTCCGATTCAATCCGCTCGCCGGCATGAGGGATGAAAATGCGGAATGTGGTGCCCTTGCCAACGGCGCTTTCGACCTCCACCCAGCCCTGATGCTGTTTGACGATGCCATAGACCGTCGCCAGGCCGAGGCCGGTCCCCTTGCCGATTTCCTTCGTCGTGAAAAACGGCTCGAAGATGCGCGGCAGATTTTCCGGCGGAATGCCGGAGCCGGTGTCGGTGTTGCTGACGCAGATGAACTGTCCGGCGCGCGCCTCCGGATGCCGCCGCACATGATCTTCATTCACGTCCACGATGGAAATGCGGACCGTCAACTGCCCGCCGCGCGGCATGGCGTCGCGGGCGTTGACCGCCAGATTCAGGAGCACCTGCTCCATCATGCCGGCGTCGGCCTCGACAATTGCGGGTGAATTGCTGTAATTCAATTGCAACATCACGTCCTCGCCCATGATGCGTCCGAGCATGTCGGTCATGTTGCCGACGATTTTGTTCATGTCGAGACGCTTGGGCTGGATGAGCTGGCGGCGGCTGAAGGTGAGCAACTGCCGCGTCAGGCCCGCGGCGCGCTCGGCGGCCTGGGTGATTTGCCGCGCGGAGCGCGTGTTGGTCTCGTCCAGTCCGGCGCACGTCAGCAGCGAGGCGTGGCCGTGGATGACGGTGAGGATGTTGTTGAAATCGTGCGCCACGCCGCCGGCGAGCTGGCCGATGG
>CAYYWB010000024.1:0-20682 GCA_964475285.1 uncultured Bifidobacteriaceae bacterium | reverse complement strand
TGGCCGTTGATCGCCTGCGGCCCGGCAATCCCGCCATTTTCCCAATGACCGGCACATGGCGCTTCAAGCTCGATCACGGCACCAGTCCCGCCGTCGAAGGCAAACTCCCCGCCGACCTCGCCGTGCCTGATTTTGCCATGCCCGAATCCGCCGATGCCGACTGGAAAAACATTCTCGTCCCCGCCGATTGGGAAATCGAAGGCTTCTCCATTCCCACCTATCAGGAACGCCCCGCCACCTCGCATGACATCGGCCTCTACCGCCGCCTGGTGACTGTCCCGGCCTCCTTTGCCGGCAAGACTGTCCTCTGGCATTTCGACGGCGCTTACGACGGCGCGGAAATTTTCGTCAACGGCCAGCGTTGCGGCTATCACGAAAGCGGCTTTACGGCTTTTGATATTGATGTCACCAAGGCGATCAAGCCCGGCCAGCCCAATCTCATGGCCGTCCGCCTTTACAAGGACACCTCCTCCGCCAGCCTGGATCACGGCGATTTCTGGTGTCTCGGCGGCATTTACCGTGAGACCTACCTCGTGGCGCTGCCGCAGCTCCATTTGGACGACGTCACCGTCGTCACCGACTTGGATGCCAAATACAAGAATGCCACGCTCAAGTCCACCGTCCGCGTCACCGGCCCGGCTGGGGCACACTTCGTTCTATCCGGCGAACTCTATTCCCTCGATGGCGTGAAGGTCGCACTGCCCGCCATGAACAAAGCCGGCGACATCGGCGCTGACGGCTCCGCCACTGTTGAACTCACGGCGCCTGTGACCGCTCCCAAACTTTGGTCAGCCGAGAAGCCAAATCTCTACTACGTGTTCTACCGTTTGTCGGACGGGAACCAGACTGTCGTCGAGCGCGTTCAGGACCGCATCGGTTTCCGCAAGGTTGAACTTAAAAACGGCGTGTTCATGGTCAATGGCGTGCCGGTCAAATTCACCGGCACCTGCCGGCATGAGGAGTTTTCACCCTACGGCCATGCCCTTACCGAAGAATGCTGGAAAACCGACATCGCCCTGATGAAGGCATGTAACATCAATTCCATTCGCACCAGCCACTACAACGATGCGGCCCGATTTTTGGAGCTGTGCGACGAAGCTGGCTTCTACGTTTTGGACGAGGTGCCATCCTGCTGGGTCGCCAACGAAATTCACAACACCAACCGAACTTGGGCCTACGTTTTCCGCTCCAAGGAAACTCTTGATCGCGACAAGAACCGCGCGTGCGTCGTCATCTGGAGTTGCGGCAACGAAAGCAGCTACGGCGTCAACAACCAGGCCGAGTTCGACTACGTTAAAGCCCATGACCCGACGCGCCTTGCTTTGATTTCACAGGTGAACCTCGGGCAGAGTCCCAAAGTGGATTTTGAGGATTACCATTTGTATCCGTTCCCCTCTCCGCAAGAAATGAGCAACCACATCGCCAGCCCCAACCGCGCCAAAGTCCCCATCATCCTCACCGAGTATGGTTCCGGCGGCGACCGGGGACTGGCCAACACTTGGAATATCATCTGGTCCACCGACGCCGTTGTTGGCGCCACCATCTGGGAATGGCAGGCGCAGGGAATGTATGACAAGTTCCCCGAGCGCTGGTCGGTTCCCAGCCCCGGCGCGCGGACCGATCCCCAGACCGGATACCGCACATCGGGCGGCAACGGCCCAGTCACCGCCGATCGCCAGATCACACCCATGTATTGGAACCTGAAAATGGTCCACAGCCCGGTCAACATCGCCGCCCGCGAGATTGAACCGGCGGCGGGCCGCTGCGCTGTCTCGATCCAGAATCGCTATTCATTTACCGACCTTGCCGAACTGACGTGTCAGTGGCAGGCGATGGCAGGCGAAAAGGTTCTCGCCAGCGGTGAAAATCACATTGCCGCCAAACCGCGCTCCTCCGTCAATGCAACTTTTCCCGTCACTCCCGGCATGGATACCCTGCGTCTGGAATTTTTTGACCCCTATGGCGTCAGCGTCTATGTCACGCGTTTGCATACCAAAACCTACGAAGGTCCGCCCGCTCCCGCCGCTTTGGCCGCCGTTGGACCGGTCCGCCTTTCCGAGACAGACCAGAATGTGACCGTGCAAAGCGCCGGAACGCAATTGATTCTCGACAAACACACCGGCCAGATCACCTCCTGGCGGGCCAACGACCAGGATGTCGTTCTTGGCGGGCCAATCCTCAACCTCGGTGAAACTCCCGCTGCTGGCCGCCGTGGCGGCGGCGGTGGTCGCCGTGGTGGCCCGACTTTCGTCAACACCACCCAGGCGCCCCAATACAGAAATGTTGCCGTGACCGCCAAAATGGACGGCTCCATCGCCAAGATTGCCGTGACCGCTGACGTGTATCTGACCGCCACCAACGAGTCCAGCGCTCAACTGACCTACACGCTCGCCATTGGACCCGATGCCCAGGCCGATCTCACTTGGAATCTTGCCTGGAAAGCCGCTGACGTTTCCGCCCGTGAAGCCGGACTCAAGTTCGTGCTCCCCGGCACCATTGACCGCATGTCATGGTTCAGGGACAGCGTTTGGACCGAATATCCGGCCGGCCACGTTGATGGCCCCCAAGGCTCCGCCACCAGCAGGGACGCAGCCTTCAATTCTGTAAATCGCGACGTCCACTGGATGAGCCTCTCCGGCGCGGGCAATTACGGCGTCGTCGCGCTGGCCAACGGCCGGCCGCTGCACCTGCACGGCCGCGTCGAGAACAACAACTTCACGCTGTTTCTTAGCAGCGCCGCCGCCTCCAACGGGGACACTCCCGGCGACGACATCCGGCTGACCCAGTCCACTCCACTTAACGGCGGTTTCCGCCTCCGTGTGGCGGCCAACGCAAAATAGAAGAAACGAACAGGCAGACGGGGCGACGGGTTGAAGCCGCGCGCTTTCGCGAAAAGCGGTTTGGAACTGGACAACCTCCGCCGGTTGCGACATTCTGGCCGGGTGGAAAAGCTTCCGATTCTCCAACCGGTTCCTGCCGCTCCCAGGAAAAAGAAACGCGGGATGTGGATTGCCATTCTGGCCGTCGTCCTGATTGCGGCTGCCACCGCTGTCGTGATGTTTCTGAAACGCAGCACGCCGCCCGTCACGGTGCAGACCGAGAAAGTCGCGCGCCGAAACATCACCGAAACGGTCGTCGCCAATGGGAAAATTTATCCCGTCGTGCAGGTCCACATCAGCCCGGAGGTGAGCGGCGAAATCACCGAGTTGCCGGTCAAGGAGGGTCAGTTCGTCCACAAGGGCGACCTGCTCTTGAAAATCAATCCCGATGTTTATATCGCCGGATTGAACCAGGCCAAGGCGGGTTACGAATCGTCGCTGGCCGCAAAGGCGACCGGCACCGCAAATCTCGAAAAGGCCGAGGCGGATTTCAAGCGCAACCAGGAATTGTCCAACCGCAAGCTGCTTTCGGACTCGGACTTCATCGGGTTCAAGGTCGCCCGCGACGTGGCCCAGGCCCAGCTCGAAAGCGCCAACGACCAGGTGAACGTCGCCAAGGCCGCCGTGGACAACGCGCAGGATTTGCTCGACAAGACCACCATCGTCTCGCCGCTGGACGGCACCATCACCACGCTGAATTCGCAGCTCGGCGAGCGCGTCCTCGGCACGGTGCAGAACGCCGGCACCGACATCATGATCATTTCCGACTTGAGCCAGATCGAGGCGCGAGTGGACATCGGCGAAATGGACGTGGTGCTCATCCAGCCCGGACAAAAGGCCAGGCTCGACGTGGATTCGTTCAAGGACAAAAAATTCACCGGCGTGGTCACCGCCGTCGCCAACTCGTCGGAAGGATTGAACGCGAGTTCCGCCCTTTCAAGCAGCAGTTCATCCTCCTCGCAATCGGCGACGCAATTCCAGGTGCGCATCCGCGTCAACGAAACCGAGGCGTTCCGCCCCGGCATGTCCGTGACCACGGATATCGAAACCCGCTCGCGCACAAATACGCTGGCCGTGCCCATCGCCAGTGTCACCACGCGCATCATCAAATCCATGACGAATTCGAGTCCGGCAAAAACAAATTCCACCGCCGCAACTTCTACTCCGACGAATGCCATCCCGACAAACGCGCCCGCCACAACCGGCGGCGGGACGAACATCGCGAAGGGTAACATGCAAAAGCCGGTGGAGGTCGTGTTCGTTGTCGAAGGCGACCACGTCAAGACGGTGCCGGTGAAAATCGGCATCAGCGACGACAATTACTGGGAGATCACCGACGGCCTGAAGGAGGGCGATGAGATTGTCACCGGCGGTTATCACGCCATCAGCCACGACCTCGACGACGGCAAAAAAATCGCCAAAGGCACGGTGGTTGAAACTGCCAAACCACAGCCGTGAGCCTGATCCGACTGCACAAGATTTCGCGGCGCTACAAGATGGGCGGGGAAATCGTCCACGCGCTGCGCGAAGTTTCGCTGGACATCCAGCGCGGCGATTACGTCGCCATCATGGGGCCGAGCGGCTCCGGCAAATCCACGCTGATGAACCTCATCGGCTGCCTCGACACGCCGACCTCCGGCGAATACGAGTTGAACGGCAACCGCGTAAGCGAGATGAACGACAACCAGCTCGCGGAAATCCGCAACCGCGAAATCGGCTTCATTTTCCAGACGTTCAACCTGCTGCCGCGTTCCGACGCGCTGCGCAACGTGGAACTGCCCCTGGTTTATGCCGGCATTTCGTCCCACGAACGCCGGCAGATTGCCATGGAAGCGCTGGCCAGCGTCGGCCTGGCGGACCGCGTGCATCACAAGCCGAACGAACTTTCCGGCGGCCAGCGCCAGCGCGTCGCCGTCGCCCGCGCGCTGGTCAACAAACCCGCGCTGCTGCTCGCGGACGAGCCGACGGGCAATCTTGATTCCAAGACCGGCGCGGAAATCATGGCCTTGTTCGATCAGCTTTCCCTGCACGGCAACACCATCATCGTTGTCACGCACGAGGAGGACATTGCCCGGCAGTCCCGCCGCATCATCCGCATCCGCGACGGCCTGATAGCGACGGACGAAAAAGTCCGTTAAGTTGGCATGAATTTCTTCACCGAACTGCGCGAGGGCCTGGCGATTTCGTGGAGCGCCATCCGCGCGAACAAGCTGCGTTCGGCGCTGACGACACTCGGCATCGTCATCGGCATCGTCACGGTCACGCTCATGGGCACGACGATTGAGGGCATCAACCACGCCTTTTTGAACAGCATCTCGAACATCGGCGCGGACGTGCTTTACGTGGACCGCTCCAGTTGGTTCATCCAGTCGCAGCAGGAATGGCTGGAAGCAAGGAAGCGTCCGTCCGTCTCGCTCGCCGACGTGGACGCGCTGCAACGCCAGATGACGCTCGCCGGGGCGATTGCGCCCGTCGCCTCGGACAACGCGTCCGTGAAATTCAACAAACGCGGTTCCACCAGCATCCCGGTCATCGGCACGACGGAGCAATTCCAGATGACCAGCGGCTTGAACGTCGGGGCGGGACGCTTCCTGTCCGCGGCGGAATGCGACGGCGGACGGCCCGTGTGCGTCATCGGCAGCGATCTCGCCACCAATCTGTTTCCGCAAGCGCAGCCCGTCGGCCAGAAAATCACCGTTGCCAGCCATGCGTATGAAGTGGTCGGCGTTCTCGAAAAACAGGGCGGCTTCAGCGATAGCGGCGACGTGGACAGCGAGGTCATCATGCCGCTGGCGCAATTCACCTACGCCATCTGGCAAAACCCGGATTACGAAATCCAGGTGAAGGCGAAGAACCTCGGCCAGCTTGACGACATGCAGGAGGAATTGCGCGCCGTGATGCGCCACGCCCGGCACCTCGCGCCGGGTGATCCCGACAATTTTTCCATCAACCAGCAGAACCAGTTTCTGGAAATGTTCCACAAGGTCGCGGGCACGCTCGCCGCCATCGGCCTGTTCATCACCGGCCTGTCGCTTTTCGTCGGCGGCATCGGCATCATGAACATCATGTTTGTTTCCGTCGCGGAGCGGACGCGCGAAATCGGCGTGCGCAAGGCCATCGGCGCCAAACGCCGGACCATCCTGCTCCAATTCCTCATCGAAGCGGCGTGCATCTGCCTCATTGGCGGCGTCATCGCGCTGCTCATTGCCTGGCCGGCGACGCTGCTCCTGCAAAAGGTGATGCCGGCGACGATGTCGCCCATCGTCGTTTGCTTCGCGCTCTTTGTCTCCGCGCTGACCGGCATGTGCGCCGGGCTTCTTCCCGCGTGGCGCGCGGCGCGCATGAACCCCGTGGATGCCCTGCGAAATGAATGAAATGTGATGCGTGATGCGTGATTTTATGAACTACGAAGACTGGCTGAAATCCGTTCCGGCCGAAATAACCGGAGACCATCTGTGGAGAGTAGAAGCATATCGTCTGGCGTTGTTCGTGGCCGATCTGGGCTGGCACGATGTGACAAAACTCACGCATGACAAGCGGATGCTGGGCCTTTCCGATCAACTGTATCGGGCCGTGGGGTCAATTGGGGCGAACATTTCCGAAGGATACTCCCGTGGCAGCGGCAAAGATCGCGCCCGGTTTTATGAATATGCCCTCGGTTCCGCCCGCGAAAGCCGCGGTTGGTTTCATGGAGGCCGCCATGTGCTTGGAAAAAAGGTGGCCGAACACCGGATGCGACTGGTCACTCAAATTATTCGTTTGTTGCTGACGATGGTGCCTGACCAGCGCCATTCATTTCTTCAAGAAGACAGCCTTCCGTATCATTGCGCTTCGGAAATCAAAACCGTTCCCGGCCCCGATGAATTGCCGGGCTTGTTGAACGAAGCGCCGCTTTCCGAAATCACGCATCACGCATCACGCATCACGCCGCCGGACAATCACCATGCGCCTTAAGAAACCAACGCTATTTCTCGGCGAACTCCACGAGAGCTTCACCATGGCCATGAGCGCGATTGCCGCGCACACGCTGCGCTCGGCGCTCACGCTGCTCGGCGTGCTCGTCGGCGTGTTTTCCATCATCGTCGTGATGACGGCGATGCGCGTGATGGAAAGCAGCATCGAGCAGCAGTTGAGTTCGCTCGGCAGCCAGACGTTCATGATCCGCAAATGGCCGGGAACCTATTTCGGCATGTCCAGCGGCGACTTTGAGAAATACTGGCGGCGCAAAAATGTCACCATGGAGCAGGGCAAACGGCTTCAGGACAAAACCACGCTGCCGGCAAGCATCGGCATGGAGACGTCGTTCTGGTCGGGCCAGATCGAGACGCGCTACAAAAGCAGCGCGCCGAACGTCCGGCTCTACGGCGAAACCCCCGGCAGCTTTCCGGCGCACAACTGGAATCTGGGCGAGGGCCGGCTGCTGGTGGACGCGGACGTGGACAGCACGCGCAACGTCTGTGTGCTCGGCAGCGGGCTGGCCACGAACATTTTCCCGAACAGCTCGCCCGTCGGCGAACCCCTGAAGATTGACGGCATCAATTACACCGTCATCGGCGTGCTGGAAAGCCGCGGCAGCGCGCTCGGCAGCGACCAGGACAATTTTGCCGTCGTGCCCATCACCACCGGCATGAACCGCTATGGCCGGTGGCGCAGCCTGAACATCCTCGTCCAGGCGCGCGACGAGGCCAGCTACGCCGCCACCGTCGAGGAGGCGCGCGGCACCATGCGCGTCATCCGCAAGGTGCCGCCGGGACAGGAGAACGATTTTGAAATCGCGTCAAACGACTCGATGATCGAGCAGTTCAACAACTTCACGCGCGACGTGCGCATCGGCGTGGCGGTGGTCAGCTCCATTGCGCTGCTCGCGGCGGGCATCGGCATCATGAACATCATGCTCGTCTCCGTCACCGAGCGGACGCGCGAAATCGGCATCCGCCGCGCCATCGGCGCCAAGAAGCGCAACATCATGGCGCAATTCATCATGGAAGCCATCGTGCTGTGCGAAGTCGGCGGCGTGATTGGCGTGGCGCTGGGCATTCTCGGCGGCAACGCCACCGCCTTTTTCCTGAAACTCCCGCCCGTCATTCCGGTGGACTGGGTCATCATCGGGCTGGCGATTTGCTCCGTCGTGGGAATTGTCTTTGGAACCTATCCCGCGTGGAAGGCCGCGAACCTCGACCCGATTGAATCCCTGCGCTATGAATAAATCTGGCGAGGAAAATTGACGGCGAAAGAGAATCAGACCGTGCGGCCTGTTCTCATATTAGGCATCATGGTGCAATCTCCAAACGTGCGATGTCTTTGTTGTGGTTATCATGCCAGTCGTAATAGTAAATGCGAACCTGCAATCCATCTCGAATGATGCCGACCTGATGAAATCCGTTCTGCGCACTGCCCTCTCGATAACTAAACTCTCTTCCATCAACGGAAAACGTCTCTCCTGCACCACCGCTTTTTATACTGTAAAGCGGGTGTAAATGAGCAACAGATCCCTCGGCAACTTCGCATCGCGATTGCTGCAAAGCCGTTTTGATGTCCTGATAATTGCGGTAACTGTGAAAGAATCCCCAGAACGGAAACAAACTCCAAATGGTCAGGAACAATCCCAGCAGCACAAAACGACTGAACTGGAGCCAGCCAGTGTGCTGGCTGCGCCACCAATGAAACCAAAACATACCAACGGCAAAAGCGATGAAAATAAAGCCGCCTGCTAAATCAGACCATTGCTGAAATTTAGTCTGCGTTATGTCAAATGTGACATTGTAGTGCATCGTAGTGTGAATGTTTTCTAACAGATAATCGGCGGTTTGGTTTGCAGCCTATCCTGTTTCATGGCTTTGGATGTTTGAGGTCATTGATTCAAAAGCGCGCCGTTCCATTTCACGCCGTCAGCATTCGTCCACCGGCGGGCAAGGTCAAGTTTGATTTTGGCCTGATTCGCCGGGACTGCCGGGACGCAGACCCGGGAGCGCCGGCGTCCCGCCGACATGCAGCCTGACAAACTGGCCGCGGAATTCCGGCACTCACGGAAATCCGCGGATGAACTGAAATTGGGCGTGTCAAAGCTCCCGGCCTGCTGTTAATTGTGTGGCGTCTCATGCGCAAAACCGCGAAAGAGGGCAAGTTAAAAGTTAAAGGCTGCAAGATGCAGGTTGAAAAGTCCGGCGCAACCGCCGGCAAAAAACCTTCAACCTTTGACCTTCAACCTTCAACATTGCCAACATGGCTGCCGGCGGCATTCCTGGCGCTGGCGACCATCGCGCTTTACTGGCCGGTGGCGCATTTCGATTTCATCAACTTCGACGACCCCCTTTACGTGACCGACAACAATCATGTGACACAGGGATTGACCTGGGCCGGCCTGCGCTGGGCTTTCACCACTTTTGACGCGAGCAACTGGCATCCGCTGACGTGGTTGTCGCACATGGCCGACCGCCAGTTTTTCGGCCCGCAACCGGGCGCGCAACATCTGGTCAACGTGTGGTTTCACGCGGCAAACACGGTGCTGCTTTTCTTCCTGCTGCGCAACTTGACGGGCGCGCTGTGGCGGAGCGCGCTGGTGGCGGGGTTGTTTGCCCTGCATCCGCTGCACGTGGAATCGGTGGCCTGGATTTCGGAAAGAAAAGACGTGTTGAGCACCTTTTTTGGTTTTCTGTCGTTGCTGTGCTATGCGCAGTATGCCGGGAAGTCCAAAGTCCATCCGCCTTCGCCAAACTCCGGCGCGACGGGAAGTCCAAATTCCAAAGAATATTACCTCCTGACGCTGCTGTTCTTCGCCTGCGGTTTGATGAGCAAGCCGATGCTGGTGACGTGGCCGTTTGTGATGCTGCTGCTGGACTGGTGGCCGCTCAATCGAATGCGGAGCGCGGAGTGCGGAGTGCGGAATTTCACAAAGTTGGTCGTGGAAAAGATTCCGTTCTTTGCGCTGGCGGCGGCTTCGAGTGTCGTCACTTTTTTTGCGCAGCGGCACGGTTCATCCGTCGTGCCGCTGGAGGCGCTGCCGCCCGGCGCAAGGCTGGCCAACGCGGTCGTTGCGCCCGTGCGCTATCTGCTGAAGGCGATCTGGCCGGAGAATCTCATTGTTTTTTATCCGTATCGCGGCTGGGATTGGATGGCGATTGCCGGAGCCGCATTCGTGCTGATCAGCATCTCGATCTGGGCGGTGCGCCGGGCAAAGAGCGCGCCGCACCTGCTCACGGGCTGGCTGTGGTATTTGGGAATGCTCGTCCCGGTCGCCGGCCTCGTCCAGGTCGGCGGACAATCCATGGCGGATCGCTACACTTATGTTCCGCTGACCGGCGTGTTCATCGCCATGGTTTGGAGCATCCGTTTTGCATCGGGCAAAAGCCGCACGCTCGCAACAATCCTGGCCGTGGCGGCTCTCGCGATTTGTGGCGCGCTGTCGTCGGCGCAGATTCGTTACTGGCGAAACAGCGAAACTCTTTATGGCCATGCCCTGAAAGTAATGCCCAATAATCTGGTGGCGCACAACAATCTTGGCCTCGCGTTCACCAAGGAGGGCCGCGCGGCGGAGGCAATCGGCGAGTATCTCGCCGTGCTGAAGGTCCGGCCGGATTACGCCGAGGTGCGGTTCAATCTGGCTGTCGCGCAGACTGAACAAGGGCAGGCGGCGGACGCCATCACAAATTTTGACGCCGGACTGGCGATTGACCCGGACAACGCGGAAGCGCACGACAGCCTGGGCCGCGCGCTGGAAAGCCTGGGGCGGACGAACGAAGCCGCCGGAGAATACCGCGCCGCATTGAAGCTCAAACCGGATTACGCCGGGGCGCACAACAGTCTGGCCGGCGTGCTCATCAGCGAGGGACAGAATGACGAGGCGATGAAGGAATTAAAAACCGCGCTCCGCCTGAAACCGGATTACGCGGAGGCGCACAGCAATCTGGCGGAATTGCTCGCCCGGCAAGGCAAATCGAACGAGGCGCAGGCCGAGCGGGAGATTGCGGCGCGCCTGCAACCCAACCGCGCAGAAACCCGCTTCAACCTCGCCGTCACGCTGGCCATTCAGGGGCGGCTGGCGGCGGCCGTGCCCGAATTTCAGGAGGCGTTGCGGCTCAAACCGGCATGGCCGGAGGCGCATTATGATCTTGGCACCGCGCTTGCCGGCCTGGGCCGGCTGGCCGAGGCCACGACGGAATTTCAGGAAGCCATCCGCCTGAATCCGGATTACGCCGACGCCCACAACAACCTCGGAGTCATCCTCCTCAACAAAGGGCAGGTTGACGAGGCGATCAGCCAATTCCAGCAAGCCATCCGCCTGAATCCGGGTTACGCCAACGCACAGGGCAATTTGGATCATGCCTTGGAACTGAAAAGCAAAGCAAACACAGGCACGCCGGACTCCGTGAAGCCGTGACTGGAGCAGATGACGGCGCGTTTCAACCACCGCCAATTCATCGGGTCACTTCCGTCTGCGTCTGGCTGCTACGGCGAGACGAGCAGGAAGAAGCTCGACGGGTTTGCTCCAGGCGTGTTCGTGTAGTTGTAGCTGCCGTCCGCGCCAAACGTGTTCGTCCACACCGGCGTCCACTCCGACAGCGGCAACGACACGTCCGTCGTCGTCAATATCCGGTATTGTTCCCCGGCAGGTCCGTTCGTTCCGCTGAACACCAGCTTCCCGTCCGCCGTCAGCGTCACTCCGCCTATCGCCGCCTTCGGCTTCACCACCACATAGTGCGGCTGCGCGCTGGCGCCCGTTCCGCCCAATCCACTCACCGTCAGGCTGACGGTGTAGGAACCCGCGTTGGGATAGGCGTGCGTCACGCTTGCGTTGGAGCTGTTCGTCACCGCATTGCCATCCCCATAATTCCACACCCAGTTGGTGATGCTTCCCGTCGAAGCGTCCTTCAAGGCCACCAATTGCGTCACGAAAACGTTCGTCGGCCCGCCGCTGAAACCGGCCACCGGCGGCGGCGGCAAGACTGAAACCACCTTGATGCTCCCGTTGATCGCCAGGCTGTTGCTCCAAGCCAGTCCCGGACTCAATGCCGGCAGATTGGTCGCGCTGAAGGCGCCGGCATAAGTTCCTGAATTGAACAATTGGAAGGTGTCGCCCACCACCAACGCTCCGTCTCCTGCATTGGTTATTACCGTAAGCGTGCCGCCATAACTAACCGTGGAACTGACAATCTGGTCGTTGGTGTGGTTGTTATGCGACACCGCCATGATGCTGGCGCTGCCAGAGGCCAGTGTCAGGCTGCTGTTAATGGTCAGCACCGTTCCCGCCGCGCTGATACCCAACCCGGGCGCCAGGATGCCGCCAGACTGACACGTGACCGCGCCTGCAATCGCGCCGCTGCCGCCCAATGTGCCCCCGCCGTTCACCGTCACACTGCCGGAACCGGTGCCGCTGCCCGATGTGTTGTTGACGAGCAACGTCCCGCCGTTGACGGTGGTGCCGCCGGTGTAAGTTGACGGCTGGGTGAGCATCAGCCTGCCCCCGCCGGCCGAGTCCAGGTTCGTCAAGCTGCCGCCGCTGCCGGCCAGCGCCGTGGCGAAGGTGACGTTCTGGCCGTTCACGTCAATGCTGATGGCCTGATTCGCCGCCGCGCTGAAGCGGCCGGAGTAATCATAATTATTCAAGGAGGAGTATTGCAAAGTGCCGCCGCCGAAAATGATGCTTCCCACCGCATTTGTCGGATTGCCGAACGGCCCGTATTTTCCGTATGCGTTGATACCCTCCCCGATTCCCGCGTTCAGAACGCCCCCGTTGATGATCGTGGAGCCGGCGTAGGCGTTCGGACCGGCCAGCGTCAACGTGCCGGCGCCAACTTTTATTATGTTGACCGGAGTGGCGTTGCCACTGGTGCCATTGGCGCCATCCAGCGCGTTCGAGATTGTTCCGTTAAAGACGGTGCTTGAATTGTTGGCGCCAATGCTCCACGTGGTTACGCCACCCGCCGATCTCGATCCCTCCAGCGCGGTGCCGGGACCGCCCTTCAGTGCGCCAAGGTTAATGGTTGCGGCGGCAGTTTTGGTGTGCATTGCGATGCCGCTGTTGCCGAGGTCAAAGGTGGCATTCGCATTTCCCCCTGGAGTGAGGATGCGAAGGAATCCATACGTCCCATCGGCAGCCTTGATGGTGCTGCTGGCGGCGGCGGTCATGGTGCCGTTAATGGTGAAAGTGTTGGTGTTGCCCACGCCAGTCACGGATATCATCAGCGTGCTGTTTGCACCCAGGGTGAGAGGGCCGGTTATTTGAAACGTGGCGTTATTGGCAATCGTGCCGGTGTCTCCCGTGCCCACGGTGATTGGAGGCGAGAAACCGGTGAAATTCCCCACACTCAAGGTCCCGCCGTTAAGGGTGATGGTATTGGTTCCAGCCGATGACGTGGTGCCCAACGTCAACACGCCGGCATTGATAATTGTCCCGCCGGTGTAGGTGTTGGCCGCGCCGAGGATTACCGTGCCGTTGGCAGTGCTTCCGTTATTAATGATCAAACCGGCGCCCGAAACTGCGCCGTTGACATTGAGCTTCTGGCCGTTGGCCACCAGCCAGGTCTGGCTGGCGCCCAAAACCACAGGACAGTTTAACGTCAGGGCGTTTGCCGCCTGGCTCATGTCAATCCCCAATGAATTCAGATTGCTCAATGTCAGGGTGTTTCCGGCGCTGATTTGAACCGGCACGGCCGGATTCAAAATTTGAATTTCGCCCCAGGCCGTGTCGGCCCCCAGCACATTGGTCGCGTAGGCGGGATTGACACCGGTTATGGTTGAATCGAAAACCGCGACATTGGTCGTCACCGGCGCCACCCCGCCAATCCACGATGCGCCGGCAGTGAGATTGCCGCCCTTATCCGCATTGGTGATGTTGACCTGGCTTAACGGCGCTGAAACCACCTTGATGTTTCCGTTGACCGCGAGGCTATTGTTCCAAGCCAGTCCCGAACTCAATGCCGGCAGATTGGTTGCGCTGAAACCGCTGCCACCATAGGTTCCTGAATTGAACAACCGGAAGGTGTCGCCCGCAACCAACGGACCATCCCCCGCATTGGTAATGACCGTGAGCGTGCCGCCATAACTCACCCCGGAACTGACAACCTGGTCGTTCGTGTGGTTGTTATGCGACACCGCCATGATGCTGGCGCCGCCGGAGGCCAGTGTCAGGCTGCTGTTAATGGTCAACACCGTTCCCGCCGCGCTGACATCCGCTCCCGGGGCAAGGGTGCCGCCAGCCTGAACGGCGACTGCGCCGCCGATGCTTCCGGAACCGCCCAACGTGCCGCCGCTGACAGTGACGGCGCTGCTGATGCTGCTGTTGACCAGCAATGTGCCGGCGCTGACGGTAGTGTTGCCGTTGTAAGTGTTCGCGCCTCCCACGGAACTCAAAATGAGCGTGCCGTTCCCCATCATATTCACCGCGCCGGTGCCACTGATGACATTGGTAACCGTATAAGTGTCCGACCGGTCAAAGGCCAGGATGCCGGGTGCGGTAATGGTCACACCGCCAGAAGTCAATGTTCCGTCAGCGCCGCCGTCGCCGATTTGCAATGTTCCGCCGCTGACAACAAGCGGACCTGTGGGACCGGTGGCGGCACTGCCGGCGTCGGTGTTCGTGCCGGTCAATATCAGGGTGCCGGCGCCAACCTTTGTCAGCGCCGCAATCTCGGTGGTCGAGTAATTGGAAATGGATCCGGCGAAAGTGGTGGAGGTGTTAAGACCGCCAACGCTCCAGATGGTGGTGCCGGTGGTGGACCTTGAGCCCAACAGAACGGTTGACGGGCCGCCGATCAATTCTCCGAGACTGATTGTCCCGCCATCGCGGCTGGTCAAAAAGACGGCATCGTTCACGTTCGTGCCGAGGTTGAAGCTCGCGCTGGCATTGCCGGTATTATACGGCGTGTTCCCGCTGTTAAACCGCAGGGTGCCCTGGGAAGCAAGCCCGTCGCTGTTCATCGGGGCGACGATAATCTTGCCGGTGAAATTATTCATCGTCGAGCTGGAGCTTCCACCTCCCATTGTCAGGGTCTCCAGATTATTGCCGGAAACACTCCAGTCCAGATTGCTGATGATAACGGTGCCGATGCCCGACCAGGCGCCATTCAATGACGCAGCAGTGGACGAGTGATCCATGTCTATGATGGATGTGTTGGTGAAGAAGAATGAGTTCGCAAGGCTGTAACTTGTAAGTCCGTTGGAAGAAAGCATCATGGTTCCCCCATTGATCATTATGGCGCCAGCGCCCAAACTTGCGGCATTCCCCAATTGCACAACCCCGCCATTGATCACCATGCTGCCGAAGGTATTGGCCTGTGTGCCAAAGATGACGCTCCCGCCATTGGCGGCGCTTCCATCATTAATGGTCAAACCCGCGCCCGAAACGACGCCATTGACATTGAGTGTCTGGCCGCCGGCCACCAACCAAGCCTGGCTGGCGCCCAAAGCCACCGGACAGTTTAACGTCAGGGCGTTTGCCGCATGGCTCATGTCAATCCCCAGTGAATTCAAGCCAATGCCATCCAATGTCAGGGTGTTTCCCGGGCTGATTTGAACCGGCACGGCCGGATTCAAAATTTGAATTTCGCCCCAAGCCGTGTCGGCGCCCAGCACGTTGGTTGCGTAGGCCGGGTGGACACCGGTTATGGTTGAATCGAAAACCGCAATATTTTTCGTCCCCGGCGCCGCCCCGCCAATCCACGATGCGCCAGCAGTGAGATTGCCGCCATTATCCGCATTGGTGATGTTGAGCTGAAAAGGCGGCGGGTTTGTCACCACGATGTAGGCCGTGTTGGTCAGCGAGTTGGTGCCTGACAAACCGGTTGCCGTCAGGCTGACGGTGTAGCTGCCCACATTCGCGTATGTGTCGGTCACGTTGGTGCTGGAAGTGGTGTTGAACTTGTTGCCGTCACCGAAATTCCAAACATAGTTGGTGGCATAGCTCGATAGATTCGAAAAAGTCACCGTCAATGGCGCGGCTCCGTTGGTCGGTGTGCCGTTAAAGCCGGCCACCGGCGGCGGCGGGTTTGTCACCACGATGTAGGCCGTGTTGGTCAGCGAGTTGGTGACACCAAGGCCGGTTGCCGTCAGGATGACGGTGTAACTGCCCGCGCCCGTGTAGGTGTCTGTCACGTTGGTGTTGGAAGTGGTGTTGAACTTGTTGCCGTCACCGAAATTCCAGACAAAATTCGTGGCATTGATCGAAAGATTCGCAAAGGTCACCTTCAACGGCGCGATCCCGTTGGTCGGCGTGCCGCTGAAGGCGGCCACCGGCAGCGTTTGGATGACGCGTTGAATGTTGTGCGTGCCCGAACCGATGCCGGAAACACCGAGGTAGCCGTTGGGTGTGCCGTCGAGGTTGGTCAGCGTGCCGGTGACGTTGACACCGTCCACGTTGACGGTTGTATCCGTAAGTTCCGTCTGCGGCACATAGATGGTGGCGGTCACGTTATCGGGTATCGTGACGGCAAGATGGAACAGCGTGGCGCTGCGATCCCACTCGACACTGATGACCCCGCGGTCGGTCGTCACCGTCCCGCTGGCCGTGGAGAGGTTGTTGCCGAAATCCAGCGGCATGATTTGCACCTGCCCAAACTGCGCCGTCAGCGGCTTTATGCCCAAAATGTAGCGCACATAGCCATCCAGCCCCACCGCGCCCCAGCCGTGCGACTCGCTGTTGCCGTCGATGTTGGCCGTCCACGATTCCCACGTCGCCGACCCGCCAAACGAAAGGATTTGCGCCCAGCCATACTGGGTTGCGTTGGTGAAGAGATTCAGCAACGCCGGTCCCTGGTTGGCCTCGCCCAGCGCCCGAACAAGCTGTATGATGCCCAGCGCGCTCACGCTCATGTTGCTGCTCACCACCAGAGAAGTGACGGCCGGCACCTGCGCCGCCGGCACGATGTTGAGCGAGAGCGGAAAGGCGTTGGCGTGCTGCGAGGCGTGCGTGCTCTGTGTTCCATCGGGTTCGAGGCCGTCCACATAGAGGCCGCTGGAGTTGAGAAGGTTGGTATTCATCGCGACTTGCAGGGCATTGGCCATAGCGCGATAGGTGGCGCTGTCCGCCGTGTTGCCAACCTCGCTGGCGATGCGCGACATGATGTCGTAGTCTTCCCAAGCCCAGCCGTCAATAACGGTGGCGGTGTTGCCGGGACTGCGGACGGTGTTCAGGTCGTAGCCGAATTGCATGTTCGGCGGCCAGTCTATGATGCCGTTCGTGTAGCTGCCGGACGTGCCGCCATAGAGCCGGGTGATCAGGCCGTTGGCCGGGTTCAAGTCACGGTTGACATACTGGGCGATGTTGGTCAACTGGGTGTAGTTCGTGTTGAGAAAAGCAAGGTCGCCCGTCTGCAAATAATACTCCCACACCCAATCCAGATACATCTGCGTGTAGTCGGGTATGTCGCGCGCGTTGTTGTCATCGGGATAGCAGGCGTTGACCCGGCCGACATCGGCGCCATTGCTCCAGAACTCGACCATGGACTCGATGAACTCGTTCAACCGGCTGCGCGTGAGCACGCGCTCGTCCTCCACCTGCATCGCGGCGAGGCTTTCCTGGTAGCCGTCGCCCAGAAAGCCGCCCTTCTGGCGCATCGAGTCTATGAACTCCTCCTGCGCGTCTATCGGCAGCGTTTGTTTCATCAAACCCCACACGGCGTTCAAGTTGGTGTCGGACGAGGTGAAGGACGAGGCCGCGTCGTTCATCCGGCTGTTGCGCTCGATGAACTTGAAATTATTTGTCGTCACAACCATCGGCGAATTGTTAATCATGAAATAACGCATGGTTTCATACTCGGCCGGCTCGTAGGTGAATTTTGAGCCGTTGAGCACGGCGTAGTAGGTCAAGTTGACGGTCTGGTTTTGCGAGGTGTCAATCGTGCCTCCGGAATTGGTCGCAAAGCCGCCCATCATGGTGATTGTCGTGCCGGAAGTGCCGTTCGAAAACTGGATGCACGGCACGCCGGAATAGAGCCTGCCCAAATCCACCATGTAATTGTTGCCGCCCAGGCTGGCGACCGACACGGGCGTAATGACCGTCTCAACAATGCGCGTCAGGTTGGGCAGGGGCACGCCCGAAAACGTCGAATTGGGCTGGGGACCAAACACCGCGGCGTTGGCCCACGCCGAATCGTCGAAGCCGTTCGTGTTCCAGGTCGGCGTGAGGTTGCGCGCGTCAATATCCTCGATGTAGCCGGTGCCGGAGCCGCCGCGTGAAAGCTCGCCGGCGACCCAGCTCGTCGCCTGGCTCTGCAACCAGGTGCCATCGGTGCCCACCACAACGCTCGAGCCGTCGGCGTAATGAATGATCGCCTCCATCAAGATGCCGCGCTGGGCGGCCACACGCCCCGATCCGCCGCCGAACCAGTGGTTGAACACCGCAAACACATTGGACACGCCGGGCGCGATCAGGCTCGTAATGTCGTAGGCGTTGTAAAATTGATACTGCGGAAACGCGTAAATCGGGCCTTTGCCCACCAGCGTCCCGTTCACATACAACGCGTATTTTTGCACGCTGGACACATAAACCGTCGCGCGCGTAATTGTCCCGGCGGGCAGGCTGGCGGACTTGCGATAGTAGGTGTAATCGTCGGAGGCACTGGTGTTGCGCCAAATCCATGACGCCGCGCTCCAGTCCGAGTTGGAGAGCAGGCCGACTTCAAATGTGCTGTTGGTCGAATACGGGCCGGCGTTGCCCTCCCGGTTCCAGGTGCGGACCTGCCAATAATACTGCGTGTCCGAAGTGAGCGGCGCGCCCGCATACACGATATGGTTCTCTGAACTGCCTGCAACCTGCCCGCTGTCCCAAACGTCGCCAAAGTTGGCGGCGAGGTCCGCCGCATTGGTGGCCACGAGGATTTCGTAAGAAGTCTGGATTTCATTGGCGTTGGCGTCGTTGTCGAGCCAGCCGAAATACGGCACGGCCTCCGTGCCCACCGGCGCGCTGACATCGTCCACGCGCAGGTTCGCCGGCGCGGAGGGCGTGGGAGGCCCGCCGGCAAACACCGGCGACGCGCCAACGCCGAGCAGCAGGCCAAGCACGGCTGGAAAAAACATCCGCCACGGGCGGGCATTGCGGCACGCGGCGGTTTTTGAAATTGCCTCACGGACTCTGTTGAAGGCAAATAAATTTGTTCTCGGTATAAACATGGTCATGCTCATTATCCGCCATGATTTATTTTTGGGCAAGCCACATATTGTCAAAGCAACAACAATGCTTGATAAAATCATTGCTTCTGCGGGGAATTCCATACATTAGCGATTTATGCCGCGCCCGGCGGGGCCTTGTCGCATTCAAAATGGCGATGCGCCTCCGGTTTTTGGTTTGATTCAGTTTGACC
This sequence comes from uncultured Bifidobacteriaceae bacterium, assembly GCA_964475285.1. Lineage (GTDB taxonomy): Bacteria > Verrucomicrobiota > Verrucomicrobiia > Limisphaerales > UBA11358 > UBA11358. The sequence continues at coordinate 1,508 of CAYYWB010000024.1, read as the reverse complement.
GGGTTTGACCGGGTTTGACCCGGCATCGGTGGAAGCGACTGCCTCCAACGGTTCGGGCGGCTTCGGTGGCAATCCATAAACCTCTCGTATCCGCCGCTCTTTTTCATCTTGTTCGTCAGTGGCTGCTTCATCCGGCGTTTCCGGCGCTCTTCCGTAGATTTCGCGCAACCGGCGTTTCCGTTCCTCCGGGTCAACCCACGTCTGACAAATCCAGTCGCGCACCTGCTGGTTTTCCGTCCAACGCTCGAAATGCTCCAACAGTTCCTCCTCCGTCTTTTCCCGTTCCCGCTCCAGCCGTTCCTGCTCCATTTTCAACCGCGCGCCGCTGTGGTCGCCGCGCCGCACCGCCACCACGTCGTGGCATAATTCGCGCAGCGTCTTCAAATCCATCTCCCCGTCGCCATTCTTTTCGGCCAGCTTTTGGACGGCCACGAGGTAGCGGGCGGTGAGCCACACGGCCATCTGGTCCGCGAGCGGCGGGCTGCCGGGCGGTTGCAATTCCCCAACGTCGGCGGTCAATTGCCGCGCCATGTCCAGCGCCTCCTGCTGTTGCAACCATTTTGCATAACCACGCTTGCGCCACTCGGAAAGGTTCTGTTCGCGGATGGGTTTGCCGCCAAAGTCGCGCGCCAGCACGCCACCCACTTCCGGGAGGGAATTGAGCCATTTCACCAGCACCCCGGCCTTTTCGCCGTTCTCGATGCGGTGGTTTAATTGCTCCTGAATGGGCTTTGGCAGACATCCAATTTTGCCATTATGGGTGAGATTCATAAATTCTAGGGTCGGATTTAGTCGGATTTACCCGGATAAACGGGGATGGCCGCAAGAAAAGCAAAAACAGAGGAATGAAACCGCCGGTTTGCTTTGCGACAATTTGAGCGTTTTTGAGGTCATAATGCTTATTTCGGAATTATGATTTCGCCGGGACCATCCCCGGGAAGCTCGCCGAAAACAGCCCGGCGCAGCCGGTCAATTTTCTCAATGTCATTCAACCGTGACCGGGTGTTTTCCGCCAAAGCCGCGTCCAAGCGTGCAAATGCCTGAAGATAGGCAGCATTGCGAACTGTCTGGCGCGTGTTTTTTCCGGTGCTGGCCATAGTCATGGTTTCGGGAGGTTGAGCGGGTGGGTTTTCATATACTCATCCACGTCGGCAAACATGGCGAGGCGCATCAGCCGGATTTTTTCATAATTGTTTGACGGCGTATTTTCCTCCAGGGCCGCGTCCAGCCGCTCAAATGCCTGACGGTATGCGGGGCTTTGGGACCGGTGTTGCAGAGCTTTTTTGCGACGGTTCATAACAGGTGTAATACCATTTCGCTATAAAAACCGGCACATTTAGCAAACGGTAGTGCCGCGCTGCCGCGCGGCCCCATGCCCGGCGGCGCAGCAACGCCGCCCTACCAATTGCACCGATTGTCTCTGGGAAATGGTATAATTCCTCTTTAATCTTCTTCAAAGTATCCGGGTTGAGGCCACGAGTAAGTTCTGAAAAAACCTCCTTGCGGAT
>CAYYWB010000023.1:0-21042 GCA_964475285.1 uncultured Bifidobacteriaceae bacterium | reverse complement strand
GCGCCAGACCGGGCGCTACGGCATGGTGCTGCCGCGCTTCATCGCCGCCGCGAAAAGCGGCAAGCCGCTGAAAGTTTTCGGTGACGGCAAACAATCGCGCTGCTTTTGCCTGGTTCACGACGTGGTGGAATCACTCGTGCGGTTGCAAATAGTGGCGCAGCCGTCCCGCCTGCGAGGTTCAAACGCGGGCAAGATGCCCGCGCCGCCAAATCCGGTTGGCGAGATTTTCAACATCGGCGGCACCGAGGAAGTTTCGATTCTGGAACTGGCGAAGCTCGTGGTGAAAACGCTCGGCTCGAAATCAAAGATTGAACTGATTCCCTACGACCAGGCCTATGCGCCGGGCTTTGATGACATGCGCCGCCGCAAGCCGCTGGTGGAAAAACTGGAACACTTCGTGAAATTCAAACCGCAGACGCCGCTCCGCGAAATCATCCGGCTGACGGCGGGTGAAAATCCTTTTGCCAATCCTGCGGCAGCGGATTAGAGTTTGACCATGCAAAGCTGGTTGTCAGACCGGATTAGTTTCGATCCTGCCATTTGCCACGGCAAACCCGTGGTGCGCGGCACGCGTGTGCTCGTCGCCAACATTATTGGCGCGGTGGCCGCCGGACAATCCATTCAAGACATCCTGCAGGATTATCCTTCGCTCAAGGAACTGGACATCCGCGCGTGTTTGGAATTTGCAGAGTGAATTTGTCATTGGTAGTCGCAAAGCGACGACCGACAATAGCCCGGCGTTTCAACGCCGGGAAAAGTTTGGAGTTGCTAAAGTCCCGCAGGGACGGCTGAATAATCTGTATGTCCTACATCAGCTCCCATTTCCATTGCGTCTTCAGCACCAAGGAACGACGACCTTCCATCACGCCGGAATTGCGCGAGCGCCTCTGGCCGTTTCTCGGTGGTATTGCCCGGCAGAATAAAATGAAGGCCATTGAAATCGGTGGCGTGGAAGACCACGTCCATATTTTGCTCTCGCTGCCGTCTGCCATGGCGATTTCCAAGGCGTTGCAATTGATCAAGGGCGGCTCGTCCAAATGGATTCATGAGACATTTCCCGAACATCGGTTATTTGCCTGGCAGGACGAATACGGCGCGTTCAGCGTGAGTATGTCGCAACTGGACAAAACCATCGAATACATCAGGGGACAGGAGGCGCACCACCGGAAGATGACGTTTCAGGAGGAATTTCTGGCGTTGTTGAAAAAGCATCGCATTGAATATGACGAGCGGTATTTGTGGAAATGAGCTTCAGAGTTTCAGCCGTCCCTGCGGGACTCGTTTGCATTGCGGCCAGACCCGGCGTTGAAACGCCGGGCTATTGTCGGTTGTCCCTGACGGGACGAAATCATGCCGCCGTAAGCCGCTGGTGGAAAAACTGGAACGCTTCGTGAAATTCAAGCCGCAGACGCCGCTGCGCGAAATCATCCGGCTGACTACAGGATAGGTTTCGGGAGGGCGCGAAATTATTTTGTCGGCAGTTCTGCGCTGGCGATCAAATTCCCGACAGAGTTCACGCGAACAAAATAAGCGTCGTAAGGAAGGCACGCGGCGGAGTTCAGCGCCGAAACATCATCGACATTTTCCGAGGAACCCAGTATCCGCACAGGTGCTGGCTTGTGGAACGACAGGCCGCATATAAATACAGCGGCCATGAAAAGCGCGAGCAAGATAATTGTTCGTCTTTTCATAATGTCGGATGTTCTCGTGAATTACTATGGCGAATCAAAATAACATTGGCACATCGTCCGGGTAGGGCGGCGCTGCCGCGCCGCCGTTTGGCTGACCAGCAGGTCAGCCCTACCGAATTGGCGATGTGTCAATGTTGATCGAAACTGCCATATTCAAGCGCTTTCGATCCTAGATTATGACGGTCTCCCGCGCAAGCAAACTGCGTTTCCAATCCAATCCGCCGGAGAAGCCGCCGGGGTTTTTGTTCGCGGCCAGAACGCGATGGCATGGAACCAACACCGGCACCGGGTTCGCCCCGCACGCGCCGCCCACGGCGCGGACGGCCCTGGGCCGGCCAATCGCCCGCGCGATTTCGCCGTAGCTTTTCGTCTTGCCAAGGGGAATTTTCCGCAGCGCGTTCCAGACGCTTTTCTGGAATTCCGTTCCCGCCAAATCCAGCGGTGGAAGATTTTTCGGCTTGCGGCCTGCGAGAATATTCTTCAACGCGGCTTCGGTCATGCGATGCCAGGCGCGGATCTTGCCAGGAATCCCATTTTGTTTGGCAGGGCTGCGCTGCCGCGCAGCCTGGCCGGGCGGCAGCTCGGCCCTACCGTTTGGGAATTCCATTCCGGCCAGTCCCTTTTCCGAATAGCGCGCCACAAACCGACCGTCGCGCGTAGAGATGGGCAGTTCGAAGAAGTTGTTTTTCGGATTCATCCCGTTTTCAATGGTTGCGAAGGAACATGGAAAAGACACCGAGCAGGATGACGAGCAAAATGACGACCAGCGCGATGAAGCGGTTGCGGGCGACGCGTTTTTCGTAGCGCAACGGGCGCAGGCCGCGCACGCCGCCGGCGGCGAGATAGGTGACGAGGCGCGGATTGCCGGCCTCCGGGCGGCTGAACTGCCGGCGCAGTCGGTTGAGCAGCGCGGGCAAATCGTATTTGCGAACGCCGAGTTCATTGAACTGGTCCGGCGTGGCGGTTTCGTCGTCCGCCCGCAGCGGTCTGATTTCCTCAAACACCGGCTCGTGGACGGGTTTGGGCGGCGGCGCGGGTTCGTGCGCGCGGGGAATGGTCGCGCCGTGCGGCAGCGCGGTGGACCGGAACCGCGGCGTGGTGGTGTGCTTAAGCTGGGTGTCGAGTTTTTTGATCTCGGATTCGAGCGCGGCAATCTGGTCGTTCAAGGCGCGCGCGCGGTCGGAAATGGGGTCAACCGTTTTTCCTTTTCGTTTCGCGAACGCCATACCAGATAATTTATGATTTATACCATTTCGCTATAAAAATCGGCACATTTAGCAAACGGTAGGGCCGCGCTGCCGCGCGGCCACCATGCCCGGCGGCGCAGCAACGCCGCCCTACCAATTGCACCGATTGTCTCTGGGAAATGGTATCAGGGTTTACGATTGATGATTTTAAGGCGATTCGACAAATCATAAATCGCGCATCAATTAACGGCGCAACAAAATCGCGATGAACACGCCCAGCGCGGCGAGCGCGACGGCCAGCAACGGCCAGGTCATCGCGAAACCGATTTTGCACATTTCGCCGAGGCTCATGCCGGCGAACGGCGGGACGGCGGGCGCGGGCGCGGGTTGCGCCTCGGTTTTTTGCGCGGTTTCACCGGCGAGCACGGGCAGCTTGAGCCGCGCGGAATTCCATTCCATGCGCGCATTTTCGATGGTGGTGAGCGCGCGGGTGAGTTCGATTTGAAAATTTTCCTTCGTCCAGATTTCGTCGTGGATGGCCTGTATTTTTTCGAGGGCGTCACGAAAATCGGCGACGGTCTTGACCATCTGCTCGGCATCGCGGCGGGCGTTGAACTCGGCCTCCTCGAGCAGGCCGAGGCCGCGCGTAAGGTGGCGGACCATTTCCTGCCTGCCGGTCTGGAATTCAAGCTGGCGGCGGCGCAATTCCTCGAGCGTGGCGCGCTCGCGCTCCAGATTCTCCTGCGCGCGTTTCAGCTCGGCGAGTTTTTGCTGCGCCTCGACGACCTTGCGGTCCACTTCCTCGCGGGTCGGCGCGCGCAGCGGGTCGGTGAGGGACGCGCCGGGCGTCTGGTGCGCCTGGAAATCGGTGTCCACGAACTCCGTTGCATCATAGTCGGCAGCCATGCGGCGAATTTAGTCCTGCGGCGGGACAGTGTAAAGAGGTTTGAGCGGAGGTTTGCAACCCGCGATATGCAGACTGCCTGTCCGCGCTACGGGGATGTTCCGAGCGGGCCGCCCTGGCCTGACGAAATTTGCACGAGCCGGTAGAAGCGCATCTGCCCCGGCGGGGCGGTGTCGGTGAAGATGAAGTTGCCGTCGCTCGAGGTGATGATGTTTGTGTCGGTGTTCCACGGCTGCGTGAAGTCGTCCGTCCATTGCACCTGAAATTGCGCGTTGACCGATGCCGTCCATTTGAGCGTGGTGCCGCCGCTGGATGCCGCGACGCCGCTTAGGGCAAGGCTGCCGCCCTGGCCGGCCACATTGAAGTTCACCTGGATTCCATAATTGACCGTGACGGCATTCGTGTTTTGGACGCCCAGATAATAAGTCTGGCCGGCATAAATGGCCGGCGGCGACTGCTGATACGGAGCATTGGTGGTGCTCAACGTCACCGAACCACTTGTCCCGCTTAACAACAGTATGTTGGTCGTCGAGGGACTGTTCGTGTCGAACCAGACATTCAGCGGCGCGCTGGCGAAGAGCAGGAGATTCGTGGCATAACTCGCGCTTGACGGCACCTTGACTTGATACCAGGCAATGTCGCCGGGGGGAACGAATTGATTCGATTGGCCGATGCCGCCGCTGACAACTGTCGGAACCTGGTTGGTGTTGTCAAAGACAAATTGCAAATCCCAGCCCAGGAGCACAGGCGGACCGTTTGTGTCGAAGGCGCCGGCGCGGTCGTCCTGAATTTCCAACTGCCAGTCGCCCGCCGCGCCCTCGCCGGCGAGGATATCAAGGGATTGTTCGGGGAAATAATACAGATCGCCCGGCTCCTGTGTCAGGATGAAATCGTCCAGCAACATTCCCGGCTCGATGCCCGCGATTTGCAGCGGCGTCTGGGCCTGCGTCGCGGTGAAGGAAATGGTTTCAGTCTGCCAGGTTGTGTTGTTGCCCAGAATGGTGGCGGGCGCCACGTTGCCCAGATTGACCCGGGCTTCGGCGAGGCTTTGGGCCGGTGAATTGGTGAAAACGGCCGGGTCAAACTTGCCGGCGGTTCCGGCATTGTAAATCGCTTTGACTTCGCTGTCCGAAATGGGGCGGTTATAGATGCTGACCTCATCCAATTTGCCAAGGAATTCCCGGCCCGCGAGTGGTTCTCCCAATGCGGTTGGACTCATATATCCCAGATTCACATTTTCGAAAGACATGCAGGTTATCGGGGTCGGGGTTGTATTGGTCATCACAGGGGAGCCATTGCAATACAAAACGCCGATGCCCGTCGTGAGATTGGCCGAGAACACAACATGATTCCATTGACTTGCCTGAACCACCGGATTTGGATCATCCACTTCGAGCACCGAGACGCCTCCCGCGTCGCGGATGAGCGCATGGAGGGCGCCGGCACTCACTGAAGTTGCAATGGTCGTGTTGGTTGTGTTAATCCAGAGTTGGATATTATTCGTCTGTCCTGCTCCGCCATAAATAATCACCGGACGCGCCGCGCTTAACAGCGTCGGGTAAATCCATGCCTCCAATGTTATATTTGAAACCGCCAGACTGGGGCTTGCAGGCGCGGTGATCTGGCCGTTTTTCGCGGTGGGATAATCAAAGGCCATGCCAACCTCGCCATTGGTATAAACGACCCCCGACCCGGTCACCGCCGCGGTGTTTCCGTTAATGGAATCCACACCATTGCTTTCGCCTCTCCACCAAGCTGCAATTCCCGGCCCGCGATAGGCGAACGTGAGCGTATAGTTTTGTCCCAGCACGGTGGGCAGATTCGTGAAGATGGAGCCGCCGGCCAGCGCCAGGAAATTGCTGCCGTCATAGGCATTTGTGGGATCGGCAACCACGCTGACTTGATTCGACAGAACCGTCCAGCCGGACACAATTTGGTTTGTGACGTAATCCGACGGCGGCAACCCTTCAAAGCCGTTGGTAAAAAGGATGGTCGGCGTTGTTATCGGAGGCACAAACGGCGGAATGGCGAATTTGATGGGCGTCGTCGCCAGGTTCGTGTTTTCGGTGAAGGTGAGATAGAGACTATTGGTGACAACGTTGGTCACCGTCAGATAGAAGGTCACGATGTTGGTGGTTATGTTAATGTTGGTCAGCAAGAGGGAATCCAGCAACATTCCAGGCTCAAGGCCGGCGATGGCCAGCACGGTTCCATTTGTGGCGACGGCGCCGCTGGCGGTGTAGATTTGCCAGTTGGTGTTGTTGCCGTAGAAAGCGGGCGTATTGCTGCCATTTATACTGATTTGGGCTTCGGCGAGGCTCTGGGCCGGCGAAGTGTTGAAAACGGCCGGGTCAAACTTGCCGGCGGTTCCGGCATTGTAAATCGCGTTGACTTCGCTGTCCGACAAAGGACGGTTGTAAATGCTGACCTCATCCATCAGCCCATTGTAGTAAGCAGGACCGAACGCACCCGAAGGCCTTTCTCCAAAGTAGAGGGGATAACTCGTCTTGATGACAAAACCAGTGCCCAAATTAGCGCTGGCCACCACGGCTCCATTCCTATAAAGCACTGCCAAGCCAGTCAATTTGTTGTATGTCGCCGCAATATGTTGAAAATTAGCTACTGTTACTATACCGGCGGCCGAATCAAGCACATGACCCGCGCCGGTCGTATCAATAATGTTAAGGTGAATCACACCGACACCATCCGCACCGATTTCAAGATGGGTGCCTATCCCACTCGACCCGGAATTGTTGTTCCATTCAATCAAATTCATGATAAATGGACTGACTGTCGCGGGATTGATCCAAGTGTCCAAAGTAAAACCGTCGTTCAAACCGACATTAAGCGGGGAACTGGCCGGAACTTGTATGCTCGAACTGGAACCATTGAAGTTAAACGCCTGACCCACTTCGCCGGCTGAATAGGTTATGTTTTGCGGGGCGCCATTGTTGCCATATATGTTGTCAACCAAGTTGTTCTCTCCGCGCCACCAACCGGCGATTCCCGGCCCGCGATAGGCAAACGTCAGCGTATAGACTCCGCCCGTCACCGGCGCAGGCAGCGTGTAGGAAATCCCGCCGCTGGCCAGCGCCAGAAAATTGCTGCCTTGATACGCGCTCGCTGGATCGGTGAGCAAGCTGACTTGATTGGTCGTCACCGTCCAACCACCCACCGTAGCGCCGGCAAGGTAATCCGCTGCGGTCAATCCTTCAAGGTTATTGCTGTAGACTGTCACATTTGTCACCAACACCGTTATATTTGTTGGTATCAATGTCACATTCGTCACCACCACCGTTGCGCCCGCGCCGTTCGTGTCCGCGCCGCCGCGGTTTTGCATCAGATCAACCCGCGTGCCGGACGGGCTGATGAGATGAAAGTCCAGGTCCGAGATGCGCGAATCTTCCACGCGGATGCCGACGTTCACCGACACCACGGGCAGGTTCGTTGCCACATAAATGTCCGCGTTCGTCACCGCGTCATCCAGCAGCGGCGTCGAATTCGTGGAGGCAAAGTCCATGGCCGTCCCGGTCGGATTGGCTGGCAATATCGTCGCAAAGAGCGAGAAGGTCTGTGGCGGATCGCCGAGATTTGGATCGGTATTGAACACGCCAATCCAGTAGCGGCCCGGCTGGAGCGGCGGCACATCCGTTGGCCCGATTGAAATCGAAATGCCCGGGTGCGGCAGCGGCAAGGTGGGGACAACCGCCATTTTATCGTAGTCGTTGGTGGTCGGCTGCGCGCCCAGCTTGACGAACACATCCAGCGGCTGCAGGCCGCCCAGCATGAGGTTGGTGACGCTGATGATGAGGTTCGTCGCGCCCGGCGGCACGTCCACGTAATCGTAAAACCATGTCTGCGGCGCGAGCGAGTTGGTGACGCCGCTGCCATTACCCAGGGGTATCTGCCTTTTGATGAACATGGTGAAACTTTGCACGCTGCCGGTCTGCGTCAAGGCAGTGTCCGCTTCCGTCAGCCGCCACACGCCGGAGCCGTCCTGTCCGAAGAAGGTCTGCAGGCTGCCCGGGCCGTCCGACGGCAGCGCGGCGGTGTTGGTGCCGCTGTCGTCATAAACCAGCACGAGGTTTGTGACGGAACCCAGCCCGTCGTGGTTGTTCAACACGTCCTCCGCCTCCGTGCCCGACGCGCTCCCGCTGTGCGTGAGCGTGCCGTAGAGGTCGCCGAAATTTTGATGCGTGATTCCAACTGACGCCGTGATGTTCGCCACCTCAATCGGATAAATCGCCAGGCCGAGGACGAAATTCACGCCCGGATCCGCCGGCGAACCGTCGGGGATGTTGACCGGCACCGGGACGCCGTTCACAGTCTCGTCGCCGTTGTTGTCCAACGAGCTGAACGGGATGTTGCTGAAAACGGGGAAGAAGTCGTATTCCGACCCCATCTGATCCTGGGACTGCACGCCGATGTAATACACCTCGCCGGGCGTGGAATTGGTGTCCACCACGTATTCCGTGCCGCCGCGTGTCAACGACACGCCGTTGAACACGCTGCCGGGCGTCAGCGCGCCGCCAAGGCAGTTGGAAACCGTCAGCGGCGAGAGAATCAGCAGGTTGGAATCCGTCGTCACATAAAGGTCAATGTCCGCCTCCGGCCGCGTGGCATTGGCCGCCGTGCCGGCGAAGACGCCCATGCGCGGCACGGAAAGCTCCGGCGGCAGGAACGTCACGAAACCCGCGTAGGGAGCGGCGATGGTGGTTCCGTTGCTGCTGACCACGCCGTTGTTTGTCACCACATAAAAATGCCACTGGTTCGTCATGCCCAAAACCACCGCGCCGTTGGTGCCGACGGGAGTCGAGTTGGTGCCGAGCAGCGGCGGGTTCGCGCCGACGAACTGGTCCAGGTAAGGCTGGTTCGTTGTCGTCACAAAGGTGATGTCCTGGTCGCCGGTCGGATTGGAGACGATGCCCTTGTCCGCGACCGTGAACGACCCCGGCACGCCGCCATCCGTGCTGCTGACGACCAGCGCGTAATCCTGCACGACGTTGGGCGCGAAGACGGCGGACGGGCTGGCATTGTTGTAGCTGTTCGTCTGCGCGGAGACGGCGTTCACGTTCACGCCGCGTCCGATGACCGTGATGGAGTAGTTGGTGCCCAGATACGGCGGAATGATGACGTTCTGGACGTTGTTGATTGAATCGGGAACCACCGTGTTTGTCCTGCCTTCGGGCGTGTTGAAGATGTAACCCGCCGGAATGTCGTTGCCGAAATAAACGACCGGGTTCGTCGGATTGTCAAAATTGGTCACGACCAGCTCCAGATTGTTGACGAGCTTGATGGCGGCGGCGGGATTGCCCGGCGGGTCCGTCCACACCAGCGTCACGCGCAACTCCATCGTGTTGGTCTGGACGGTGACGAGGAACGTGTGGCTGTCGCCGGTCGCCAGCGCGTTGGTCGGACTCTGGTCCTGGAAATAAACCGGGGACGGCGTCGTGCCGTTGAAGCTGGCCGGGCCGTTCGTCGGCAGGGAATTGGGCAAATTGACCAGGCCCCAGCCGGTGAAGTTGATCGAATTGTTGACCTGCAAATCATACACGCCGGTCGGGCGCGCGCCGTTGATGAGCATCGCCTTGAGCAGCGCCGGGCTGGGCAGGATGTGCAGCGTGTTGGTGAAAAAGTCCTGCATCAGCGCGAGCGTGCCCGACACATCCGCCGCCGCCATGCTCGTGCCGGTCTCAAAGCGGTAATACGGCCCCAGCGTGTTGTCCAGATTGCTCAACACCAGCATTCCGTTCCCCACGCCGTTCGTCGTGGTGATCGTTGCTTTTATATCGAAACTGATCGGCTGGTTCAAGACGTTGCTGATGCCGTAGTTGAAGCCGACTACCGACTGGTTGTTCAAAATGTCGTCAATGCTCAATCCGCCGTCGGACGGAATGTTAACCTGGTTGTTCGTGGTGAACGTCGAAGGGGGCCACGGCGAGCCGAACAACGCAAAATAAACCGGCAGCAGCGGGAACGGGTCCGGCGAATCGCCGTTCGGAATCACCGTGATGTTCACGCTGATGGCATTGTCGGGAACAAATGGAAATCCTTTGACCGACAGCGAATCCGGACCGACGACAATGCCAGCCTGCGGGGACACATCCTGGGTATTCGTCGGGTTTTCGTAGAAATAGTTCTGGACATCCCACTGGCTGGAGCGCGTGGAGACGATGAACGTTCCCGGCGCAACCACGTCCGGTTTGAAGCGTCCATAAGCGCCTTCAATCCCGATGCCCACGTTGCCGCGGCTGGAAAATCCGGCCACGCGGTAGCCCGTGCTGGTTTCCGGCAGCCACGGCTCATTGGTGCTGCCGTCCGCTTCCGTGACCTGGTTGGTGATGTCGCGCCATTCCTGGATGGCGCCGACCGAGACGACATTCTTGGCGGTGGCCGGCGACTGGATGGTGTCGCGGTAGCCGCCGCCGGGGTCATCCGAGTCGTCGCCGGGGCCGCCCGCGTTGCCCGCCGAAAACACAAACAGCATCGGCTGCGAACCGGTGACTCCCGGCAGCGCGTCGCGAGTCGCCGCGTCATAACTCGCCGCCGCGAGGCTGTAAGTGTTGTCGCCGTCATAATTCCAACTGTCGTTCTCAATCAGCGCGTTCGTCACCTGCGCCGCCTCCTCTTGCAGAATCTGGTCGGGCAGATTCATGTTCATTGCATACAACGTCGCCAGCGGCGCCTTGCCGCGGAAATCCGCGTTGCTCACCGACCCGTAATTGTCGGCCTGGAGAACGGCGCCGACGTTCACCGGGCTGGTGCTCATGTCGCCATTGCCAGCAATCTGGCCCGCGACGAAAGTGCCGTGTCCATCCGTGTCCACCAAATCGTTCGTCGTGTAACCCTGGACGCGAACCGGCGCTCCGCCCGGCGCGCTCAAACTGCCGCCCGTGGTGAAACCCGGATGCGTCGCGTCAATGCCCGAATCGGCCACCACCACCGTCACATTCGAGCCGGTCAGGAGCATGTAGTTTGTCGGCACGAGCGTGTCCACCGAAACGCCGGTGCTGACGCGGCTCAAGTCGTTTGCGTGGACGCGCGGATGATAAGGCTCCACAATGAGCACGCCGGACAGCGCGGCCAGCGTCGTCCAGTCCGCCGGCGGCTGCACGCGCACCACCGGCCCGAACGGCGACATGTCCCGCGACAAAATCCGCCCGCCGAGCTGTTCAATCTGCTGGATGGTTTGCGCCGCGTTGTCGGCGAACAAACCCAGGTTGAGCGGCGCGCCGACCAGTTGATTGTGAACCGCCGCACCGAGCAGCGCGGACTGGATTTTGTAATACGGCTCCCAGCGGAGCACCGACTGCACCGGCGGCATCCCGGCCAGCGCATTCGCGCCGCCCGCCGAAATTTTGACGAGATAGGCGTCGTTCGGGATGTAGGAAACGATTTGCGCGCCCGCCCGCGCCAGCAGCGCGCGAAAGGCGGCGTTGATCGGCCCGCGCGACTGGACGATGTAAGCGCCCGGATCGCCCGCCTCGCGCAATTGCGGCGGGAAGGAGAAATTCACCGGCAGGCTTGAATCAATCAGCGCATTCTCCAGCAGAATCGCATTGCGGTCGCCGACCAACTGGCCGATGGGCCGGGTGGTGTTGCTCAAGCGGTAGGCGAGCGGGTTGGTTTTCGCCTCCGCCGCGCTCACAAGCGCGGGGTCGGTCAGGGGCGCCGTGACGGTCAAAGTTCCCGGCGTCGCCGCAGCCGCGGCCGCGGTGGCGGCTTTTGCATCCGCGGCCCGGCGGGCGGCTTCGTGCCGGAGAAGCCACACGCCCGCCGCGCACAGCAGGAACAGCGCAATCAAAATTAAACGACGTGAACGCATAAAACTTGCTCTATCAATATCTCACACCTGTCTCATTTAAGCGATGATTGAAGATGGATTGGGGAGCGCAGCCGTCCCGGCTGCTCCGGGCGGCGTCCCGCCGACCGGCTTCAACGCTTGATGTGTCCGGCGCGACGCCGGACACCGCACGCGGGACGCGTGCGCTCCCCCATCTTCCATTTTCCATCTTCGCTTTCATAAAATCAGTTCGGCGGCAGAATGTTGAAACTTTCAATGACCGCGTGCGGCGGCGTCACCGTGACCGCGCCGCTGGCGGTGTTGGTGCGCATCGTGTCCATGCGCACCACCGTGCGCGTGGCGATTTCCGCCACGACCTGGTAATTTGTGACCATCCCAAAGTTCGCGCCCGCGGCGAGATTGACCCCGCCTTGCGCCGGCTTGAGCGTCTGGCCGTAGCTGTAAATCACGTAGCGCGGCGAGCCGACGCGCAGCAGCGACATGATTTGCTGCGGCAGCCATTCATACATCTCGTCGCTGATCTGGTTGGTGGGATTCAGCACGCTCAAATACGGCGAGAGTTCGGTCAACTGCGGCACGCCCAGGATGCTGCCGGCGTGCTCAAACACTCCGGCCAGGCCGTCGGGATTGATGAAACCCGACCGCGCGTTGACAATGCCGGCGGCCAGTTGCCACAGCGGCGAGTTTGTCATCGGCACGCCATTGGCCACGTCCACGGCAACCGGATTGATGATGGTGTAACCGCCGGCGACATTCGTGGGCGCGACAATGCCGCTGAAAAGCGCCGACCACGCGGCGAGACTTTGCCCGCCGGGAGTTGTGCCGATGTTGACCGGGAGCGTCCCGCGCGTGGCGTTGTCGTTGAACGCCGTGGTGAACAAATCGAACAGCAGCCGGTCCTGCACCGGCGCTTCGGCGGCGGCGTCAAAGTAATTCAAATCCCCGGTCCAGTTCGTCCAGGTGCCGGGGCCGTCGGTGGCCAGCACGTCCGAACTCTTGAGATAAACCGTCTGCCACGGCGTGCCGCGATGGACGCGCCCCAGCCAGCCGGTCGTCGGCAGCTTGTTCGTCGGAAAATTCCAATAGTCGGATGAATAGACCAATGGATCCTTGATGGTGTGGTCGTAGGGATGGGGATCATCACTGTATCGCACATTGCCGCCCCACGGCTCGTAACGGTCGTTCAAACCGCCGAGGGTCAATGGAGTTATTTGCTGCACCGGCTGGGAGTTTTGGCTGGAGCCGGCCAGATCACTGGCGAGATAATGCACCAGCGGGTCGTTCACCTCCCACTTCGTGATGCAGGCAACCAGCGCCGTGGGCGTGTATGGGGCCTGCAAACAAAGAGCTGTCCCGCCGGCCGCGATATACGAGGAGTCTCCGGAAACGCCTGAGCCATAACCAAGAAACGCTCCAAAGGCTGCGGTTTGATTTGTCACATCAACCGGAGCCAACCCGCTCCCATTCCAATATGGAGAATAAATGATTGGTAAAAACTGCGCTGACACCTCAATCTGATTGATGATTCCCTTTGGAATCCTCGGCACCGCCCTGTTCGTGATTGGATCCCACATGTCGTTGTATCCGGTATTTTGTGTTGGCTGATAGTTGTTGTTCCTGTCGTAATAGGTGTCATACAAGTTTGTGATTGCCGCCGTGAGGTCAACGCTGTTCTCCGGCCCGATGAGCTGCACGTAATCAATGACGTGGTAGGCGCCATCCACCGCGTTGGATTCCAGCATGACGACCTGCAGGCGGTTTGTGACCAGCAGGGTCCAGTGCGGCATCAAGCTGTTGGTCACGAAGAACGCCGGCGCCTGCGCCACAAAAGAAAGAGGAGGATTGGTGTTGAACGTGTAAATCCACCCGGGTAAAACATACTCGCCCTGTTCAAGCGGCTGCCAGATGAACGATTGCGGATTCGGCTGTATGGGAAGATTTAGCGGGTTGGGGCCACATCCCGGCCAGTCAGTATCGGCAACGGCGTTTGTGGAGGCGAAAGGAATTGTGTAACTCAATCCTTCGTCGTTGGTCAGCGTCACCGTGTTAAAATCCTTCGCGACAATCTGCACCAGCCCGTGCGTGTAATCCGCCTGGTATGAATTCCAGCACTCGACCCCAAACATATTCGTCATGGAAATCGTGATCTGCTGGCTGATGGCGTATCCGTTGGGATTTGACAGGTAGGTCACATTTGTGTTTGGCCGCGTGAGTTGCACCTTGCGGGTGAGCTGGAAAACGTTCTCCATCTCGAACGCGTTGAAGTTCGGGAAGCCCTTCTTCGCGCCGATGATCCACGGCACGCCATAAACATTCGTGGCCAGATTGAAGACGTTGGTTGTCGCGGACAATGTCGAGGCGTCAATGGGCCACACAAGCTGGGTTGGATCCGTGATGGCGGGCACATAGGTGTATCCGGTGATGAACACATTTCCGTTGGTGCTGACCGTGAACATGGGGCGGAAGACGGACGGATAATAAGAATTGGTCGTGGCGTCGAAGACGTTCGCCGCCAGTTGCAGCACGCGCTGGACGGCGGGCGTATAGACAAACCGGTTGCTCACCCAGACGGGAATGTTCGTCACGCCAAACGGCGCGGTCACGTTGAACGTCCCCACGAAGTTCGGGTTGACCACGGCAATGAGGTTGGTCACGCCCGGGGCGGAATTGGTGGGGACATAACTCGTGCTCCATGACGTGGTGTAGGCCTTCAGCATCCGGTCGGCGGCGTTGGCGAAGAACGCCAGCGGCGTCCACGCCATGAAATTGGTCGCGCTGGCAACGCCGTTGGTGTTCGGCAATCCGTTGAGATACGGATTGATGTTGTCGTAATTGAGATTCATCTTGCCGGACTCCGGCGTGGTGTCCGTGCCGATTTGCGAAAGCATCCGGTAAAACGTGTAGCGGTCGTAGGTGGCGTTGGAAAAGCCCGCGCTGATGAGGCTGTTCGTGAATTTGATGGAAGATTTCGACGGGTCAAACAAATCATCGGGCGTGAAGAAATGGTTCGTGTTGTTCGCGCCCACCCAGAATGCGTTTCCCCCGGCTCCGTTTCCGTTGTAATTCGGCGCAGGAGATCCGGTCATCAGCGGACCTGCGGTGTAAACGTCAATGCTGTCATTGGCAAGCGCCGCAACACCGAGCGCGCCATAGAGCGTGCTCACGCTGGGCAGCGTATTGTATAAGGCCGCATACCGATTGGTAAGCAGCGCAAACGCATCTTCAAACCCGCGACCGCTGTTGGGGTAGTTGCCCCAGTTGCCCGGCTGTGGTTGCGTGTAATTATACTGATTGCCGCTCGGATCCCATTCGTTGGTATTCAAGTCCGTGAGGAACGCGGGGAGGTTGAGTTCCCACGAGCCGACGCCTTGATTGCGGGCATAGTAGTCCGAGACAATGGGCTGTGAAGCAGCGAGCTTTTGTCTCGCCGCCACCGACAGCGCCTGATTATGAATGGCGTTGAAATCGAGCGAATTGCCGGCGGGCTGGGCGAAGACGGCAAAGCGCGCGATGTATGGATTGTTTGGCCCGTAAGGCTGATCGGGCCGTTGCAGCACGCCAATCCATTCCGGGTCGCCGACTTGAAATTCCACAATTGGATTGCCCGAACCGTCAAGAATGGTGTGGCCCTGACTGTCCACGTCCGTCACCGGGCCGCTGGGATCGTTGGTCCCGTTGCGGTTCAAATCGAGGTAGAAACGGTTTTCCGGCACATGCGTGATGATGTTGCTCAACCAGACCTGCGGGCTGGTGGTCTGGTAATTGACCGAGACGAACGGGCCGAAGGCATAGGGATTGGTGGTGGAAAGAATGTTGGCGGCGATTTCCGCCTCGGCGAACTGCTGCCCGGCATCGGCGGCCAGCCGCGCCGTGGCGGTGTCCACGCTGGTGGTGACCGCGCCGCTCTCGCGCTTGCTGATGGCCAGAAACGCCAGCGCCATCAGCAGCGTCACGGACAGCAAAATGAGCGTGATGACCAGCGCGACGCCGCGCCGGGAGCGCGGATTTCGGGGACATTCAACATTCAACATCCAACGTCCAACACCCAACGGAAAACCGTCGCGGCGGCGAACCTGTTGGAAGTTCGGGGTTGAATGTTGAATGTTGAATGTTTGTTTAATCTTCATTGGTATGCCGAGGGGTCAACGTTGGGAATGGAAACGCGCTGGCGGAAGATGTGAACCGCGCCGGCCTGGCCCTGCAAATACATCGTCTGCTGGTCGTTCGGCGGCGGCGCGGGCAGATTGTTCGGCAGCGACCCGGCGCGCTGCAGGATCCGGTCTTCGAGCGCGCCCAGTTCAATTTCCACCGACGCCGGCAGCGTGTTGCTGAACATGTAAAATCCGGTCTGGCCCAGCGTGGACGGCGGGTAATAAACATTCCGGTTGGCGGTAGCCTGTCCGCCGGAGAAGACAGTATTGCTGGCCATCAATCCGCCGTTGATGTCGTAGGCCCGCACGGTCAGGCTCACCACGCCATCCATCAAATGGCTCATGTTGGCCGAGGGGGTGGTTCTAAAGATGTTGAACAGCGTGGCCGCCGGATCTCCCGCAACCTGAACATTCGTCGTCATCGTAAAGCGATAAAGCGAATCCAAATCGCCCTGCGGCGAATTGGCGATGACATAGCCCACGCCCGTCCACGTCTGGTTTTGGCGGCTCAAGATGAAAATGGTCTCCTGCACGTTCGTCCGTGACTGCGACGGGCCGCTGGCCACCAGCGGCTGCACCAGCGGCACGTAGCCCGACGGCACCACTGCGGTAAAATTCACCGCGCCGTTGCTCGAATCCATCGAGGGCGACATCTGTTTCAAATCCGACGCCATCAAATCCATCGTCGCGCGGCCGGATTCCAGCACGCCGGCCTGCGTGACGCCCGCGCGGAACGCCGCCTGCGTGCTGTTGAACACCGCCATCAGCACCAGCACGATGAGCGAGAGCAGCGTCATCACCACCATCACCTCGATGAGCGTGAAACCATTTCGATTGCGGAATGCGGAGTGCGGAGTGCGGGGTGCGGAATGAAGCGGGCTGCCGCCATTCCGGTCAATCCGAAATCCGAAATCCGAAATCCGAAATTCTTTTTTCATGGCGCGTTGGTGAAGAATTGCGGCTGGAAAAAATAAAGCGGCACGCCGTTAGTCGTTCCGGTCAACTGTCCTGCGATGAGCGTGCGATAGCTCTGGCGCCAGGGCTGCGGCGGCAGGTTGCCGTTGGGCAGTTGCGGCCAGAGAAACGTCAGTTGCAGCTCGCGCAGATTGGCCGTCAATTGGTCGTTGTAAACGCGGTTCGGGTCGCTGTAAGGCAGGCTGAAGACGCTGGTGTTGACCGCCAGCGGCATATTTTCGCAGATGACGCGGTAGGTGAAGGAATCCTGCACCAGAAGCGCGTTGTTCTGCGGCGGCTTCTCCACCGCCGGCCCGCTCATGGAACGGATGTAGGCGACAATGTGATTGCTGAAGCCGCCGCTGAAAAGATTGTTGGTGGGATTATAGGCTGAATCCATGAATTCGGGCGTGCTCAACAGCCCGACGATGTTCGCGCCGCTGGTGAAATTGGAATAAGCAGAAACGGTTGTGGCGAGAGCGGGATAGGACGTCTGAAAGTTCACAATTTGATAGACATAATTCGTCAAATCATCCGCGCCGCGCGCGCCGTTGCGGATGGCCTCCACGAGAACCGTCGCGTCCTGGTTGATGATGGTTTTCTCGCGGTTCTGCCCCTGCTCGCTCATCCCGAACGGCAGCACGCCGATGATGACGACCAGCGCAAAGCCGATGATGGCCAGACAAAGCGCAATCTCGACCATGGTGAAACCGGTGACACGTGACGGGTGACGGGTGACAAGATTTCCCCCTCGACCGGTTCCTGTCACCTGCCACCCGCCACCTGTCACTTGGTTTTGAAGCTTCATTGGACTTTCTGGAATCTCAAGGTGGCGCGGCCCGTCAGCCAGTCAATGTCAGCAAGGTTGTAGGCGGAGCTGGTGCTGTTGCCGGGCGGCGTCTCCGACACGTTCGCCGGGCTGAATTGCAGCGCCTTGGTGGACGGGTCCGTCGCCACATACACGCTGCCGCGCGCCAGCGGAATGTATTCGTCCTGGCCGGCGGGATTCTGGCCGTCATAAGTCAACTGGCCGAGATAATTGAACGCGACGCACGGCACGAGCGCCAGGGGCGAGTCCGCCGTTGGAAACGGGATTGCGTTGGTGGCAAATCCATAAACATTGAAACCTGCAACCACCCTGGCCGGCGACGGGCCGCGCGGCGAGAATTTCCACGACGCGATGAACGTGCCGTCCGGCAGCGACTGCCACGATTCGAGATAATGCCAGGCATGCTGTCCCGGCTGGTCGCCCGCCCCGCCATAGGCGACATAGGTGTAGCCGCTCAATTGCTTGCCGCATAAATTCGTCGCCGCGGTGAGTTGCGCGGGCGTGAGGCCCGCGAGGTTGTTCCAAAAATTCGTTGTCACAAAAATCATATAGACCGTCGTGTGGTTGGCGATGGCCTTTTGCCGCGCGCTGCCAACTCCCTCCAGCATCTGGCGCGACGCGGCGACGGCGGCGTCGGATTTGCCGAGGCTCTTTAGCGCCGGCACGGTCAGCGCCGCCAGAATGCCGAGGATCGAAATCACCACCAGCATCTCGACCAGTGTGAAGGCATTTCCGATTTTTGATTTACGATTTTCGATTGCAAAGGCCGGCCACTCGGGGCATTTCAGCCCCGCAGGCAATCGGCAATCGGCAATCGGCAATCGGCAATTTTTCATGTTACTGCTGCCAGCTTAAAACGTTGTCCTTGTTGGGGGCCTGGTTTGCCGGCACGGTGGGATCCATTTTCCCGTCCGGCCCGGAGGACCAGACCATCACCTTGCCCCGATACGCCCAATTGTTGGGAGCCGCGATGCTCGAATCCCGGGTCAATCCATTGGGGCCGCCGGTGGAAACGGCATCCTGCCCATAAACCGCGTCCACGCACATTTCGTTGTAATTCAAATCCATCGTGATGATGTAGGGATTGCCCCACGGGTCGCGATAAACCAGATCCGTGCCGACGCCCGGCGAACTTGTGTCGCCCGACATGTGGGCATTCAGGAAAATGTGCTGTTGCGGATTCTTGGCGTAATTGTTGTTCGCCGTCGGCCCGCCGCCCGGATAATTGGTCAGGTCCATCAAAATGGCGATGACCTCGTCGTTGGTCAGCGTGCCAAGTGTCCAGGTCTGATTGCCACCGGCGTCATGGCCTGTGCCGCCATAAGTGAAATCAACGTTGGGCGGACCCATCGCGGCAGCCTGCGTGGCGGCTGAAACCGGGAACCGGCCGTAGATGGAATCGTATTGCTGGATGCAATTGGCGATGTCAAGAGCCTCCGTGTGCGCCTTGAGCATGAGCGCATGTTTTTTGACTCCCGCCAGCACCGGCAGCAGCATTCCCGCGAGAATGGCGATGATGGCGATGACGACGAGCAGTTCGACGAGCGTGAAGCCGGAGCGGTTCCGGCGTGAATGAGGAAGGGATGTTTTCATGGTTTTTGGAAAAATAAAATTCCGGCGGCGGAAATCAAGGTCCGGAGCCGGCGCGGACGACCGCCCCGCGGCGGCGCGGCGGCGCGGCAATGGCAGGCTCCGCACTTCAATGCGCGGCTGCCACAGGCAGTCCCGCCACTCCACGGCGATGAGGCGTGGGCGCGGGCTGTTTTCAGATTTTGCGTCGGCGCGCATAAAAATTTCAGGGCAGCGGATTGTTGATCTGCGCCTGGTTGTTCCAGTTGCAGACGAGATATTTTTTCCCGGAAATCGAAAGCTGGACCCAAAGATCATACGAACCGGGATTGTTCGTGGGATTGGACGAAATGTAGCGCCAGGGATTCAAGTCGGGCGGTCCGAGCGGCTGATAATTTGGATCCGGCCCGCCGACGGAGGCGACGAGCAGAGTGACATTGTTGTTGTAGGGTGCGGTTTGATTTTGCCTGTATTCATGGAGAAAATTCCGGCCGCCCGCGGCCTGCTCGCCCGCGCCGAGCTTGCTGCAATTGACGAACGCGCTCACGCCGCCGAAAGTCGAAGTCAGTGTGCCGCTGGTGACGGTCGAGCTGCCGTCGAGCGTCTGAAATGTCGCCGGGGAACTTAAAGTGTTGGTTGTCCCGACCAGCTCGTAGTAAAGCTGGTTGAGAAGCGGATTGCCCGGATTGTCCGGCGGATAAAATCCCCAGGCATCCTTGTAGCTGTCAATGGCTCCCGCCACCTGCGACATCTCCGCCCTGGAGCGGGTGATGAACTTGTTCTTCTCGATCACGCTCATGACCGGAAATATGAACGCCGCCAGCGCGGCGATGATGGCGATGACGGTGAGCAGCTCGACGAGCGTGAAAGCAGAAGTGCGGAGTGCGGAGTGCGGAGTGCGAAGTGGATTTGCGTGCGCGAAATTGTTAACATTCCGCATTCCGCATTCCGCATTCCGCATTTGATTGGTTTTCATATCGTCGTTATTTCAATTCGTCTTCCATCCGCTCGCTCAACCATTGCTTGATCATGCTCTGGTAATTCAGATACCGCGACCGCGCGAGCCGCTTGATGCGCGCCAGCATCCGCGGGTCAATCCGCAGCGTGATGGTCACGGACTCGGACGCCTCGGCGCTGCCCGCCGTGGCCGCCTCCATCAGCCGCAAGTCCGGGCGGTTCTCCGACCAGAAACCGGCCTCGGCCTCTTCGCTGTCGAAAATCGGCACGTCTTCCCAGTTGGCAAATGCGCGCATTTTTTCAATTCTCAATTTTTAGTTCTTTGCCGCATAGCCGCGTTTTTCAACTCAAAACTCAAAACTTTATCGCAGGGTTTGATCCATCTTCCGCTGGTAAAAAAACCGCTCTTCCGGCTCAAATGGCCTTGCGTGCAGCACCCGGACCAGCCGGCCATTCGTCCGATACACACTGAAAACTCCGATGCCACCCGCTGACATCCCCAAGTTGAAGAACCGGGCCTGCACGCCAAACCGCGAAGAATCCGGCAGCAGCCGGACGGCAAACGGATCCTCAAAGGACTCTTCAATTTCCCGCTGGGTCAAAGAACTATCCAGATCGAAGGGCTGATTGTTCCAATCGAACTCCATAATGAGTTAATTGTAAATAGATCGCCCATGCAATGTCTTTACAATGTATTTACGCACTGACATGGCTGTTTGTCAAGGACTTTTGTGTTTTTCGGATAAAAATTCAGGATTACCGTATTCTATTCTCCACCGCCCCTGCCGCCTCCTTCACCACCACTCATGACGGTGATCATTTTGATCAGGGGCAGGAACATGGCAATCACGATGCTGCCTACGATGACGGCCAGGAAGATGATCATAATCGGCTCGAGGAGGGATGTCATGGCCGAAACCGCGTTGTCCACCTCCTCGTCATAGTTGTCGGCGATTTTCAGGAGCATTTCGGGCAGGGCGCCGGTTTGTTCGCCGA
>CAYYWB010000022.1:0-21045 GCA_964475285.1 uncultured Bifidobacteriaceae bacterium | reverse complement strand
GCGCGACGATTTATCATTACGGCTGGGTGCGCAGCGAGGCGCAGATGAATTTGAAATCCGCGGAGGTCCACAAATACTGGGACGATAAACCCGCAGCGGTTGTGGATTATTCAAAAATTGACCCGCAAGTGCTGAGACCCTTCACCGGCACACATCCGAAAATCGTCCAAGACTGGTTGCCAAAAGCCGACGGTTTGTTTCAAGCCAATCCGAACCATGAATTGACTTCGCGCGAGAAGAAACACCGGCGGTTGATGAAGCTGGAGAAATTGTTCGGCGTGCAATTCAACAAAAAGCACTACCGGCTGGTGCGTTAAAAAATCCGGCCGCGACAGGGCAGCTTCGTCGCGGAGAATATCCATCGAGTTGGGAAACCCCTCGATCACAAGCGATTTGAAAACCGACGACGGCGGTGTAGATTTCCGAATGCAAAGGAGGCGAATCGCAGTTATGGGACTATTTCGTTCCGGTTCCACGGTTGTGGCGGGAGTCCTGCACCATTTTGGGGTGGACATGGGAGCGCCATTTTATGGCCTTTATTATGAATCCGACTGGCTTTCGGAACAGCTTCGCAAATGGTGGGATCATCCGAGGCTGGGCAAGAACACGATGCAGCCGAAACGTGTCCGCATCCTGAAGGAATGGGTTCAAGAGAGGGAGCAAGCCGGCACGCCGTGGGTGGGCATGAAACATCCGCTTCTGTCGTTGTTCGGCGATGACCTGATACAAGCCTGGGGCGAGGAAACAAAATTCATCCGGTGTTGCCGGCCATTGGACGAATCCGTTGCATCCATGAAAAACGTCATGGGCCGTCATGGTGGTGTTGAACTGATGCAAAACACGCTCATGGCGTCGCTGGATCGTTTTTTTGCCGGGCGGCAGCATCTGGAAATCCACTTTGCCAGGATGATGGATAATCCAGGCCATGAATTGCATCGGCTCGTTGATTTTTTGCAAATCGCTCCCGGCGGTGAACAATTTGCAGCCGCGCTCAAGTTCATTCAGCCGGGACAACACGCCAAGGTTGAAACAGAGCTCAAGGAGCAAAAGGCGCGTGCCGGCAAAAAGCCGCCGCTGACAAGATTGGCGAAGGCACTCCGCAAGGCTGTCCGGTTCACATGGTAAATTCCATCGGGTCCTGGCAAGAAATGTTGCCGGCTGGGTGGGGTAAAATCAATGAGCCGCCGTCGGATGCCGGCTCAAACCCTGTTCGCACCTGGTGTGTTTTCCCGTAATGGCCTTCGCCAGCAATTCGTCGTTGCCGGCGAGTTCGGCGCGGCTGACGGGCGGATGCCAGAGATGAAAGCACAGCGCCCGGCCGCGCACGTCGAGCCGGCGAACCCCCGCATTCATCAGGCGGACGGCCAGCTCGGAATCCTCGCGCCCCCAGCCGGTAAACGCTTCGTTGTAACCATTCACGTGGACAAGGTCGTCACGCCAGATGGCCAGATTGCAGCCGCGGATGCCCCGCAGATGATTCTTGAACGTGCGAACGGTAAATGGCCAGCGAAAGGAATTCTTCAGGCCGGAAATCTGATTTTGAAAAATGGCGCGGCGGCGGTCGGCGGAGAAATCATTTTTGCCGAACCACGCGGCGGCTTTTTCCCCGACCAACGCGCGGTGGCCCTGAACGAATTGAGATTCGACCGCAAGCGCTCGGTGATCTGCAACGAAACGAGGGTGTGGAACGGTGTCGCCATCGAGAAAAATCAGGCAATCGCCGCGCGCCGCCGCAATCGCCAGGTTCAAAATGCGCGCGCGCCGGAAGCCCTGATGTTCCTGCCAGACGTGTTCGCAGCGGAATGATTGCGCTGTCCGCCACCGGTCAAGAAGCGTTTTGGTTTCATTTTCCGAACCATCATCGGCGACCAGAACTTCCTCCGGCAATTCGCTTTGCCGCGACACGGCGTTGAGCACCCGGTTGAGATAATCGGGCTGGTTGAAGGTGTTGATGACGAGCGAAATGGTCATGGGCCAGGCCCGCCGTTTTGGATCTCCCACATCTTGGCGTATTTGATGAACGTGAAAAACGCGTGCTGCGTGGCGATCATCAATCCCGGCACGCCGTCGCGGAAACCCTGCTGGAGGAAATATTTTTTGACAAACGCCGCGGGCGGATGTCCCAAAAGCTGCGCGACGCCGGCGCGTTGGCCTTTTTCAAACCGCTGCCGCGCGACCAACGTGGTGTAGCGCTCGCCCTTGGCCATGATCACCTGCATCGTCGGCCAAGGATGCTGCCAAATGGAATTCCTGAAAAAGCCGATGCTGCCATCGCAATGAAAACTCTCATGCACGGGATCTTCGCGGTAACGGAATTTTCGGCGATTGAACACCTGCGGCTGCCGGTAGTCGGGATACATGCCGCCGAAACGGACCGGTTTGCCGAGAAATGTGTTCCGGCGCGGAACGAAATACGCCGCGTGTTGCGGCGCGGCCAGTGTGCGGCGGACTTCGTCGGCAAATTCCGGCGTGCTGCGCTCGTC
Organism: uncultured Bifidobacteriaceae bacterium; assembly: GCA_964475285.1. GTDB lineage: Bacteria > Verrucomicrobiota > Verrucomicrobiia > Limisphaerales > UBA11358 > UBA11358. The sequence continues at coordinate 18,562 of CAYYWB010000022.1, read as the reverse complement.
CGAATCAATGCTCACCACCCAGTCATGCTTGAGCAGCGCGAGCGTGTCGTTGCGGAGCTTGCCGAAGCCCTCGAATTTGATGTTGACGTGCCGCGCGCCGAATTGCGCGCAGACCGCCGCCGTGTCGTCGGTGCTGAGCGAGTCCGCCACCACCACCTCGTCGGCCCACGAAACCGTCGGCAGCACGGCGCGCAGATTGTCGGCGTCGTTGAACGTGATGATGTAAAGGCTGACCGGTTGTGCTGTCGGCATACCGGCGGTCAGCTTGACACGGAATCCCGAAGCAAGTCAAAGTCTCATTGAAACGGGCAGCGGGCTACTTTGGCGGCGGGATCGTGGTGAACGGACGGGCGTGCTCCCGGATTTTTTGCTCCAGGCGCTCCAGCTTGTCCGGCTGTTCCTGAAGTTCGAGCAGCGGTTTGAGTTCGCGCCGGACCAAATCAAAATCCAATTTCCCCCTTTGCCGGGCGAGAATACCGTCCACGTCCACCCAATCCGATTCCCTGCCGGCAAAACATTTGTGGACCAGCAAATCCTCCGCCGAACACGCGCGCAGCGCGCCCGCCGGATTTTTCCAAAGCGAGCTGCGCTGGATGGAACGCCGCTCAAAATCAATTCCGCCCAGCGCGACATCCACCGGCGTGCCGCGCCGGTTGACCAGCAGCAGCACGCGGCTGGCCAGCGCCATTTCCATCGAACCCGGCGGGCGGAATTGATAATCGCGCAGCCAGACCTCGATGAATTTTCCCTCGCCGCCGATGATGCAAAACTCCAGCCCTGGCGTTCGCACAGCCGCTGCACTTCCAGCGCGGTGGTGTAAAGCTCGGTCATCGCAATTTCTGGAAGAGCGCCTGTTGGGCGACCAATCCGGGCGGCGTTTCGGGGTCGCGCCAGATTTCAGAAATGGATTGAAGCGCCTCGATTTGCCGCCACGCCTGTTCGTCCGTGAGCGCCTGCAGTTCGTGGCGCTTCATTTCCGCCAGCGCGACGGCGGCGCTGCGCCATTGCACCATCCAGCGGCGCTGCTCTTCGGGTGTCGTGGCCAGCTTCATGCCCGGATTCTAACCGGATTTTCATCAAACGTCAGGCAAAAAACGCCGGCTGCTTGACACGGACGCCCGAAGCAAGTCAAAGTCTCATTGAAATGACTGGAACAGACAATTTCCCGCCGGCGGGCGGGGTGCGTAACGTGCGCGGCGGTGAATTCCTGCGCGGCCTCAACCGGATTTTGCCGCTGGGGCGAAAATATCATCCGCTGCTCCGCGCCTTGAATGGCCGGCACGGGTTGCTGGCCACGCCATTCGACCAGTTCCGCCTGCTTCAGCCGGCGGCGTGGTCGAAGGCTGTCATCAGCCAGTTGCTTTCCGGCGTTGAAATCGCGCCGGAATTTGAGGTGATCAAACCCATTTGCCGGCGGCTTGCCGGCGGCGTGCTGGTTGACGTGGGCGCAAACATCGGCGCGTTCACTCTGCTGCTGCGCTCGGTTTCGCCGCTGCCCATCATCGCCTATGAACCGCAGCCGTTTCTTTTCAAACTGTTGCAATGGAACATCGGATTTAACCGGTTGACCCGCGTTGACGCGCGCAATGTCGCGTGCGGCTCCAGGCGCGGCGAAGTCGCTTTTTCAATCGGCATCAACGGCTCGATTGTTTGCGAATCCGCCAAGGCGAGGAAAAAACCGGTTTCTGCGAGTCCGACGGTTTCCAATTTGGACGATGAAGCCGAAATGACCCAATCCGGCGACGCCGTGGTCAATGTGCCGGTGACCACGCTGGATGAAGATCTGGCGGACGTTCCCTCGGTGGCTTTGCTCAAGATTGACTGCGAAGGTTTTGAATGCGACGTGCTTCAGGGCGCCGCCGGGATCATCAAACGGCATTGCCCGCAATTGGCGCTGGAAGTCCATCCGACGCAGCTTGAGAATTTTGGCCACTCGACGGAGAAAGTTTTGGATTTGGTGGCGCGAGATTACGATCTGGAATTTTGGTATTTCCAAATCGGCCGTCACGCCTCGAAACTTTCCCGGAGCCTCGCGAAATTCCGCCGGCCCAACGCGCATCGCTGCGCCGACGCGGCGGAAATGCTGGCCGCCGCGAAAAGCACGCCCGGCCCGGCGCAGATTTATTTCATTGGAAAACCGCGTTGAAAACTTTAGTTTTTCGGGAGCATCATTGCCGGCATCAAGGCAAAACCATATTCGCAGCCTGAAAAATCAAGAGAACAAACAGAGGACGCCGTTGTGACTGGCAAAGAACCGATCACCCATCCCGCCAAGCCCGTCACAACGCTGATCACGGTGGCCATTTGCACGCGGAACCGGGCGAATCTCCTGCATCGCGCCGTCGAAAGTGTGCTGCCGCAATTGAACGATGGCGCGGAACTCTTGATCGTGGACAATGTTTCAACCGACAACACGGCGGAAGTCGCAGCGAGTTTCGCCGCAGCCAATCCACAGGTGAAAGTCTGGCGCGAGGAGGAATTGGGATTGAGCGCCGCGCGCAATGCGGCGTTGGAGAAGGCAAATGGCCGGTATGTGCTGTTTCTGGATAACGACGCGACGGCGGAACCCGGCTGGCTGGCGGCTTACCTGCGTTTTTTGTCCGCGCCGCCCTCGGAAAAAATTGCGGTGGTCGGCGGCGCGGTGTTACCCAATTTTGAAGTCCCGCCGCCAAAATGGGTCAACACGGACATCACGCTGGATCTGGGCAATTCACCAAGAATCCTTCCTTACCGGGACGGTCCGTGGGGCTGCAACATCGCCTACCGGCGCGGGCTGGCGTTGGAGCTTGGACAATTTGACATCCGGCTTGGACGCAAGGGCGAACAGATGATGAGCCGCGAAGAAAGCGACCTGAACCTCCGTTTGCAGGACGCCGGCTATGAAATCTGGTGGCTGCCGGGCGCGGCCGTCCGGCATCTGGTGCCAGCCAGCCGGTTGAAATTCCGCGCGATGATGCGCGCGTGGTTCTCCGAAGGCCGCTCTATCGGCATCCAACGGTTGAAATCGCGGCGCAACGGCATGGATCGTATGCTTTACCGGCTGGCGCGCATCGCCGCCGCGCCATTTCACGCGATGATCCATCTGCTGGCCGCCTTGTTTCTGTTGTTCGGCAACCGGCCTCAATCGGTCGGACATCTTTTTCAAGCGTGTCGCAATTGCGGCTTCGCAATGGAATTGCTGACGCGATTCAAAGCACTCTGATGGCATGAAGATTCTCTACATACCGCTGGAATATTCAACATGGGAACAGGCCCAATACTGGTCATATCCAGAAGGACTCGGATTGGAGGAAGGTTTTACAAGTTGCGGGGTGGAATATTCAATCCTGCCAGGCTTGATCCGTCAGCACTATTATGCGCCAGAATCATTTATTGATCATGCGCGCCGGCTCTGCGCCAACAAGCAATTTGACGCGGTATGGCTGACGATCCCGCATATCGAATATAATTCCACCTTTTTGCAATGGCTGACAGAAATCGCGCCGGTGCGAGTTGGTTATTTCGTCGAAAGCATGGGAGCCTATTGGAGCGCGCCTCCAGAGGAAAAATCAAGACGTAAACGAAAAAAGGCGCTGGCCGCGCTGCCTTATCTTACTCACGCGCTGGTGTGGGACGAGGCGGACGTCGCCGTTCTCAACGGGCGGGGCATTCAGGCCATGTGGTGCCCGGTCCATGTGCCCGAAAGGTGCGTAAAAACCAGACCGGTCGGCGGGTTATCCTCAACCGCTTTGTTTTTCGGCGGTATGTATGGGGAACGGTTCCGCTACCTTAAAGACCCTGTCTTGTCGGGACTGCTCGCGCGTCCGGACCATTCCCTTGAACATAAAACGCAATATCCGAATATTTTTGACGCGCTCAATATCGAAGCAATGCGCCTGCTGGCGACGCAAGATGTTTGGAACCCGGCGCTGATGGTGCAAAGATTGAAACGCCGGTTGTGGTTCTTTTTGCGTCGCCCGTTCAAGATGCAAAAAGACGAGATTCCAGATGGCACGCCACCCCAGCTCAAATCGTTGTCCAATCAGCATATTGAACGGTTGCTGGCCGGATATCTGGAACAGATCCGCGCATGTCGCCGCAAGAATTTTGAGCTTTGGCTCGATACCATTGCGCAAGGGTTCGCGATGGTCAATCTGCCGCAACTCGGCTTTGGCTATGGCCCGCGCGTCATGGAGAGCATGGCTGTCGGCCGCCCTGTGCTCGCTCATCGAGTGCCCAACCGCCGGCAAAGTGAAAGCTTGTTTCAACACAACCGCGAGATTCTATTGTATGACAGTCCAGAGGAACTGGCCGGTCAAATCCGGCGGTTGCAAAAGGATCCCGACTTGCGCGACCGCCTAGTAAATCAAGCCCAGCGCAAGATTTTGCAGTTTCACACGACAGAGACGAGGGTAGCCCAAGCTTTGCGTTGGTTGGAATCAGGACAGACGCCTGATTTTTGTCAGGTTTCGGAAAATTGAATAATATGCGTCGAGAGAATCTATGCCGGTTGTCAGAGGCGATAAAATTCCGGTTAACCCGCAGGGGAAACACTCCGGCAAACCCGGTTTTGTTGACCTTCTGCATCGCCCATTTTAACGCGCCGCAGTTCCTCGACGCCACCTTGCATTCCATCCGCCGTTTTCATCCAGACGCGCGGATCATTGTGGCGGATGCCAGTTCGGAGTGGCGCGAATATCTCGCGGCGAAATCCGTCTGCGGGCGGCATCGCACCGAACTGCATCCGCTGGTCACGCGGCATCGTCACACCGGATTGTTGAATTACATGTTCCGGCAGGTTCGCAGCCGCGTCGCGATTTACCTTGACCAGGATTGTCTCCTGCTGGACAGCCTCGATCCGCTCGTCCAACAAATCCAGTCTGGAAAAGTTCTTGTTGGCCCCCGTGATGAATTTCGATTTACGCAACCGGATTTTTGCGCGCACTTTCCCAGGCTCGCCGGACAGCTTTTGCGAGACCGGCCGGAATTCGTTCATGCCAGTTTGATGGTGATGGACACGCCGCGTGTTCGCCAGTGGTCTTCAAAGCCATTCATCTGGCGCGCCGAATGGGGGAAGCATCCGTTGGAACGCTACTACGGTCTAACCGAACTCGTTCGGCGTAATCAACCGGATGGTGTGTTGATGCTGGGCGGCAAACACACCTGCTATGGGTTCGGGCAGGCGTATCTCTTCAACGACCGTCCGCTGGCGTATCACCAGTGGTATAGCGGCCAAGTCCATGGGCGGACCGACAAGGTGGATGGAAACGACCCCGACTGGCTTCGTGCCGAGATGAAGCGGTTCCTTGATGACTACTGGAATGAAAAGGTGGACTTCAAGCTGGCATCAACCATTCATGAAACCGGCGGCGAGGCAGATCGTTAGCGCTTCCAGTTGTTATGACACCGACCATAACCCTCGAGACTAAATGTTGGGAGCATGACTGGAAGCGCATTCTTGAGGGCGAATGGTTGCGTCTGCTGGCGGAGCGGAACGCCTTTCCATTCAGTGAAAAAATCCTGATGATCAACAATGTGAAGAACTATTCCGTTGTTTCCAAACGCGCGGAGCGCGCCGTTCAGCAGGGATGGCTGACCAAATACATCATCGTGGAGGAACATGCCGCCAAAGCGCTCGACTTCTTTTCGATCAACCGCGAATCGCTGGGCATCGGCTATCCCTATTCCATCGCCGAGCTGACGGGCATCTTTTTGTGCCGCTCCGATTTCCTCCTGCACTTTGCCGGCGATTGCATGCCGGCAGCCGCCAGCGATTGGGTGTCGCGCGCGGCGCACTTGATGTCGCAGGATCCACGCATCAAGCTCTGCATGCTCAATCCGGGCGAAGACTATGGCGAAGCAAAGAAACTTTCGACGGAGCAAACCGGCGACTTTTACATCGGATGCGGCTTTTCCGATCAGTGCTACCTCGTTCGAACGGAGGAATTCCGCCAGCGCATTTACAACGAAACCCATCCCGCCTCCGCGCGCTATCCGAAGTATGGCGGCGAGCTTTTTGAGAAGCGGGTTGACTCCTGGCTGCGAAACCACGGCCATCTCGCGGCCTCATTCAAGCGCGCCCATTACATCCACAAGAACTGGCCGCTGCCGCCGCTCGCCCGTTTGCACCGCAAGTTGCGCAAAACGTGGTCCCGAAAAATTGCCCCGTGGTTTGCTCGTTGACTCAATTAAAACGCAGACGAGATGAATCACGAAATACACGAAGCACGCGAGAAGATGGCTGAAACCGATTGTTGAATGCGATGGCAGATTTCAACTGCCGGGCGGGCCGGTGAGCGCTGCCGCTTTTTTCATTTCGTGTTTTTGGTGTGTTTCGTGGTTTCCACTGCTCTGCCGGCAATCGAAAAGACTCGCAAGACCGGCCTGTGTTCCGGCAAACTCCGGCCACTGGCATGAATGAATTTTTCCGGCGCCTGCTGAATCTGGCGAAGCCCTATTGGCCGCGCATGGTTCTGGGCATTGTGTTCGGATTTCTGGGCGGGCTGGTCGAACCGCTGCTGGTGTTGCTGGTGCCGCTGGTCGGGCGGGTGGTCTTCGCGGGCGCGGATGCCGCCAACGGCAGCAGTCTGCTGAATAACATATCGCCCAAATGGCAGGCTTATGCGGACCACTTTGTGTCCTGGTTCACGGCTCCCGGCACTTCGCCCGACGCCGCGATAAAAATCCTGGCCATTTTGCTGCTGCCGGTGGTGTTTATTTTACGCGGGGTGTTCAGCTACCTGAACGTGTATTGCCTGCAATGGGCCGCCGTCCGCGCCATCACCGATTTGCGCGTCCGGCTGTTTGCCCATCTCCAGAATCTTTCCGTCGGATTTTTCAGCCGGTCGAACACCGGCGATTTGATGTCGCGCATCAATTCGGACACCATGTCCCTGCAAAATACCATCACCGGGACGCTGTCTGTCATCGTCAAGGATCCCGTCACCGTGGTGGGCACGGTCGGGTATCTGCTTTTCTTTGTGGATGCCAGACTCACGCTGGTCACGATGCTCGCTTTTCCACTTTGCCTCGTTCCCATCGTCATTTTCAGCCGCAAGGTGCGCAAATCCGCGGCGGTCGTTCAGGACAGTTATTCCGAACTCGCAACCGTCATGCACGAATCTTTCACCGGCAACCGCATCATCAAGGCCTATAACCTCGAAGACCGGGCCGTGCAGCAATTCAGGGAGGTTTCCCAGCGCTTCGTCAATCACCGCATGAGAATCGTGCGCTCGGAGGAAATCCCGGGGCCGTTGAATGAATTCCTGGGCGTCATTGCCGTTGCCCTGCTGCTCACCTTCTTTGCCTTTCAGCCCCATCCTGATGTGGACAAAGTCATCAAATTTGGAATCGCGATCCTGCTCGTCTATCGCCCCATCAAAAACATCACCCGCCTCCACAACCAGCTCGAACAGGCGCGCGCCGCCAGCCTGCAGATTTTTGAGTTGCTCGAGATGCAAAACACCATCCGCGAGCCGGCACAGCCAAAGATGCTCAAGGCCACCGGCGCGGACATTCAATTCGATCACGTCCGTTTTTCCTACGGCGACAAAGTCGCGCTGGACGACATCCAGTTGCAGATCAAGCCCGGCCAGCTCGTCGCGCTCGTCGGTGCCAGCGGCTCCGGCAAAACCACTCTCTCCAACCTGCTCCTGCGCTTCTACGACCCGCAGCGCGGCGTCATCCGCATTGGCGGCGTGGACATCCGCGACGTCACCACGCGCGACCTGCGCAACCAGATCGCCGTCGTCACGCAGGAAACAATTTTGTTCAACGACTCCATCCGCCGGAACATCGAGCTGGGCCGGCCCGGCGCGTCAAACGATGAAATCATCGCCGCCGCCCGCCACGCCTACGCCTACGATTTCATCATGGAAAAGCCAAAGGGCTTCGACACCTTCATCGGCGAAAAAGGCGTGACGCTTTCCGGCGGCCAGCGCCAGCGGCTCGCGATCGCCCGAGCGGTCTTGAAGAACGCGCCGATCCTAGTGCTCGACGAGGCCATGAGCGCGCTGGACACCGAATCTGAACGCATCGTGCAGGCCGCACTGGACGAACTGATGAAAGGCCGCACGACCATTTGCATCGCGCACCGGCTCTCGACGATTTTGCACGCCGACGAAATCGTGGTGCTGGATCAGGGCCGCATCGTGGAAACCGGCGCGCACGCGGAGCTGGTCCGGCGCGGCGGCATTTATCAGAAACTTTACGAACTGCAATTTACGTCGTAGTGGCACAGGCGTCTCGCCTGTGTGTTTCATCAAAAGCGGACAACAATTAACATCGAGCGAGAAACATTCAGTGAACGCGCAGCGTAAAATCCATTGGATACCCGTTTTTCGCAGTTCAATGTCAAACGTTTCTCGCCAACACACAGGCAAGATGCCTGTGCCACCATGAAAATCCTCGCCATCCAGTTCAAATACCTTGGCGACGCCGTGCTGCTCACGCCCGCGCTCCGCGCGCTCCGCAAACAATTTCCCGGCGCCGAACTCCATTTGCTGGTGCCGGAGGAAACTGCGCCTATTCTCCGGCAACTGCCGTGGTTCAACCACGTCTGGCCGATGCCGCGCCGGCGCGGAAGCGCGAGCCCTGGAAAAACCTGGCCCATCATCCGCGCGTTGCGCCGGGAGCGATTTGACCGCTCGGTGGATTTCGCCAGCAACGACCGCGGCGCGATTTTGAGCCTGCTCATCGGCGCAAAAAAACGGCTCGGCTGGAACGAGCGCGGCGGATTTTGGGGCCGCCGGTTTTGCTACAATCAGCGTGTCGCGCCAGAATCCACCGAACAGCACGAGTCGGCGCGGATGATGGGCCTGCTCTCCGCGTGGAATGTTGCGCCCGGCCCGCTCGAACCGGAAATCAGCAGCGACCCGGCCCTGGACGCGGCAGCGGAGAAATTGCTGCCCAAGCGCGCCGTCATTTGCCACCTCGCTTCGAGCCAGCCAAACCGCCAGTGGCCGGTCGGACACTGGGCGGAATTCTACCGGCTTGCCACCGCAGCCGGTTCGCCGATTGTCTTCACCACCGCCGCCGGCGCGCGCGAAGCTGCGCTGACAGAGGAACTGAAAAAGCTGTTGGAACAGACAGGCAAGATGTCTGTGCCACTAATACTGCCGGCGGCGCCGGAACTCGCCCTGTTTCTCGCCGTGCTGAAACGCGCGGAAGTTTTCATCTCCGGCGACACCGGCCCGCTGCATTTCGCCGCCGGCCTCGGCGTGCCGACCATCGCGCTGTTCGGTCCAAGCTCACCGGTGCGATGGGCGCCGATCGGAAAGCCTCATCGGATGCTGAAAGGAAGTCCATGTTCCTGCGGTCCCGGCGCGAGCGTTTGCCAGGCCGCCGATTTTTGCCTCGCCGCCATCACGCCCGGACAGGTTCTGGATTCGCTGCAAACCATTTTGAAATCCGCCCGCCAGTCGCAGCCGCTTTGAAATGTTAGATTGTTCCAGCGGGCGCGAATCGGTTATCTTCATCCGCGAAATGACCGACAAAGTTCCCTATCTCGATTTGCCCGCGCAAATCCGCGGCATCCGCAAGGAAATTGACGCCGCGCTCGCCCGCGCGCTCGACAACTGCGCGTTCTGCCTCGGGCCGGACGTGGCGCAGTTCGAAAAGGATTTCGCCAAATTCTGCGGCGCGGAACATTGCCTCGGCTTCAACAGCGGCACCTCCGCGCTGCACGTCGCCATGCGGCTGCTCAATGTCGGGCCGGGCGACGAGGTCATCACCACGCCCTACACATTCATCGCCACGAGCTGGGCGATTTCCTACTGCGGCGCGAAGCCGGTTTATGTGGACATTGATGAAGCCACGTTCAATTTGAATCCGAAGCTGCTCGAACGCGCCATCACGTCGCGGACAAAGGCGGTTTTGCCGGTGCATCTTTACGGCCATCCGTTCGACGCGGACGCAATTCTGGAAATCTGCCGCAAACACAAATTGCCGCTCGTCGAGGACGCCTGCCAGGCGCATGGCGCGAAATACAAGGGCAAAACGATCGGCACGCTCGGCGACATTTCCTGTTTCAGTTTTTATCCGGCCAAAAATCTCGGCGCGTGCGGCGAAGGCGGCGCGCTGGTGACAAACAATGCCGCGTTCGCCGCGCGCGCCAAATCCCTGCGCGAGCACGGCTCGACGCAGCGGTATCATCACGACGAGGTCGGCTACAATTACCGGATGGAAGGTTTTCAAGGCGCGGTGCTGGGCGTGAAGCTGAAGCACCTGGCAAAATGGACGAGCGAACGCCGCCGCGTGGCGAAGCGTTACGCCGAATTGCTCGCCGGCACGCCGCTGCAACTGCCGCGCGAGGCCGACGGCTGCGAAAGCGCGTGGCATCTTTACACCGTGCGCCATCCGCGACGCGATGAATTGAAAAAATTCCTCGACGAAAACGGCATCGGCAACGCCGTGCATTATCCGATTCCGCTGCATCTACAGAAAGCCTACGCCCACCTCGGCCACAAGCCCGGCGATTTTCCCGTCGCCGAAAAGGCGTCGCGCGAGGTCTTGAGCCTGCCGATGTTTCCCGAACTAACCGACGCGCAAATCCGGCGCGTGGCGGAGGTGATCCGGGATTTCTTTCGCAAGCCGGCGGAAGCGGCGTGATGCGGTTCAAGGCAAAAACATCGTGGCAGTTCCATCCCGCCGCGGTTGGGAACAGCCGCGCTCCAGAGATAGTGTTGCCTTGCGCCAGCGCCGGAAGGCGTTCATTCCCGCGCGGGCGGGCCGTCAGGAGTTGCTGGCTTTGTTTGGGCCGGCTCGTTTGCAATCACAACCGCGTTTGAAGCGCCTCTGACGAGCGCCTGGGCAATCGTCGGCCACCGCCAGGAAACCGGGTTCGAGCGCCGGTCAAGCAGCCCAAAGTCACCGCCGCCATTGTCCCACCAGATAGTTGGCATACCTCTCAATCTGGCCTGCTCGGCATAGTATTCCGCATGAGCCACCCGGGATTCCAAATTGACGCGGCTCGTGGAACCCCATTCGCCAATGACGCCGGCACCCGCGCCTTTCGCGGCGACATCCTTTGCTTCCCGGTCAAGTTCCCGCCTCATGGCCACCTTGTCGGCATCGGTTCCCCAATTGGTTTGACCGCCAAAAGCCAGTCCGCCGGGATAGTAAGTGTGAATTGAGACAATGATCCTGGGGTCGTTGTTTGGAATCACCAAATCATTGATGGCGGCATCGGACGGAGTTGCGGCATGGGTGGCGCACATGATAAATCTTTTGGCGTTGTTCCCGCCGGTGGCTCTGATGGCGTTGACGGCGGCCAGGTGATATGAATTAAGAATGGCTCGAGCCTCGGGAGTTCCGCCAGCCCATTGATTCACCGACTGCTTCGGCTCGTTATACGTTTCAAAAATCAGATAATCGCCATAATCCTTGAAGCGATCGGCAATCTGCGACCAGACCTTGGCGGCCTCGTTTGTTCCCTGGGCCTGGCCATCGGCGGTCAGCCTGACCCAGCCATCATGGTGCGTGTTGACGATGGCATACATGCCGTCCTTGAGGACGTAGTTGACGATGGCCTCGACCCGGTCAAGCCATGCCTTGTCAATCTTGTAGTCGGGAGCGGGGCCGATATGACTGCTCCAGGTCACCGGGATTCTCACGGTCTTGAATCCCGTCGTCTTCAGCAAATCAATCATTTCCTGGGTGGTCACGGGATTTCCCCAGCCGGTTTCACCCGGGCTGGCATCCATGGTATTGCCCAAATTCCAGCCGACGGCCATGTCATAGACGAACTGCTTGGCGGTGATATCGCGCATGACGCCAGGCGCGCTTTGTGCAACCATGTGATAACTGCCAAGCAGGGTGATATTAAGTAAAATGAATAATGAGGATAGCCTTTTCATTTTGATGTGTTGGTTGTTGTGTTTGTCTGCTTATCAGTCACCACATTGAACCCGCCGCGGCCAGATTACAACAAAAAGACGCCGCTGGCCGGGAACGGTTACAATCAAACCTGACAGTCGCACTCCTTGCGGCAAGGCAATGGTTTTGCCCCGGTTTGCAGGACAAGCCGTGACGGTTAAATGAAACCAAAGTCCGAACAAGTTTGGCGCTCACGGCTAGGAACCGCCTTCTTGAAACCGTTCTGAAACGGATGGTTTCTGACTTTTGGGCTTTCAACTTCAGGTTTTGGACTTTAATTTTGACACATGGCTGCCGCTGAAATGGAAATCAAACACGTCGCGCATCCGGCGCGGCCGCGCAATGCGCTTGAAAAAGTCGGCTGTCCGAAATTGCCGAATGAAACTGTTTTTTCACGCAAAGCCGCGAAGCCCGCAAAGGGAAATCAATTCTTTGCGCCTTTGCGTCTTTGCGTGAGTTGAAATCGTCCATGTTAAACCAGCTCACCATTTCCGAACTCGCTGCCAAGCTGGCGGCGCGCGAAGTCTCCGCGCGCGAGGCGATGCAGTCGTGTCTCGACCAGATCGCCCGCGTGGATGTCAAAATCCACGCCTTCATCAGCCACGACGCGGCGGATGCGCTGGCCCAGGCCGATGCGGCGGACAAATTGCTCGCCCAAAACAGCCGCGCCGCCAGCCGCCCGCTGCTCGGCGTGCCGGTCGCCGTCAAGGACGTTCTCGCCGTCAAAAACCAGCCGCTCAATTGCGGCTCAAAAATCCTCGGCAAATTCATTTCGCCTTACGACGCAACGGTGATTGAAAAATTGAAGGCGGCAGGCGCGATTATTTTTGGCCGGCTGAACATGGATGAATTCGCGATGGGCAGCTCGACGGAAAATTCCGCGTTCGGCATCACGCGCAATCCGTGGGACGCGGAGCGGATTCCCGGCGGCTCATCCGGCGGCTCGGCGGCGGCGGTCGCGGCGGATGAATGCCTCGCCGCGCTCGGCTCGGACACTGGCGGCTCCATCCGCCAGCCGGCGGCGCTGTGCGGCTGCGTCGGGTTGAAACCGACTTACGGCCGCGTGTCGCGCTACGGACTCGTCGCATTTGCGTCGTCGCTGGACCAAATCGGGACGTTCACTAAGGATGTCCGCGACGCGGCGACGCTGCTGCGCGTCATTGCCGGGCATGACTCGCGCGATTCCACCAGCGTGCCGCAACCCGTGCCGAATTATTCCGCCGCGCTGACCGGCGACATCAAGGGGCTGAAGCTCGGTCTGCCGAAGGAATACATGGTTGGCGGACTTGACGCGGAAGTGAAAGCGGCGGTGGACGCGGCGGTGAAACAATTTGAAAAGCTCGGCGCGGAAATTGTGGAGATTTCGCTGCCGCACACGGGTTACGCCATCGCGACTTATTACATCGTCGCTACGGCGGAGGCATCAGCGAACTTGGCGCGGTTCGATGGCATCCGCTACGGCGCGCGGGTGAACGGAGCGGATCCGATTGAATTATATTCCAAAACGCGCGGCGCGGGTTTCGGCGCGGAGGTGAAGCGGCGGATTATTCTTGGCACCTACGTTTTGAGCAGCGGTTATTACGACGCGTATTATTTGCGGGCGCAAAAAGTCCGCACGCTCATCCGCAACGATTTTCTGAAGGCGTTCGAGAAGGTGGACACGATTGTGACGCCGACTTCGCCGACTGCGGCGTTCAAGATTGGCGAGAAATCGGACGATCCGTTGCAGATGTATTTGAGCGATATTTTCACCATTTCCTGCAACCTGGCGGGCATTTGCGGCATCAGCGTTCCATGCGGCTTCACGAAAAATCCGAAGCTGCCCATTGGTTTGCAACTGCTCGGAAAACCGTTTGGCGAAGAAACGCTCTTGAAAATTGTCCACGCTTATGAGATGAATAATGCGTGGCACAAGCAGAAACCGGCGGTTTGAACCAGACGGGTTTTTCATGATACCAACTCAACGCATCCGCAAAACCGCGTTCTGGCTGGGGCTGGCGCTGCCCTCGTTCGCGTTGCTGGCAACGGTCTGGGTGACCCACGTGACGAACGGCCAGTTCAGCGCCGCGTTCGCCTCCGTGACCCAGACCTACAATATTTTGACCATCCTGGAGCAGACCCAGTCGCAAATCGCCGACGCCGAAACCGGCCAGCGCGGCTGGCTGCTGACCCGCCGCCCGGACTACTTTTCCCTGTATGACACCGCCATGGCGTCCATCAACAACAACATTCAAAAGCTGCAAATTCTGGTTCGCGGCAATCCGGTCGAGGAAACCAATCTGGTCGAACTGCAAAGCCTCATCGTCAGGCGGTTGTCTCCCAATTCCGACATCGTTGCCTTTGCCAGAACCAATTCCGCCGGGACGATAGCCGTGTTCCTGACCGATGCCGGGAGGGACACGATGAACCAGATCCGCAACGCGCTGTTCCGCATGCGCGAGCAGCAGACGGATTTGCTGCTAGAGCGGCAGCAAAACGCCGAGGCCAGGTTTCTGTTTGACCAGACCGCCTCGCTCATCCTGGTGGGCATCACGGCCATCGCGCTCATCGCCATTGTCGCCGTCGTGCTCCGGCTCGAACACATGCGGCAGATCGTCACCGTCTGCGCATGGACCGGCCAGGTGCAATTCGAGGGCGAATGGATCCGGCTGGAGGATTATCTGAAACGGCGGTTTAACATTTCCGTTTCGCACGGCCTTTCCAAGGAGGCGGCGGGAAAAATGATCCAGGAAATCCGGCAGTCAAGCGCGCCCCCAAAACCGCGGAAGCCGGCCTCGGAATGACGGAAGCCTGTTGGGCGACAATCAGGCTTGCGTTCCAAGTAACTTTCTGGTTACTTGGTGCCTGACTTATGGCCTGCCCGGTGAAAAACAGCCCCGGTGTGTCCGCGCGAAATCCCAAACGCTCGCGCGAACGCATTCTGACCGCCGCCCTCAAGGAATTTGCTGCCAAGGGCTTCGCCGGCGCGCGTGTGGATTTTATCGCCCGCCGCGCGGCCATCAACAAGCGGATGCTCTATCACTATTTCGGCAACAAGGAGCATTTGTTCCGCGAAGTGCTGCGGCTGAAAATGGCCGAGCGGCAGGCGTGGGCGGACACGCTGTCCGGCGACCCGGCGGAAAGCCTCGCCTTCTGGTTCGAGGCCGCGTGCAAGGACACGGACTGGGTCCGGCTGTTTGAATGGGAGGCGCTGCAGGGCAACGCGCAAAAGGTGATTGACGAAAAAAACCAGCGCCAGGCGACGGCGCGCGGGCTGGCGCGCGTCCGCCAGCGCCAGGCGCGCGGCCAGATTTCCGCCGAGTTCGACGCGCGCCACGTGATGCTGACCATGCGGTCACTGACGATGTTTCCGGCAGCGTTTCCGCAGTTGACGCGGCTCATCATGGGCCGTTCCGTCACCGATCCCAAATTTCAAAGGGAGCGCGCCGAATTCCTGCGCCAGTTTGCGGCGGCATTTCGCCCGGCGAACGGCAACCAGGTCAAAATTCAAATTGTTAAAAAACAGCCATGAAAAAAATCCTTTTCCCATCCCTTTTCGCGCTGGCGGCGGCGCTGGCGGCCGGCGGCTGTTCCGGCGGCGCCAAACAGGCCGCGGGCGGCGGCGGCAGCATGCCGGTGCTGGTGGCGAGGGCGTTCACGACGAATGTGCCGGTGCAGATTGACCCGCCGCCGTTCGGCCACGTGACGCCGCTTTCAACGGTGGCGGTGCATTCGCAAATCGGCGGCATTTTGCAAAAAGTGCATTTCAAGGAAGGGCAGGAGGTCAAAAAGGACGACTTGCTGTTCACGATTGACCCGCGTCCGTCGCAAGCCGCGCTGGAAGCGGCGAAGGCGGCGCTGGCGCGCGACCAGGCGCAATTGGCGAACGCGAAAATCCAGTTCGACCGCGAACGAAAATTGCTGGATCAAAAGCTGGTCTCGCAGGACGAGTTTGACACGAGCAAGGCGGGTTACGACGCGCTCACCGGCACGGTCGCGGTGGATCAGGCGGCGGTGACGAACGCGCAACTGAATCTGGAATTCACGGAAATCCGGGCGCCGCTCGACGGCGCGACGGGCAGTCTGCAATTCCACGAAGGCGATGTGGTCAAGGCGCCGGACGATGCGCTGGTGACGATCAACCAGCTTCATCCGATTTATGTCGCCTTCGGCGTGGATGACAAATTTCTGTCGGAAATCCGGCGCGAAATGCAAAACAGGGTTTTGCCGGTGACAGTGGCGTTCGATAACATGGATGGGCCGCCGCCGCGCGGCGAATTGACGTTCGTTGACAACGCCGTGGATGCGACGACCGACATGATCCAGCTCCGGGCGACTTTCCCGAACGAGCGCAGCCTGCTTTGGCCGGGACAATTTGTGGAAGTGGAATTGACGCTTTCGGATTTGACGAACGCGATTGTCGTGCCGTCGCAGGCGGTCCAAACCGGACAAAACGGACAGTTCATTTACGTGGTGGAGGCGGATCCGACAAACGCCGCCAGCCAGATAGTTGAACAACGTCCGGTCACCACCGGCATTACATATCAGGGCGAGACGGTGGTGCAAGGCGGGTTGAAGGCCGGCGAGACGGTGGTGACGGACGGCCAGTTGCGGCTCGCGCCCGGTGTGAAGGTGAGTGTCAAAAATCAATGAAGAAGGAAAAATGAAGAATGAAGAAACAAAAACGGGCGTGACGGGTATGTCGAATGGTGTCTTCATTCTGCATTCTTCATTCTGCCTTTTCCCGCCATGAGCATTCCCGAACTATTCATCCGCCGGCCCGTGATGACCACGCTGGTCATGTCGGGCATTTTGCTCTTTGGCCTCATTGGTTTTGAGCAATTGCCGGTGAGCGATTTGCCGAGCGTGGATTATCCGACGATTCAAGTCTCGGCCGGTCTCCCCGGCGCCAACCCCGAAACGGTGGCCTCGGCCATCGCGACGCCGCTGGAAAAACAATTTTCCACCATCGCGGGCGTGGACAACATGTCGTCGGTCAGCTCGCAGGGCGGCGCGCAGATCACCATCCAGTTCTCGCTGAACCGCAACATTGACGCGGCGGCGCAGGACGTGCAGGCGGCCATCGTCAAAGCATCGCGACAGTTGCCGCCGAACATGCCGTCACCCCCTACCTACAGCAAAGTCAATCCGGCGGATTCACCGATCTTTTTTCTCGCCATGTCGTCGCCGACGCTGCCGCTATCGGACGTGGACAATTACGCCGAGAACATACTTGCCGAAAAAATTTCGATGATCAACGGCGTCGCGCAGGTCGGCGTGTTCGGCGCGTCCCAATACGCCGTTCGCATCCAGGTGGACCCGAACAAGCTCGCGGCCTATGGACTGGGCATTGATCAGGTCGCGCAGGCAATCCAGTCGGGCAACGTGAACCAGTCGCTCGGAGTGCTTTACGGACACTATCAGTCGTTCACCGTTCAGGCCACCGGCCAGCTCAACGACGCGGCGGCGTTTCGTCCGATGATCGTCGCCTATCGCAACGGCAATCCGGTGCGGCTGGAACAGTTGGGCAACGTGCTGGACAGCGTGCAAAACGACAAGGGTGCGGCGTGGTTTAACAACGAGCGCGCCGTGTTGCTGGCCGTTTTCCGCCAGCCGGGCGCGAACACCGTGCAGGTCGTGGACGACATCAAGAAGCTGTTGCCGCAATTCCGCGCCTCCATTCCGGCGGAGGTAAAACTGAACGTGTCCCAAGACCGGTCACTGTCCATCCGCCAATCCGTGACGGACGTGGAGCACACACTGTTCCTGGCCGTGTGCCTTGTCATCATGGTCATCTTCATTTTTTTGCGGAACCTGTCGGCGACGCTCATTCCCAGCCTCGCGCTGCCCATGTCCCTCATCGGCACGTTCGCGGTCATGGCGCTGCTCAACTACAGCCTCGACAATCTTTCGCTCATGGCGCTCACGCTCTGTGTCGGGTTCGTCGTGGACGACGCCATTGTCATGCTCGAAAACATCGTGCGCCACATGGAAAACGGCGAGCCGGCGATGGAAGCCGCGTTCAAAGGCTCGAAGGAAATCGGCTTTACGATTGTTTCGATGACGCTGTCGCTTTCGGCGGTGTTCATCCCGGTCTTGTTCATGAGCGGATTGCTGGGGCGCCTGCTGCATGAATTCGCCGTGACGATTGTGGCTGCGGTGCTGGTGTCCGGTTTTGTCTCGCTGACGCTGACGCCGATGATGTGCAGCCGGTTTGTGCATTCGCAGCACGGGAAAAAGCACGGCAAAACCTTCAATTTTTTCGAACGGTTCTTCGACTGGCTGCGCGGCGCCTACGACCGCAAATTACAGTTGGTCATGCGCCATCGCGGCGCGACGCTGCTTTTTTCGCTGGCGATTTTGGTCGCAACGGCGGTCTTGTTCGTCGTGATTCCCAAGGGCTTTTTCCCCGACGAAGACACCGGCCGGATTTCGGTCACCACCGAGGCCTCACAGGACATTTCGTTTGACTCGATGAAGCAGCACCAACTGGTCGCGATGAAAATCGCCCAGTCCGACACGAATGTTGATAATGCCCTCTCGTTCATTGGCTCGGGCAACAATGGCCGGCTGTTCCTCGGCTTGAAAGACTTTTCAGAGCGAAAGTTGAGCGCCTATCAAATCATCCAGGAACTGCGTCCGAAATTCATGCAGGTGCCGGGCATCAATGTTTACATGCAGTCGCCCCCGCTCATCCGCGTCGGCGGCATGTCGAGCAAGGGGCTTTACC
>CAYYWB010000021.1:0-21362 GCA_964475285.1 uncultured Bifidobacteriaceae bacterium | reverse complement strand
CGTAAAAGTTTCAACCAATGAATGAGTTTTCACACAGCCTCTCGCCGGAGCCAACCGCCGTTGGCGCTGTCCGTTCCGCTGTCGCGGTTCACGCCGCGAGTCGGCGGCGGCTCAGCTTTTTTCGTTAGGCATCGCAGACACGCTTATGAAAACATTCGCCACCATAATTCTTCTGGCAGCAGTTTTATCTACCACACACACGGCGCAAGCCGCCGATAGTTCCTTGGAGCTTGTTCTGAGTGATGACCACGTCGTGTTCACCACAGCCACAAACATTTCGATGGCGATGATATTTCGGAATGTTGGCGAGACAAATATGGAGTCATACAAGCTATTGTTGGGCTTATCCGTTGTTTTGGACGGTAAGGAGTTTAAGCGAGACCCGGAACAGGTTATCCTTTACAACGGTGGGCGTTGGTTTCAGCCCAAGCTCGGATGGGTTTCCCATATTTCACTTTCAGAGTATCTCATTCCGCCAGAGGCGTTGGCTTCAGGGCGGCACACAGTCGCGTTGAGAGATGCCGATGCGGAATCAAACACACAGACCATATTCATTGAGCCACGAAAATGACGATGCCTAACAAGATTAGATGAGAAGGCAGAGGCCCGTCGTAAAAGATGGGTTAAATTCTCTAAAGGGGTCAGACCTGATTATTTCAAAGCGGGTTGCGGTCTTGAAAATTGAACCGGAGTTACAAAATGACTTTTGCTTGGAATAAATACCAATTGGGACTGACGCCTTCATGGTTCACGTCGCGAATCGGCGGCGGCTCACCTATATTTGACATTTTATGAAAAACACCCGCAACCTTCTCGGCGTCCTTGCGGCAGTTGCCGTGCAATGGACGGTTTCCGCCCCGGCCCAATCCACGCCGTCCCAGCCCTACGTCTGGCGCAATGTCGTCATGGGCGGCGGCGGTTTTGTGGACGGCATCGTCTTTCATCCCACGGCAAAGGACTTGATGTATGCGCGCACGGACGTCGGCGGCGCTTACCGCTGGGACGCCGCCAGCCAGCAATGGATTCCGTTGAACGACTGGTTGAGTCCCGCCCAGAATAATTACACCGGCGTCGAGAGCATCGGCCTCGATCCCGCCGATCCCAACCGCGTTTATCTGGCCGCCGGCACTTACAGCCGCAGTCCCGCCGCCATCCTCCGCTCGGATGACCAGGGAAAAACTTTTGAAATCTCCGTGGTGCCCTTCCACATGGGCGGCAACGAGGACGGCCGTTCCAACGGCGAACGCCTCGCCGTGGACCCAAACGACGGCACGATTCTTTTCTTCGGTTCGCGGCGTGATGGTTTGTGGAAGAGCAGCGATCGCGGCGTGACTTGGAAAGCGGTGGAAACTTTCCCCAGCACCACTGCGGTTCAAACTCCGCCGGCTGCGCCCGCCAATCCAGCCCCCGGCGCTGCCGCGTCAACAAATGCTCCTGGCCGTGGCCGGCGCGGTGGCGGTGGTGGTTTCGGTGGCGGTGGCGGCACGGCTTATGGAATTGTCAGTGTCGTTTTTGATCCGTCCAGCGGACGCAGCGGAACGGCGACGCCGGTGATTTACGCGGCGGTTTCCATCGGCGGCACAAATGTCTTTCGCAGCGACGATGGCGGCGTCAATTGGCAGCCGGTCGCCGGCCAGCCCATCGGTTTGCGGCCAAGCCATCTCATCCGTTCCGTGGACGGTCTCATTTACATCACCTACGGAAATGTTCCCGGCCCGAACAGTGTCGGCGACGGCGCGCTTTGGAAATTCAATCCCGAGGACGGTTCGTGGGCGGATATTTCGCCGGAGAAACCCGCCGCCGGCCAGCGGCTCGGCTGGGGTTACGGCGCGGTTTCGGTGGACGCGCAGCATCCCGCGACCATCGTGGCCACGAGCATTGACCGGTGGGGACCGAAGGACGAGGTTTTCCGCAGCACCGACGGCGGCGCGACGTGGAAGGGAATTTTGGTGGCCAACGGCCGGCTGGATTATTCCATGGCGCCCTACACCGCGTCGGGCCACACGCCGCATTGGACGGGCAGCGTGGCGGTCAATCCGCACAATCCCGACCAGATTCTTTTTGGCACCGGCTACGGCATCTGGTGTTCCACCAACGCCACCGCCGCCGATTCGGGCGGGCGGGTCACCTGGATTTTTCTGGACAGGGGATTGGAGGAAACCGTGCCGCTCGCGCTGGTCAGTCCGCCCGCCGGCGCGCATTTGATCAGCGGCGTGGGCGACATTGACGGCTTCCGCCATGACGACGTGGACGTGTCGCCGCCGCAGGGAACTTTTTCCGGCCGGCGGTTTTCCAGCACGCGGGACATTGCTTATGCCGGGAGCAAACCTGAAATCATGGTCCGCACCGGCAACGGCGGCGGGAATTCCGCGAGTGTGGCCATCTCCGACGACGGCGGCAAAACCTGGCAGGCGCTCGCCAGCAATCCTCCAAACGGTGGCGGACAAGGCCGGCTCGCCATTTCCGCGAACGGCAGCGCCATCGTTATGACGGCGCAACGCGGTGCCGCCGTCACCTATGATCGCGGAACCACCTGGACGAATTGCCAGGGACTTGCCGGCGCTTCCAGAATCGTCGCCGATCCGGTCAATCCTTCGCGCTTTTACGCCTTTGACGGCCAGGCCGGCAAGCTGATGGTCAGCGCAAATGCCGCCGCGACATTTGAAGCCACGGCAGCGCAACTTCCCACCGGCCAGGGCGGCGGAGCGTTGGCGGCAACGACCGGCATGGAAGGCGACTTGTGGGTTGGTTCCCGCTCGGCGGGACTTTATCATTCAACCGACGGCGGCGTTTCCTTCACAAAAATCGCCAGCGTCAGCGGCGCGGACACGATAGGTTTCGGCAAGGCCGCGCCCGGAAAAAACTTTCCCGCCGTTTACCTGCTCGGCAGCATCAACAACCGTCACGCCCGTTACCGCTCCGACGACGCCGGCCAGACGTGGGTGCGCATTGACGACGACCAGCATCAATACGGCAGCGCCGACGTTCCGATGATCATCGGCGACCCGCGCATTTATGGCCGGGTCTATGTCACCACCGGCGGTCGCGGCGTGATTTACGGTGACATCAGCAGCGCAAAATGATTTCAGCCGTAACAATTCAATTCAACCACGGATGGGCACAGATGGACACGGATGAAAGACCGGATTTGCGTCGTGGCGGCGAATCCAAGCTGCTTTTGAAAGCCGAGACGGAAAAGATCATCGGTTTTGCGTTTGAGGTTTTGAACGAGCTTGGTCATGGGCTGAACGAGAAAATTTATGAAAACTCGCTGGCGGTTCTATTCAAACTGAACAGCGTTGCATTCAACCAACAGCGGAGATTTCCAGTTTTCTTTCGAGGCGTCGAGGTTGGCGAGTTCGTTCCAGACCTGATTGTTTTTGGTTCGGTGATTGTGGACACAAAGGTCATTGATCGCATCACCGACCATGAGCGCGGCCAAATGTTGAATTATCTCCGCATCACAAAGCTGCGGGTCGGCTTGATTTTGAATTTCAAAAACGCCAGGCTGGAATTTGAGCGCGTTGTCTTATGATTTTTTTATCCGTGTCCATCTGTGTCCATCCGTGGTAAAAAAATTCAACATATGATTCCATTATGAAAAAATCCATCCTCCGCGCGGCGCTGTCCGCGCTTTGCTCCATTCTGATTTTTCCCGCCGCCGCCAGGGCCGGGCAATACGCCAACTTCGATGTCTCCATTTACATCACCGTTGGCGGCGTCCGCAATCTGGACAATCCGGCCACCTTGAGCAATCAGTGGGACCGGATCAGCCGCCAGTTGAAGGTGGACAAGGTTTATATCGAGGCGCAGCGCGACCGGACTCTGGCCAGTGACGAATCGCTGGAGCGCGTTAAAAGTTTTTTCGTGGATCACGGCGTGAAGGTCGCGGGCGGCATGGCGCTTTCCGACGGCAGCATCGGCGGGCAGTTCAAGTCGTTTTGCTACACCGACCCGGCCGACCGCGCGTTCATCAAGAGCGCAGCGGAACTGGCGGCGCGGCATTTTGACGAGATTATTCAGGACGATTTCTTTTTCGTGACGACGAAAAACGACTCGGACATCGCGGCCAAGGGCGACCGGAGCTGGACGCAGTTCCGGCTGGATTTGATGCGCGACGCCGCCGAGAACCTGATCGTCAAACCGGCCAAGGCGGTGAATCCCAGGGTCAAGATGGTGATCAAATTCCCGAACTGGTATGAGCATTTCCAGGGCCTGGGCTACGACCTGGACCAGGAACCGAAGATTTTTGACGGCATTTTCACCGGCACGGAAACGCGCGACCCGGAAACCACCGACCAGAATTTGCAGCAGTATGAGAGCTACCAGATCATCCGCTATTTTGAAAACATCGCGCCGGGCCGCAACGGCGGCGGCTGGGTGGACACTTTCGACATCCGCTACCTCGACCGCTACCCGGAACAGCTCTGGGACACGGTGTTCGCCAAGGCGCCGGAAATGATGTTGTTTGAATGGTCGGGCATGCAGCGTCCCATCAACGCCGGCGACCGCGCGGCCTGGGCGAATTTGCACACAAGTTTCGATTACAACCAGATGTTGTCGGCGTGGTCGTCCAGCGCGCCCGCCGGTTCGGAGCCGACGATGGCGCGCGTCGCGGGCTACGCGCTGGAACAGGCGGACGCATTTCTCGGCAAGCTGGGCAGGCCGGTGGGCATTGCGAGTTACAAGCCGTATCAATCCACCGGCGAGGATTTTCTGCACAATTATTTTGGCAACATCGGCATTCCCATTGACCTGCATCCGGAATTCCCGACGAACGCAAATCTGGTTTTGCTGACCGAATGCGCGAAGTTTGATCCGGCCATCGTGGACAAAATCAAGGCGCAACTCGTCGCCGGCAAATCCGTCGTCATCACCTCCGGCCTGCTGCGCGCGCTTCAGGGCAAGGGCATCGAGGACATCGTGGAGGCCCGCTACACCGACCGCAAAATTCTCGCGCACCAGTATATGAGCATCTACGGCGCGGGCAACGGAACCACAATCGGCGATGCGCAAGCCGCCGACGTGCTGTTTCCGGAGCTTGATTTTCTGACGAACGATTCATGGGCGCTCGTCCGCGCGCTGTCCAATGGCCGGGGCTATCCGCTCATGTTCATGAACCGCTATTCCAAGGGCATCCTGTATGTCTGGACGATCCCGGACAATTTCAACGATCTCTACCGTCTGCCGGTGGCGGTCACGAGCGCGCTGAAAAGTTATGTGATGCGCGGATTTCCCGTGCGCGTGGACGGCCCGGCGCAGGTCGCGCTGTTTGCCTATGACAACAACACCTTCATCGTGGAATCTTTTTTGCCGGCGGAAACCGACGTAAAAATTTCCGTCGCGGGCAATGGCGCGAAACTGCGCAATCTGGTCACCGGCGAAGTTCTCGCCGCCCAGCCGCAGCCGCAGGGTTTCCGTGGGCGACCAGCCGCCGGCGAGGTGCAGACATCCTTCAACGCGCATCTGCTGCCGCATTCCTACGCCGTGTTTGCCGTGGAGAAATGATTTGCGCGGCGGCGCAGCAGCGTGGCCCGGACCATGACATGAGTCCCAGAATTCAAATTGATTCAGGGACTCGTGGGACTCGTCCCTCCGGGAATTATTTCAGCAGCGATTTGTGCTGGTAACGCAGAATCTTGAACTCCGGCTCGTCGCGAATCTCTTCAGCCAGCTCGAATATTTTTTCAAACGGCGGGAAATGGGCGTCGCCTTCCGCTTCACGTTTTACCAATGTCAGGTAAAGGTCGGAACAGCGGGGCAGCGCCTGCTCGTAAATCTGCGCGCCGCCGCAGATGAAAATGTCGTTCGGAAATTCCCCGGGATCCAGCCTGTCCAGCGAGTTGAAAATCAGCATTTCCGTTTCCAGTTTTTCGCCGAGCTTGGAGAAACGGAATTGATACGCCTGCTTGAGATATTTGCCGCCGCGCCACTCGTGGTATTGCCCGAAAATCTCCGGATGGCTCCTGATGAGCCGCTGCGGATGCCGCGTCAGGATCATATTTTTTCGGTTCGGCAGCGGCTGGCCGAGGCTCTCGAACGTCTTGCGCCCCATCACGACCACGTTGCCCATCGTCATTTTCTTGAACCACTTGAAATCCTCCGGCAGGTGCCACGGGATTTTGCCGTCCGCGCCAATCACGCGGTTCAGCGACATCGCGGCGATGGCTTTGAAGTGTTTCATTTGCGAACGCGCTTCTTCTTTTTCGCGTCTTGAATCCAACCTTCAATCAATTTGGGGACTTCTTCGACAGGAACTCCCTTGCCTTGCTTGATTTGATTCAAAGATCGGCGAATTGATTCGGTCAACAGCAGTTCATCCAACTCGCGCAGAAGTTTTTGAAACGAAGCATCGGCGGGCATTCGCCTCACAGCTTTCAAAACAAAATCTCGGTTTGTCATGGTTGTGTTTTAGGATTCAATATTCAAAATGAATTTACAACGTGGATAATTAGAACAGCCCCAAAATCGATTTCCAGTCAAACGAGCTGTTCTTAATACCATTTCTCTTTCACATTTCGGGCAAAACTTTCTTGTGTCAGAAAGGAGCGCCGAGATTTCTTGGGAATAAATCATTCCGGAATCCTCCAACATCTTAATCACATCTGATTCGTTTAAGATTTTAATGCCATGCTTGTCCGCCAAAGCTTTTGCTTCGCCCGAATAGCCAGTCAATGTAATGAAAATCCCATTCGGGATTTTTGTGTCAGCCAAGGTTCCGAGAAATTCGCGAATTTGCCGAACGCCCACATACCACTTGCGCCATTGTTTGCACTGCACCACATATTTTTCGTTTGCAGATTCAACGATAAGGTCAACGCCGCCATCTGGATTTGCGCCACCCAATCGTTGAACGGAGTAACCGCGATTCCGATAAATCAGTTCAATCAATTTCTCGAACTGAAACCAATCTATTTTGCGCAACTGTTCGGAAAGAGTCAGAACTTTTGGTTTGGGGGTAAAACGATCTGGCGCTTCCCATTCAATTTCTCGCTCAAAAGGCTGGTGAGATTTATGTTTGATTAGCCGATAACAAATCCAACCTGCTAGGCAGGCGAACGCAATGCAGACCGCTAAAATAATCAGGACGCGAAATTGTGGCGAGAAAATCCACCCGACCACAAAGAGCATTGCCAAGCCTCCAATTGCTTCAGCAAAAGCGGCGTCTTTTGATTGTCGCCGACGTCCCATAAATTTTATTAAACCGCAATCGGCGCCTTGATGCCCGGATGCGGGTCGTAGCCGGCCACTTCAAAATCCTCGAACTTGAAATCGTGAATGTCCTTCACCGCCGGGTTTAATTTCATCTGCGGCAGCGGACGCGGCGCGCGTGACAATTGCAGCTTCGCCTGCTCGGTGTGGTTCGAGTAAAGGTGCAAATCACCGAACGTGTGGACAAACTCGCCCGGCTTCAGGCCGCAGACCTGCGCGACCATCAGCGTGAGCAGCGCGTAGCTGGCGATGTTGAACGGCACGCCGAGAAAAATATCCGCGCTGCGCTGGTAAAGCTGGCAGCTCAACTCGCCCTCGCTCACGTAAAACTGGAACAGCGTGTGGCACGGCGGCAACGCCATCGTCTCCAACTCGCCCGGATTCCACGCGGTGACGATGTGCCGCCGGCTGTCGGGATTCTTTTTGATCTGCGCGATCACCTCGTCAATCTGGTTGAGCGAGCGCCCGTCGGCGGTGCGCCAGTCCGTCCATTGCGCGCCATAGACGCGGCCCAGATTGCCGTCCTTGTCCGCCCACTCGTCCCAGATGGTCACGCCATGCTCATTGAGCCATTTTACGTTCGTGTCGCCGCGCAAAAACCAGAGCAGCTCGTAAATGATGGACTTGGTGTGGACCTTCTTCGTGGTGAGCAGCGGAAACGATTCGCGCAACGGACACCGGATTTGCGCGCCGAACACGGAGAACGTGCCCGTGCCGGTGCGGTCGGCCTTGAACTTGCCGTGTTCGCGGACGTGCCGGAGCAAATCGAGGTATTGAATCATCGCGGGAATTATTTAACCAAGAAAGACACGAAAGACACGAAAAAGAATTTAGCCAGATGAAGAACGGGTGCCCCATATCATGCCAGGCCGCTCAAGCGCTCTCCAATATTTGCTTCTTGGCCGCCTCAAACTCCTGCTCGCTTACCAGTCCATCTTGCCGCAGCTTTTGGAGCCGGCGCAGCCGCTCATCAAACGATAAGTCCTTATTGGCGGGTTCGCCGCCCAACTTGATGCCCGCTTCATCCATGGCGTCCTTGATCATTCCCCCGCCCATGCGCGACCAAGGTTCCAAATCGCGGCGCGCAGCTTCAGGATCAAGAACGACCCCGGCACCCGCCAAGCCCCGTTGGCCAATTTTCATCATGATACCGCCAGCCACAATAATCCCCATGGCGAACAGGCATTGAATCATCGTGGAATGGCTGTCACTTGCAAAATCGGCAGGAGACGGGGCTTGTGCAGGGATTGAATCCAACGGAAAACCCGGCGGAGGTGGAATGACCTTGCCATTCGAATCCTTAAACACCAGCCCGCTCGACGGCGAGGTGTGGAACATTGGGCCAAAAAACATTGGGGCAATAAACAAGGCAATGCCGAGAACGATGAGCGCCATGCCAAGATAATAAATTGTTTTCCGCCCCTCGGGGATTTGTCGTTGCGGTGTCATTCGAAGACTCTATTCCTCCCCGCCCATGCCTGTCCAGCGCCGTTTGCGCCTTTGCGTTGAATTCCACGACCGTTGCTGCCAGACTGCCTGCCATGCGAATCCTCGCCCTCGATCATGGAACCAAGCGCATCGGCGTCGCGGTGAGCGACGAGACCAAAACCATCGCGCAGCCGCTGGAATACATCCCCGCCGAGCCGTTCGCGGATTTTCTGGCGCGGCTGAAACAACTGCTCATCGTCAAGGAGATTGACCTCGTGCTCATCGGCCTGCCGAGGAACATGGACGGCAGCTACGGCCCGGCGGCTCAAAAGGTGGAGTTGTTCGCCGGCGTGCTGAAGGCCGCCATCACCGTGCCCATCAAGATGTGGGATGAGCGGCTGACCTCGACGATGGCCAACCGGATTTTGATCCAGGGCAACGTCCGCCGCGACAAGCGCAAGGAGAAGGTGGACAAAATGGCGGCGGCGATTTTGTTGCAGAGTTATCTCAATGGGAAGGCGTGATGCGTGATGCGTGAAGAAGTCTGCCCGGCTCATCACGCATCACGCATCACGCATCACAAAATGAAATTCAAACTGGTCATCGCCTACGACGGCACGGCTTACGAGGGCTGGCAGGTGCAAAAAATCGGCACCGGCGTCCAGCAGATCGTCGAGTCGGCGCTGGCGAAATTGTTCCCGAGCGCGCCGCGATTGCACAGCTCCAGCCGCACGGACACCGGCGTCCACGCGCTTGGCATGGTGGCGCACTTTGAAATTCCACGCGCTGAATTCAAAATGACCGTTCGCAGGCTCGCGCTCGCCATCAACGCCTGGCTGCCGGAAGACGTGCGCGTGGTTTCGGCGAGCGGCGCGAATGAAAAATTCCACGCGCGCTTTGACGCCGGCGGAAAGCAGTATCGTTATTTCGTCTGGAACCACGCGGCGATGAATCCGCTGCTCCGCCAGACCGCGTGGCATGTCCCGCGCAAACTGGATTTGAAGGCGATGCGCGCGGCGGCAAAACTGTTTGTCGGCAGGCACGATTTCCAGTCCTTCTCCGCGAATCCCGGCTACAAAAAGCAAACCACCGTGCGCAGGCTGACGCGCTGCGACGTGAAGAAATCCGGCGCGCAATACACGTTCATCATCGAGGGAGACGGGTTTCTTTACAAAATGTGCCGCGGCGTTGTCGGGACGATTGTGCAGGCCGGGCTTGGCAAATTCCCGCCGGGCGAAGTCAAGACGATGCTGGCGAAGGCCGACCGCCGCGTGGCCGGCATGACCGCGCCGGCGCACGGGCTGGTGCTGTGGAAAGTGTTTTATCGGCCACAGAGTCGCCGAGACACAGAGAAAACGAAGATATGATTTCTCTGTGACTCTGTGCCTCTGCGGCAAATAAGACAATGAACATCGTCCTTGTTGAACCGGAAATTCCGCCGAACACGGGCAACGTGGCGCGGCTGTGCGCAGCCACCCAGTCCGTGCTGCATCTCGTCGAGCCGTTCGGCTTCCGGCTGGACGATGCGCAGCTCAAACGCGCCGGGATGGATTACTGGCAACAGGTGGAGTGGCATCGCTGGAAAAGCTGGACGGCGTTCGCGGAGAAACTTCCGGCGGAGGCACGGCTGTGGTTTGTGGAATCCAACGGCCCGAAACTTTACAGCGACGCGAAGTTCTCGGCGGATGATTACCTGGTTTTCGGGCGCGAGACGGCAGGGCTGCCGAAGCCATTGCTGGAGGAGAATCAGGACCGGTGGCTGCGGATTCCGATGTTCAACGAGAAATCGCGCTCGCTGAATTTGTCGAACTGTGTCGCGCTGGTCTTGTTCGAAGCGCTGCGACAGCAGGGATTTGAGGGCGAGATTCATTAAATCGCGAATCGTTGCATCGTCGGCCGATTTAACGGTTGAACGATTCACGATGCAACGACTAGACTTTGGAAGTTGGGCGGTTGGCGCGGTGACAACGACACGCTTGATGTCATCAACACCCTGTTGAAACCCGGCGACGGAACGCAGAAAGCCCGGACGTGAAAACGTCCGGGCTTTTTTCGTTTGTTTTTTCCGTCAGAAAGGCGGGGACAAGAAACAGGCGCGGGGTCTCCCCGTGGCACTCCGCAAGGAGTTCGAATCGGAGTTGAACCGCGAATTGTTTTTTACTCCGAGCTTTTCAACATGGAAATTTCCACCTTCACATTTTCGGGCGCCGCGGGCTTTGCCTTTGTCAGCCGCGAACGCATGCCCGCCGAAAAACACCTCATCGGCCTGTTCTTCGGTGGTCACCGAGCAACACCAAGAATGGAATGGAGGCAGCCGCTATTTGAATGCGGAACTGCCGCGCGAACAGATCAAAATCAAACTGATGAAAACGACGATGGCGATAGAGGCATGACGTTCGACCGGCGGCGCACCGAGCTGTAGGGTTTAACCCTGTGGCGCGGAGAGTTGTTCGAGGTTCGCGCCTTCACGCTGCTGCAGAAGGGCTTCGACGCGAGGCACATACATCTGTGTTTCCGCCGGGAGATGTTCGGCGATGGCGTCGAAGCTGTCCGTTTTATAGCGATCCAGAAGTTTTTGCACCGTGCCTTCACCGGCGTTGTAGGCGGCCAGCGCGAGCCGCCAATCCTTGAAACGGTCGTGAAGATATTTCAGATACCGGGCGGAGGCGGTCGCACTCGGCTCCGGCTGATAACGCTGGTCGGACGGCCACAGGGAAAGGCCGAACCGTCTGGCTGTGTCCGGCATCAATTGAAACATTCCCGCCGCCCCCGCCGGACTCAAGGCACGCCGGTCAAATCCCGATTCCACTTCCGCCAGCCAGACCAGTTGGGGCGGAATCTTTTGCGCGGCGAAAACCGGTTTCAACTCCGGCACATATTCGTTTGCCAGAACCGGCCAGGGACTGACAGACACTTTTTTCACCCATAGTTCGCGCTCCTTTTGCGGTGGAGGATTGGGAACCGGCCGGGGCGGCTGGTTGGTTTCAACCGCCGGCGGCGGGATCGTGATCTGGATTTCGTCAGCAACGTCGAGGTAATCCATCTGCGCCTTGAGCCAGGCGGCATAAGGCTGGGTTTCCTCGCGGCTTTCCAGCAACGGCAGAACGGCGCGCGCCGTCTGCCGCAGCGCCGCCAAATCCACCACATAGTCGCCTTGAAAGCGCTGCTGCACGTCGCGGAAAAATTGCAGCACCGCAGGATCATCCACGGTGGGAAGTGCGTTGAGAACGTTCGTGTCGAGGTTTTCCTGCGCCCATTGTTGCGCGCCCTGGATCAGTTCCGGCATTGTGACCGTGTCATCCTGCGCCCGCGCAGCCAGCGGAACCGCCAGAAACAAGATGAGCAGACAACACCCCTTCATGACTTGCCTCCTGGAAAGGTTTCCCAAAGCACGCCACCCAAAGACCAGAGGGCGCAACCTTGATTCAACGGCATCATTGCCGGCACCGCGAGCATGACGGCCGATAGTTTGAATGATTTGAATTTCTCCGAATTTGTTGTCTTTCTGTCCGGCATTTTGCCTGAAGATAAGGCGCGAACGAACGAGAAGCCATCAGGTATTCACCCCATATACAGATTGAAACAATTGTCCGATATTTGCCCTGGATTCCCGGCGTGTCCTTGAGGGATCAGTCCTTGCGGGGAATCCCGCCGGATCCAGTGCCAACATGAAACAAAAACCAAATGGATTGTCGCAACGCTATGTGACGGTATTGCGAAAACACCTGAAGGCGGGGCCGCGCGCAAGTTTGCAGCCCGCGTTGGAATTGGGACGCCGTGCGGTCGTTCTCGGACTGGAGACGCTGGAGCTGGCCCGGATTCACGAGCGGGCGCTCGACACATTGGAGGCGGCCGGCGGCAAGGACGGGTTCCGCAAACGGGCGGAGATTTTTTTTACCGAGGCCCTTACCCCGATTGTGGAGACGCACCATGCAGCCCGGCAGAACAAGATTGAACTAAACCGGCTGAACGAGACGCTGGCCCGGCGCACGGCGGAACTGGCCGTCACCCACCGTCAGTTGCAGCGCGGCATCGTCCGGCGCAAGACCGTGGAGGCCGCCCTCAAGAAAGGCGGCGAACACTATGCCCGGCTGTTAAAGGAGTCGTTGCAGTTGCAGGAAGGCTTGCGGCAACTGACGCATCGGGTTCTGGTGGCGCAGGAGAATGAACGCAAAAAGATCAGCGGTGAACTTCAGAATGAAATCGGCCAGACCCTGCTGGGCATCAATGTCCGGCTGCTCTCCTTGAAACAGGAGGCGCGCAACAACACCAGGGGTCTCAAGAAAGAAATCGCCAGCACGCAGCGGCTGGTGGTAAAATCGGCCAATTCCGTGCGGCGGGTCGCCCGTGAATTTGGCGAGTCATGAAAAGGACATTTTCCAGACGTTATCAGGCGGCATTGCTGGCCTATCTCAAGCAAGGCCCGGGAGCGCGTCTGCAATTGGCGCACGGCATGGGCCGGCAGGCGG
The DNA here is from genome assembly GCA_964475285.1 of uncultured Bifidobacteriaceae bacterium. Taxonomy (GTDB): domain Bacteria; phylum Verrucomicrobiota; class Verrucomicrobiia; order Limisphaerales; family UBA11358; genus UBA11358. The sequence goes on along the minus strand of CAYYWB010000021.1, from coordinate 8,253 downwards.
CGGCCGCCGGGCTGGAAGCGCTGGACATGGCCAAGCTCCATGAGCATATCCTGGTCACCTTGGTGCTGCCCGGGCACCCGGCCCGCAGGCGCCACACGCTCATCCAGCGGGCGGGGGCTTTCTTTATCGAGGCCATCACTCCGATCGAGAAAATTCATCATGGCGTGCGGGACGCCGCCGTGCACCTGAATCAAATCGTGGAGATGTTGAGTCAGCGCACGGTGGAGCTGGCCGCCTCAAACTTGGATTTGGAGCGGGAAATCGCCCAGCGCAAGGCGGTGGAGGCGGCGCTCAAAAAAAGCGAGCGCCATTACAGCCAGTTGTTGGCGCAGTCGGACCGCCTGCAGGGACAGTTGCGTCAATTGTCCCGCAAGATTCTCCTGGCCCAGGAAGATGAACGCCGGGAGATCAGCCGCGAACTGCATGACGTCATCGCCCAGACCCTGACGGGGATCAACGTCCGGCTGGCGGCCTTGAAAAAGGAGGCTGCGGTCAACACCAAGGGGCTTGACCGCAACATCACCCGCACTCAGCGGCTCGTGGAAAAATCGGTGGACATTGTGCATCGGTTCGCGCGCGAATTGCGCCCGGCGGTGCTGGATGATCTCGGACTGATTCCCGCCCTGCATTCGTTTGCAAAAAGCTTTTCCAAGCGAACGCGCATCCGCGTTCATTTGAAGGCCTTCGCTGGAGTTGAACAATTGGACAATGACAAGCGGACAATCCTTTATCGTGTGGCGCAGGAGGCGCTCACCAACGTGGCCCGCCATGCGCAGGCCAGCCGGGTGGAAGTGAGCATACAGAAACTGCCGGACTGCATTTGCATGAAAATAAAGGACGATGGCAAATCGTTTCAATTGGAACGCGTGTTGAATATCAGAGGGAGAAAGCATCTCGGACTGCTCGGCATGAGGGAACGTCTGGAGATGGTCGGCGGCCATTTTGGCGTCGAGTCTGCGCCCGGCAAAGGCACCACCATCATTGCACAAATTCCGCCCGGCAAGGCGCGGGGGGGGGCGCTGGTGGAGTCCGCTGAAACCAAACCTTGAATTTTTATGAAACGCATTTTACCCGCGTCAATCAAAGGATGCTCTTGAATGAAAAATAACGGTCACAAATCCACCTCCCCGGCGGCTCATTTGCCCAAGTGTCCCACAGGCATCCAGGGTCTTGACGAAATCACGAATGGTGGATTGCCGCGCGGACGGCCCACGCTGGTGTGCGGCGGCGCGGGTTGCGGCAAGACGCTGCTGGCCGCGGAATTTCTTGTGCGCGGCGCGATGCAGTTCGGCGAGCCGGGCGTGTTTATAGCCTTCGAGGAGACGGAAGCGGAGTTGAAGGCCAATGTCGCGTCGCTCGGATTTGATCTGACGGGACTGGTTCGGCGCAAAAAAATTGTGCTCGACCACGTTTACATCGAGCGCAGTGAAATCACTGAGACCGGCGAGTATGACCTGGAGGGATTGTTCGTCCGGCTGAATCTCGCAATTGATTCCATCGGCGCAAAGCGCGTGGTGCTGGACACGTTGGAAGCCCTGTTTGCGGGCCTGCCCAACGAAGCCATCCTGCGCGCCGAGTTGCGACGGCTCTTCCGCTGGCTCAAGGACAAGGGCGTGACCGCCGTCATCACGGCCGAGCGCGGGCGCGAACAACTGACACGCCACGGTCTGGAGGAATACGTATCCGACTGCGTCATCCTGCTCGACCACCGGGTGCATGACCAGATTGCCACGCGGCATCTGCGGGTGATAAAATATCGCGGCGCGCTGCACGGCACCAACGAATTTCCGTTTCTCATCGGTGACGAGGGCTTAAGCGTGCTGCCCATCACGTCGCTGGGGCTGAACCACAAGGTGTCGAGCGGGCGGATTTCCACCGGCATCCCGCGGCTCGACGCGATGCTGGGCGGGCGCGGTTTTTTTCGCGGCAGCAGCATTCTGCTCACGGGCACGCCCGGCACCGGCAAGACCAGCGTCGCCGCCCATTTCGCCCAGGCCGCCGCCCGGAGTGGAGATCGCGTGCTCTTTTTCTCGTTCGAGGAATCGCCCAACCAGATCATCCGCAACATGCATTCCATCGGATTGCGCCTGGAGCCGTTGGTCGAACGCGGCCTGCTTCGGTTTCACGCGGCCCGGCCCACGCTCTGCGGCCTGGAAATGCACCTGGCCACCATGTTCAAGGAAATCGCCGCGTTTCAACCCGCTGTCGTCATTGTGGATCCGATTACCAGCCTGCTGGTCGCGGGCACCGACTCCGAAACCAAGGGGATGGTGACGCGACTGATTGATTTTCTGAAAGGCAATCAGGTCACCTCGTTCTTTACCAGCCTGACGCACGGTGGCCACGCGCTGCAACAAAGTGAAATCGCCATGTCCTCGCTCATGGACTCCTGGCTGTTATTGCAGGACTTCGAAGGCAACGGCGAACGCAACCGCGTGCTTTATGTGCTCAAGGCGCGTGGCATGGCGCACTCAAACCAAGTCCGCGAATTCGTGATTTCCAACCGGGGCATTGACCTCGTGGACGCTTACATCGGACCCGGTGGCGTGCTGACCGGTTCCGCCCGCGCGGCGCAAAATTCCCTTGAAAGAGCCGCCCTGTTGTCCGATCAGCAGGAAGCCGCCCAGCTCAAGCGCGAAGTGGAGCGCAAGCGCACCGCGCTCGAAAGGCAAATCAGCGGGTTGCGCGCCGACTACGAAACCGAAGCCTTGGAACTTCGCCGCATTGCCAAACAGGTCGGCACTCAAACGCGGCTGAAATCCGCCGAGCGGATGGAATTGGGCCGTTTGCGCCAGGCCGATGTTTCGGTGGCGACGGGCGCGCGAGGCAACGCCAAACCAAAGAGCAAACAATGAAAAACAAAATGATGAAACAAGCCCGATCCGGCTCGACCGGCGGCACGTCGGCCAAGCTCTGGCAACTGCGCCTTTACGTGGCCGGCCAGACGCCTAAATCGCTGACGGCGTTTTCGAATCTGAAGACGATTTGCGAAAACCACCTCAAGGGCCGCTATGACATCGAAGTGATTGACTTGCTGGAGCAACCCCAACTTTCCAGGGGCGACCAAATCCTGGCCATTCCCACGCTGGTGCGCAAGCTGCCGCAGCCCGTGCGAAAAATCATCGGCGACCTGTCCGACACCGAACGCGTGCTTGTGGGGTTGGATTTGCGTCCCGCCAATTAACCGACACGAACACTCGTGAAAAAAAACAAAACCATCCGCACAACCATGGCCTTCGAAAAAGTCCTGATCGCCAAGCCCACTGACAAATGCGTCCTGCGACTGTATGTGGCGGGGGCCACCAACCGGTCGCGCCTGGCCATCCAGCGCGTCCGCAAATTGTGCGAAACCGAACTCAACGGCGAATATAATCTGGAAGTGATTGACATCTATCAGCAGCCCATCCTGGCGCGCAACGGCCAGATTCTCGCGACCCCCACGCTCGTCCGGGAATTTCCGCAGCCGGTGCGCCGGCTCATCGGCAGCCTGTCGAACACCGCCGGTTTGTTTGCCGCGTTGGATTTGGACACAAAAGGTAAAACCGGGGGATGAAAACCGCCCACCGCCAACCCGTGAAACAAACACTGAAATTTCAGCGCGTCAGCATTTCGGCTTTTCAGCGTTTGAATGCACGCCTGGCCGAAGCCGAAGAAACGCTCCGCGCCATCCGCAGCGGCGAGGTGGACGCGTTGGTGACCGCAGGCAGGGCAGGCCCGCAAGTGTTCACGCTCGAAGGCGCCGATCACACCTACCGCATGCTCATCGAATCCATGAACGAAGGGGCGCTGACGCTCGCGGTTGACAAAACGATTCTTTACGCCAACCGGTGTTTCGCCCGAATGGTCCAATGCCCGCTGGAGCAGATCATGGGCGGTTCCTTTCGCCGCTTTCTCTCCAAGGAAGACCGGGCAAAGCTCCAGCCGCTCCTGAAACGGGTCGCCAAATCCGGCACCAAGATACAGGTGTTGCTCAATGCCAGCGATGGTTCTCAAATGCCAGCGCAAATTTCCATTCGCCCACTGGCAAAAAACGGCTTCAAGCATATGCCCATCTGCATGGTGGTGACGGACATGACGGAGGCCCGGCGCAACGAGGAACGGCTGCGGGTTTTGACGCACCGCGTGGTGCAGGTGCAGGAAGACGAGCGCAGGCGCGTGGCCATCGAACTGCACGACCACATCACCCAGCTTCTCTGTGCCGTCCTCGTTCGCAGCCAGACGCTGGCGGACGAACTTTCCCCTCGCGACGGGCCATCGAAACGCGAGGCGATCAAACTCCGCGAGATGCTCGGACGGACGGCCGAGGCAGTGGAGCGTATTTCGCGCAATCTCCGGCCCAGTGTATTGGACGAGCTGGGTCTGGTCGCCGTCCTGCGCGACACCAGCACGGAGTTCGCGGATCGGACGGGCGTGTCGGTCAAACTAGCCTGTGTGTCGTTGACCGCACGGCTGGCCGCCGACACCGAGCTGACGCTCTACCGCATCCTGCAGGAAGCCTTGAAAAACGTGGAGAAGCACGCCCGCGCCCGCCGCGTCGCAGTGCGCCTGACGCAGCATGGCGTCTTCGTTCAGTTGGCGATCAATGACGACGGGATCGGCTTTGACACGGATTATCTCCCGGCCGGACGAAATGGGAAAAGCGGACTTGGTCTGCTTGGAATACGGGAGCGGATCACATTTGTGGGCGGTTCTTTGAATGTCAAATCCGCTCCGGGCAGAGGCACCACCATTACGGCGCAAATACCGCTTGGCAACTTGCGCGGGGGGGGGCGGAAAATCCGCTGATGGAGCCGGCACAAACCAAACTTGAAACCCCATGAAACAAATCACTGTTTTGCTGGCGCTGCTGGCGGTCGGTTGGAGCGCCGCCTGCGCCGCGCCAGCCTCGACCAACTCCGGCACGGAGAATCGCATTCTCATGATTGATCCCAGTTCCATGCCGGTTGACGCGGGCAAAGCCACCCTGACCATCGGCGCGCTCCGGCGCACGAACGGCATTTACACCGGCGATTACAAGATCAGGGTGTTTCCCTGGTTCTTGAAGAACGAAAAGGGCACGCTGGCCATCGTCGTTTCGGATGCGTCGCTGGCCGAGGCCAGCCAGGGCAAGGCCGTGACGATCTCCGGGACCGCCACCACCAGCGGCAAGGGCGGACGGATCCGGCACGTTGATGCCACGGCCACGCCGGTGGACATCAACCACGGAACGCTCAAGCTGTGGTTCACGGCGGGCAAATGGAAAATGATTTTCACGCCGGCCTACCATTTTGCCGGGAGCGGGACGACGTTGGTTGTGGCGCAGGCGGCTGAAATCAAACCTTGAATTTTTATGAAACGAATCACTGTTCTGCTGGCGGAAGACCACATGATTGTGCGAGAGGGCTTTCGCAAGATGCTCGAACTCGAAGACGATCTCGAAGTGGTTGGCGAGGCGCAGGACGGGCGCCAGGCGGTCGTGCTGGCCAATAAACTCCATCCCGACGTGGTGTTGATGGACATCGCCATGCCCCTGCTCAATGGTTTGGAAGCCACCCGGCAGATTCTCAAAACCAGCCCGGCCATCAAAGTGCTCATGCTTTCCGCGCACAGCGATGACGCGTATGTCACAAACGCGACCGAGTCCGGCGCCGCGGGTTTTCTGCTCAAACAAACCTCCGCCCATGATGTGTGCCGGGCTATCCGGGAAGTGCAAAAGGGGAAAACATTTTTCAGCCCCTCCATTTCCCGGCGTCAGGATCGCATCCATCCGCTGACGCCTGACCGCGCGGGCGGGCTCTCCAAGAAAACCATTCCGCTGACGTCGCGCGAGATGGAAATCCTCCAACTGATCGCCGAGGGCAAGGCCAACAAGGAAGCCGCGGCGGAACTCGGCATCGGCATCAAAACCGTCGAGAAGCATCGCGAGCACGTCATGCAAAAGCTCGACATCCACGACACCGCCGGACTCACCCGCTACGCCATCAGCGCGGGCATCATTGAGAGCAGCGTCCAGTTGACCATTGTTTAGCGGCCATTAAATCGGCAGGAGACGACGCAAGGAGTCCCATTCTGCCTTCTGCATTTGAAATGAGCCTCGTTACCCCGGCTCCTGCAAAAAATGGATAAAAACAGCCTCTCTTTCTGGATGACATTGGCCGGCACCATTTGCTGGGGCGTCTGCTTTTGGTGGATGCGCCGGCTTTCCGTCAAGCAGAACGCACTTTTGGACCAACTTCGCGAACAGGGAAAACGCATCGAAAAGCTGTCCCGCATCGAGCACGACCTCATCAAGGAAGTCCATCCGCAGGTCAACGAAATCAAGGAAGGGATGGACGAAATGATTGCCGTGGTGAAGGAAAATGTGGAAAACCATCCACCTCCGGCCTTCAAAAAGACGGCGCATTAGTTCGCCATCCACCCCGCTGTGGCAGGGCTGGACTCCTCAAATCCGGCATGGGTAAAACACCGTATAGCCCCGCCAAGCATGACGAATTATCATCGGAACATGAAAGAGCACAAGGATTCGCAAGCCTGCAAGCCGGTCGGCGCACCACTTCAATGCCGGATGAATGCGCCATGCCGCATTCTCGTGGTGGAGGACGAATCGGACATCCGCCTGCTCAACGCGAAAGTATTGATTCGCTCCGGCTACGAAGTGGACACCGCCGAAGATGGCAAGGCGGGATGGAATGCCGTGAGACATGCTCCCGAGAGTTATGCCCTTCTGATTACCGACCACAACATGCCGGGATTGACGGGTCTGGCCCTCGTCAAGAAGGTGCGTGAGGCACACATGACCCTGCCGGTCATCATGGCCACAGCGGCATTGCCAGAGGCGGATTTGTTCGACCGGTATCCATGGCTCCAACCCGCCGTTGCGCTGCTCAAGCCATACACCCTTCAGGAATTATTGGGAACGGTGGAAAAAGTTCTGCGCGCGACTGTCGTTCCAGACGAGGAATTTGTGCCGCCATCCAACTGGCAAGGCCAGCCATTGCCGAACGGCTTGCAATTATGATGAATCCAGCGCCCCGCCCAGCGCCCGGTTCTTGGTTCCTCCAGCCCGGACGCTTATGCAGGGCTGGATTCATCATGTCCGGTGTGGGGTGAACACCCCATGGCGGGCACGTATTTTTGCCGCATATTATTTATATCGCGACCCAAAAAAATTCAGCCGTTGCAAACCAAACTTCGCAGCGGAAATAAAATGAACAGAATCATGAACAACGCCCATCAAAACGGGAACGAACCAGACAAATATGATGCCGGACATCGCCGCATTTCCGAGAGCGAGAAACCGGCGCGAACCCTTCACGCCTCCGGGTTCACCAAACAATTTCAGGCGGCAACATGATGTGAACATGACAATGACAACGACGACGAAAACCGAAAAGAAACGCATCCTGGCCGTGGACGACGAGGCCGCCAATACCCGGCTGATGAAACGTTACCTGGAACGGACCAACAATTACGAGGTCAGGGAGGAAAATGACGCCGGGGCCGCGCTTGCCACGGCGGAGGAATTTCAGCCCCACTTGATTCTGCTGGATGTGATGATGCCGGGCATGGACGGCGGGGAACTGGCCGCTTATTTTCAGGCAAGCCCCAAATTGAAAGCCGTGCCGATTGTGTTTCTGACGGCGGCCATCACGAAAAAAGAAGTCAAGGCGGGTGACGGGCAGATCGGGGGACATTCCTTTCTGGCCAAACCGGTCGTTCTTACCGAAGTGGTCGCCTGCATCAAGCATCACTTGGGGGGATGACGCGTCGTGAGGCAAACCGGGCGGGGCCCAAGCGGGGGCGGGCGCGTTCCTTCGTGCCGATAGCGACCAGACTGAATACGAGGCAAGGCCAATCGCGGTTTAAGAACGGAACAAATATGGAGCAAACAGCCAAACACGACGGCGACCCCGCCGCAGTGGAGGTCGTCACCGAAATCCGGCGCGAAGAAGTTCTACTAAAGGCGGGCGCTTTGCAGAATGCGATTTTCAACAGCGCCAACTTTTCGAGCATTGCCACCGACGCAAAGGGCGTCATCCAGATTTTCAACGTCGGCGCGGAACGCATGCTAGGCTACGCGGCCGCCGACGTGATGAACAAGATCACGCCTGCCGACATTTCCGATCCACAGGAAGTGATCGCGCGCGCCAAGGCGTTGAGTGCCGAGCTTTCCACGCCGATTACGCCGGGCTTCGAGGCATTGGTGTTCAAAGCCTCGCGCGGCATCGAGGACATCTACGAACTGACTTACATTCGCAAGGACGGCAGCCGCTT
>CAYYWB010000020.1:0-22181 GCA_964475285.1 uncultured Bifidobacteriaceae bacterium | reverse complement strand
TGGACGCGAACGACATGAGCGCGGCGGACTTGGCGCGGCTGCTGGACGTTCACCGGACGCTGGGCGCGATGATCCTGCGCGGCGAACGGCAATTGACGCTGGCGCACGTCCGCACGCCGGCGAAACATTTCAGCGTGTCCGCCGATTTGTTCCTGCCGTAACGCATTGGCCTCGCATCTTTCGATAAACGCAAGGATGCTGGCCAGTGGCAAGGGCAGGGGACACCCCAAATTCGAGATTGTGGACTGCCGTTTCAAGCCGGACTTGGAAACCGCGCCCAGGCAAAACCTCCACATGTCAATTGCAGGCAAATCGCCCGCGCAAATTTACGCAAAATGAAAAAACCTCGCTTCTGAATTAGGAAAATGGGAAAGTTTGCCATGCAATAGCAGATGAAGAGCGCCAAACACAAAACACCAAAGAAACCGACACGCAAAAAGCGCGCAATTTATTCGTTGCCTCCAAAGAAAAAGAGCAACATTCATCTTCATGGCGTGAATGCCGGGCACGCAACGAGCGGGAACGGCGTTCTTCACGAAGAGGCGACGGCCTATCGCACGCGTTTTACACCGGCGCTTGGTGTGGCAACGGCATCCATTCTTGAAATTGAGATGCCGGATGTTGCCAAGACCCCGTCAATTGAAACATCAGAGGAACTGGCCCACATCGAAAGCCTAAATTCCGAGGCTGAAATACGGTGGGCAGACAAATTGCATGTTGATAGTTCGCTCACACGCGCGCTGGTCAGTTTTCAAGCCAACAAAGGAAGGGCCGTCTATCGCTGGTTCAAATACAAAGAGGCGTTTTCCGCCAGGCTGATTGAGCATCTATTAAACAAGTATAGAATTAAAAACGGTGTTTTGCTTGATCCGTTCGCCGGGAGTGGAACGGCGCTGTTTGTCGCGGGCGGCCACGGATTGAAAGCCGAGGGCATTGAACTTCTGCCAATTGGCCGAACGCTCATAACAACCAAACAAGTCATTGATTGGGATTTGAAAGATACGGATGTCAAACGGCTTGCGTTCTGGCGGGACGAACATCCATGGCGAAAGTGCAAAACCGTAAAATCCATCAATGAGTTGAGGATTACACGCGGCGCGTATCCGGCGGAAACGCTTGACGCAATGGGACGATTTCTGGCGGCATCGGAACTGGAGGGCGAACGGGTGGGGGTGGTTTTGCTTTTTGCGATGCTTTGTATTCTTGAAAACATCAGCTACACGCGCAAGGACGGCCAGTATTTGCGATGGGACTACCGTTCAGGCAGGCGGCAGGGAAAAAAGATTTTTGACAAAGGCAAGATTCCGGCCTTTGACACAGCCATAACCCACAAGCTGCATGAAATCGTCCATGACCTGCGGGCCGGGGAATTTCCCGAAGATTTGTTTGCCAAAACGCTCAAAAAAGCGGATGTCAAATTACATGGCGGTTCGTGTCTTGAGATTTTGCCAAAGCTCAAAGCTGAATCCTACGACTGCATAATTACTTCTCCGCCCTACTGCAACCGCTATGATTACACGCGCACTTACGCATTGGAACTCGCGCTGCTTGGCGTTGACGAAGACGGTTTGGTGAAGCTGCGGCAGGAAATGCTAAGTTGCACCGTTGAAAATCGCGTCAAAGATCTTTTGAAATTTAATCCAGACTGGAAACCGGCCATTGCCGCAGCAGACAGCCAAATCTTGCTGCAAAACATCCTCGCCTATTTGGATTCCCAAAAGGAACAAGACCTTCTCAATAACGATGGGATTCCCCGCATGGTGCGCGGGTATTTTTACGAGATGGCGTGCGTCATCTGCGAGTTGGCCAGGGTGTTAAAACGTGGAGCGCCGCTTATCATGGTGAATGACAATGTTCGATATGCCGGAGCCAGCATTTCCGTGGACATCATTCTTTCAGAAATCGCCGGGCAGTTGGGCTTCACGGTCGAGCAGATTCTTGTCCTCCCGAATGGAAAGGGAAACAGCAGTCAGCAAATGGGCGCGCATGGCCGCGACGCCCTGCGCAAGTGCGTCTATCTCTGGCGAAAAACATAATCATGATCAAACCCTATCAACAACACCTCAAATCCGGCGAAAGCCTCGAAACAACTTATGAGGCGGTGCGCGCCGGATTCGTTGCACTCGCATTGGAAAAGAATCGTCGCGCGACCCCGCACGTCGCGGAAGCCAGGGCATTAAAAGCTGCCGCCAGCAAGGCCCGGACTCCGGCCGGCCTGCTGAAAATTCACGAAATCCAGCCGGGCCTGCTCACGGCGGCGGGCGTGTCGGACAAGGCGACGAATCACTTGCAGGATTCCGACAAACGCGAAGCGGTGAGCGGACTCATCAAAAACTTCCTTGAACCCGCCGGCGCGAATTTTGTCGAGGAACTGGTTTTTCGTTTCCTGCTGACCCGTGGCGACACGCTGGGTGGGTCAATGCGGAACGTCGGCGGTTTCATGGCGCAAAAGAAACTCACCCGCGCCATTCTGGCCTGCCTGAAATTGTCCGGGCAAAAATGTCATTGGCTCCACAAGGACACCAAGACCTGGGCCGAATTGCCGGACGATGACGCGGATGTGGAACTGTCGCTTCACGGCCTGTCATGGAATGCCCGGCAAGGGCCGAGAACGCTGCTCTACAACGTCACCGTCCCGTTGGTAAAAAACAACGTGGATCTGTCGTTGTTCAGGTGTTCATTCAACGACTTGACCCGTGGAACCATCCACACGCCATCGGCTTATATTGCGTTGGGCGAACTCAAGGGCGGCATTGACCCCGCCGGAGCCGATGAGCACTGGAAAACCGCACGAACGGCGCTCAATCGGATTCACGAGGCTTTTGCCAGACAGAAACTCAAGCCACACACATTCTTCATTGGCGCGGCAATCGAGGCGAAAATGGCTTCGGAAATTTGGGACATGCTGAAGCGGGGCGGTTTGAAAAATGCCGCGAACCTCACGGACGAAGACCATATTGCATCAGTCACAAGCTGGCTTTGCAACTTATGAACCACGAATCCACCATGCAATTTGAACTGGTGGAGCAAATGCTGGCGGCCAGGACGCGGCTTGCCCGCGCGCAGAGCGACAAGGACAAGGATTTTTACGCAAACAAATGCGCCGCGCTGGACCGCCAGATGGACGCGCTGGTGTATGAGCTTTACGGCCTGACGCCGGACGAAATCAAAATCGTGGAAGGAGCGGCAAAATGAAGTTGGAAAAATGGTCGTGGTTTGCCGGCATCGTCGCAGCGATTGTCGCAATCTTGGCAAAGCAGTTCGATATTCCGCGCCGTGTTGCTGCCGCCTTTTAAAACGGGAACTATGTGGTCATATTACTGAGTTTCTAAACCGAACACTTCTGACGCCAACTAAACCATTCCTCATGGGGCTGCGCGAGCTTAAACTCAATCATCTGACGCTGGCGTTAATAGTCGCTTATGCGCTTGTCCTCAGCGCAGGCGCTGCGGCCAACATCTGGATAAATTATCTCGGCAAAGGTTCAACATGGGACATCTATCCAGCGGCGGAGTCCTTTTGGGTGCTATGCAGCGTGGTTGTTGTTTTGCTGTGCGGTTCCATGAGGCGGTTGGTTATAGCTGTAATTGCTTTGCTTTTCCTCGATTCGTGGGTGGATTTATGCGCGATGGGCGAGCACTCGTGGTGGGCTGGGCCGCCCCTTTTGACCGAATGGAAATGGAATACACTTGGCGCAAATTTCCACACACTCATCTATGGCTACTGGGCATTCACGTGGGCTATACAGGTGCCGTTGCGCTGTATCGCTATGGCACGGGCGGTTAGCGGTAGTTGGGGGAGACAGTGTTTCATCATTGCCTTGGGTCTCAACCTTATCTGGTTCACGGCACCACAAGATGTTCTTTACCATTTTGTTTGGTGGGGGATTTACGATGCCAACCACCCATACTTCAGCTATCTGCCGCCGGAAGGTTTCTGGAATCTCTGGAATATGCTTCTATTACGAGTTCCTATTGGGGTCGCCGTCGGCGCTCTTCTTGTCAGTGCCGGAAGAAAAAAGGGGAGATGGAGCTTGCTGGTGACAGCCTCGCTATGGTTTGCTATTTCGGCCATCGGATTATACGCAGCGTATTTTTTGTTTATCATGTTGCGCGCAGTGATGTGAGAGGGTGATTTACGAGTTCACACCCGCCCAACCAGATTTTTGAATACACGCCAGGCGGGGTGCAAAGCACTTTTGCCTCCAGTCCTGTTGGGCTGGGCTTTCTCTCATTTCAGCCAGAATCCGTCCCTGAACCCTCGATGTGTGCGCTGTCTGCTCTCGGCTTGGCCATGCTGTCCGGCTTTCGCCGCCGGAAATAAAATCATGCCTGCAATCCTGCATTTGAACTTGCACCGCGAATTCTTTTCCCAGATCGCGGCGGGGGCAACGCTGTTTCCAAAAAAACCTTCTAATAAACCGCGCCGTCGCGTGTCTTATGCACAGAACATGACGCCATCTGAAAAAATCAATCCGCTTGCTTTCGCAAAACAATTATGAAAAACCTGATTCCAATGCTCCTGCTCGCCGGCCTGTTTTCGGCGGGAATTGCCGGGGCCGGCCCGGCGCTCACCATCTACAACCAGAACTTCGCCGTCGTGCGCGACACCGTGCCGCTGGACTTGAAGGCCGGCGACAATGCCGTGATTTACCCCGGCGCGACCGCGCAGGTCGAGCCGGATTCGGTCATCCTGCGCGACCCGGCGGGCAAACATTCGCTGCAAATCGTGGAACAGAATTACCGCAACGATCCCGTCTCGCAGGAATTGCTGCTGTCGCTGTTCGAAGGCAAGACGATTGGTTTTGAAAAACGGCGCATGAAGGACAATACGCAGGTGGACGAACCCATTCAGGGCAAAATCATCCGCAGCGGCTACGTTCCCGGCGGCGCAACGGAGCAGCCCATCATCGAGGTGAACGGCATAAAGCAGTTCAGCCTGCCGGGCGAACCGCGGTTTCCCGATCTCGGCGACGACACGATTCTCAAGCCCGCGTTCAACTGGCTGCTCCAATCCGACAAGCCGGGCAAATTCGACGCCGAGGTTGGCTACGTCACCGGCGGCTTTACCTGGAGCGCGAGCTACAATTTGGTTTCGCCGGAAAAAGGCGATTTGGTGGATTTGGTCGGCTGGATCACGATGAACAACAACAGCGGGAAAACGTTCGAGAACGCCACAATCAAACTCATGGCCGGCGACGTGAACAAGATTCAGCCACCGATGCCCATGCAAATGCAGTCGAGGCTGGTAATAAATTCCGCCATGGCCTTTGGTGGAGCGGCCCCCGCCGTCACGGAAAAAGCCTTCGACGAATTTCATCTTTACGACATCGCCCGCGAAACCACGCTGCATGACCGCGAGACGAAGCAGGTGGAATTTGTCCATGCCGAAAAGATGTTCGCGCCCACGATTTACGTTTATGACGGCGCCAGCGGTTATCGTTTTTACGGCTTGAATTACGACCAGGGCTACGGCCAGACCGACAACAAGAAAGTCATCGTCCAGCGCGAGTTCAAGAACGCCGAGACGAACCAGCTCGGCATCGCGCTGCCGGCGGGCAAGCTGCGCTTCTACCGCCGCGACAGCGACAGCCAGTTGCAATTCGTCGGCGAAAACACCATTGACCACACGCCGCGCGATGAGACCATCCGCGTGACGACCGGCGATTCCTTTGACCTCGTCGGCGAGCGCAAGCAGACCAATTTCCGCGTGGACACCGGCGACAAATGGATTGACGAGACGTTTGAAATCAAGCTCCGCAACCACAAGAAAGACGCGCCCGTGGAAATCCGCGTGGTCGAGCACCTCTACCGCTGGAGCAATTGGGACATCACCGCCAAGTCCGACGACTTTGTGAAAAAGGATTCACAGACGATTGAATTCCGCATTCCGGTCAAGCCAGACGAGGAGCGCACCGTGACTTACACCGTGCATTATTCGTGGTAAATTCCATCAGCCAGCAGGAGAATCATTTATGAAAAACACAAATTGCATCCCGCAAAATATGAAAACAAGGCTCGTCCTTTTTGTCATCGGCGCGGCGGGCGCGCTCGCGGCCTGCGCCCAGCCTTCGCTCACCATCTACAACCAGAACTTCGCCGTCGTGCGCGACACCGTGCCGCTGGACTTGAAGGCCGGCGACAATGCCGTGATTTACCCCGGCGCGACCGCGCAGGTCGAGCCGGATTCGGTCATCCTGCGCGACCCGGCGGGCAAACATTCGCTGCAAATCGTGGAACAGAATTACCGCAACGATCCCGTCTCGCAGGAATTGCTGCTGTCGCTGTTCGAAGGCAAGACGATTGGTTTTGAAAAACGGCGCATGAAGGACAATACGCAGGTGGACGAACCCATTCAGGGCAAAATCATCCGCAGCGGCTACGTTCCCGGCGGCGCAACGGAGCAGCCCATCATCGAGGTGAACGGCATAAAGCAGTTCAGCCTGCCGGGCGAGCCGCGGTTTCCGGATCTCGGCGACGACACGATTCTTAAGCCAGCCTTCAACTGGCTGCTGCAATCCGACAAGCCGGGCAAGTTCGACGCCGAGGTTGGCTACGTTACCGGCGGCTTTACCTGGAGCGCGAGCTACAATCTTGTCTCGCCGGAAAAGGGCGACTTTTGTGACATCGTCGGCTGGATCACGATGAACAACAACAGCGGGAAAACGTTCGAAAACGCCAAAATCAAATTGATGGCCGGTGACGTGAACAAGATTCAGCCGCAAAACCGACCGGTGTTCGCACCCGCAGCCAGAGCGATGACAATGAACGCTCAAGCCGCACCCCCCGTCTCCGAAAAAGCCTTCGACGAATTTCATCTTTACGACATCGCCCGCGAAACCACGCTGCATGACCACGAGACGAAGCAGGTTGAGTTCGTTCATGCCGAAAAGATGTTCGCCCCGACGATTTACGTCTATGACGGCGCGTCCAATTATCGTTTCAACGGCGGGCTGAATCAGATCCAGAACTACGGCCAGACCGACAACAAGAAAGTCATCGTCCAGCGCGAGTTCAAGAACGCCGAGACGAACCAGCTCGGCATCGCGCTGCCGGCGGGCAAGCTGCGCTTCTACCGCCGCGACAGCGACAGCCAGTTGCAATTCGTCGGCGAGAACACGATTGACCACACGCCGCGCGACGAGACCATCCGCGTGACCACCGGCGATTCCTTTGATCTCGTCGGCGAGCGCAAGCAGACCAATTTCCGCGTGGACACCGCCGACAAATGGATTGACGAAACGTTTGAAATCAAGCTGCGCAACCACAAGAAGGACGCGCCGGTGGAAATCCGCGTGGCCGAGCACCTTTACCGCTGGAGCAGCTGGGACATCACCGCCAAGTCCGACGACTTTGTGAAAAAGGATTCACAGACGATAGAATTCCGCATTCCGGTCAAGCCCGACGAGGAGCGCACCGTGACTTACACCGTGCATTATTCGTGGTAGGAAACCGGCGCGGCTATTCCACATCCTCGCCCAGCTCGACGTTCCAGTAGGCGAGGTCAATGAAGTGCTTCCAACTGTCGTGCCGGTGCAGGCTGAAGTTGATCTGGACGAACGGCCGCCACTTGGGCCGCTTGGGCTTGCGGATGAGGTGCAATTCGGCCTCCTGCGGCGTGCGGTTGGCCTTTTGCGTGTTGCACTCGATGCAGGAGCAGACGATGTTTTCCCACGTCGTCGGGCCGCCGCGGTCGCGCGGGATGACGTGGTCCAGGTTCAAATCCTTGCGGTCGAAAACGCGCCCGCAGTATTGGCAGGTGTTTTTGTCGCGCTCAAAAATGTTGTGGCGCGTGAACTTGACCTCCTTCTTCGGCAGCCGGTCGTAAATCAGCAGCAGGATGATGCGCGGCACCCGGATGCGGAAGGAAATGGTCCGGACGGATTCATCCTGCGGCGCGTCCCCGGAAAAGTCCTGCCATTCCTCGAAATTGAAGGTGCGGAACGAGCCGTCCTCGGCGTTGACGACGACCTGCGCCTGGCCTTGAAAGAGCAGCGTGAGAGCGCGGCGGGCGGTGCAGACGTTGACCGCCTGCCACAACCGGTTCAACACAAGCACATGCTGGTTCAGCGCGGTCTTCATGGCACAGACGGATGAATGCTATCAAAAACGGCGGCGCAGGTCAACCGCGCGCTGGCATTGGCGGTGCCTTAATTTGAAATTGTCAGGCGGCGATCAAAAAGTCTTTCCAAAAGAAATGCCCAGCAAATGGCTGGCCAAAAACCGTAAATTAAATTACTGCCGGATATTGAGCATCGGGATTGGCTTTGTAAGCAAGAGACTCGTAAATCAAGGAAATACACTCAAAGTGTTGAGAAGGAGTAGCGGCATCCAGAGCCAGAATCAAATCTGACCAAAAATGGTGTGATATTTTGATTCTGTTTTTCAATTCGATTGTTTTTTTGCGCTTTTCGCAATTGATTGTCGCTCCCTCAAGGGCGTCAATCGAAAGGGCGTAGGCGATGATGGCATTCTGGCATTTATACAATTTCCCGAATTTCTCTTCGGGAAAAGCAGTCATAATCGGCCTTTGGGAAACGAAATTTGCAGTGAATGCGGCAACTTTCTTGAATGGGCTTGAATGCTCTGTTCCGCCAGGCCAAGGAAACTGTGCATTTGACCCCACCACCCCAGTAACGGCCACAATGTTTATGTCAAGGTAAGGAACACCAACGGCCACGCCGAACTCATCTATGTAACGACAAAGATTAAGAACGTCAGCCTGATCGCTGCCGCTAAAAAGAATGTTGAATTTTTGAAGTTCGCTCACGCTTTGGCGGGGATATTGGCTGCCAATACGGAAAGCAAGTTTTTAGCGTTGGCATTTGCCAACTGCCTTACTTCCTCCGAATTGACAAGCCGCAAACCGCCATTTGCGTTAGAGAAATGAACTTTGTCTTTAGCGACTTCAACAGGACGAGTGCCGCCGATTATTGTGGGGTCAATCGCCCGCAAAATCTTGAATCGTTCTGGATTGTGTATTTTGTCGCTCATGTCATTTCATTTTCATTTGTCAAGCCAAAATGCATCTCATTTTACCTCTCGACGCGCGCATCTATCCATAATTTTTTGATCTTGTCAAACACCTTAAAACTCATTTCTGCTTGTTTTTTGCAATTGTTACAGATACCGCCGTCTCATAAAACGCAATAAAATCAATCAGTTTATTATTTATAGCACACACTATGCCAAATGCAAATGAAAAATTTCGCAATTTTTCCAAACCCTGTTCCCACTAATGCCCATTTTGACCATTTTACCAGTCACCGCGCAGAATCCGATCCGCTAAGTTTTCTCGTCTTAATATCACTGTAAATCGCCATTTTGACTGCCGTTCCCGGCGATGTGACCGGCGGTATTTCCAACACGGCAACGAAGTGCGTCCGCTCATCGTTCGCGCCGTCCAGATGGCTCCATGCGTAGCGGCGTTTGGCCTTTGGATGTCCGGTCAGATCGAAAACCTCAACGTCCCCTTCAACCCCTGAAATTCCAAATTAGGACACTACCCCGGCTGCGCGCCGGGCATGGTCGCCAAATTTGCAGGCGACGGGATGACGGGTCGTGTATGGCCGGGTCAAGCGTCAATCAAATGTAAAAGTCCCGGAGGGACGGCAGAACGGTTCTTTCGTCCCTGGCGGGACTTTGGACGATGGCGGGCAACGAGTCCCAGCCATGAATGGCTCGGCTATTTTCAAGGAAACCACGGCAGGCTCGGCGTTACATCCCCATTCCGAATTCCACAGGGGCAATGGGGCGCACGATGCTGGGCGATTGCGGAAATCAAATTGGGGCGCACTCCGCACTCTCCATTCCGCGCTTGAACGGCTCTTTTCTCGTATTCATTTTGGGATGGACGATTGGGGCAATCGGCGTTTGGCCGTCGCGGAACGACGTGATGAAAATAGCCCGGCCATTTATGGCCGGGTCAAGCGTCAATCAAATGTAAAAGTCCCGCGAGGGACGGCAGAACGGTTCTTTCGTCCCTGGCGGGACTTTGGACGATGGCGGGCAACGAGTCCCAGCCATGAATGGCTCGGCTATTTTCAAGGAAACCACGGCAGGCTCGGCGTTACATCCCCATTCCGGTTTCCGCGGGGGCAACGGGGCGCACGATGCTGGGCGATTGCGGAAATTTGATTCGTCATCCGCGGAATTGAATGGTGCGACCAGAGCGCCGTTGGTTTCTCCGCTCCTGCCACTCCAAACCCAGCGCCGCTTTCGTCGCAATCGGGCTGGCGCACCACCGACACGTTTATTGATGTGGTATCCCGGCCTGGCTTCCAAGATTGCTTGCGAAAATTCTCCTGCGGATTACGATGCCGGTGAATCTGCTCGGTTGGGGATTTAATCTGGAAACAGAATGTCAACGGAAGCCGATACATGCAGGAAGTTCGTTGTGCCGAAGCTCCAGGCGGCGGGCTGGGACTCCGACCCCCATTCCATTGCCGAGCAACGCAGTTTCACCGATGGCCGCATTGTCGTGCGGGGCAACAAGGCCGAGCGCAAAAAGACCAAGCGCGCCGATTATCTGCTCCGTTACACTCGTGATTTTCCCATCGCCGTCACCGAGGCCAAGGCTGAATATAAAAAGGCCGCCGATGGTCTCCAACAGGCGAAAGAATATGCCGAAATTCTCGGTCTCAAATTCGCCTACGCCACGAACGGCAAGGAAATCATCGAGTTTGATTTCACAACGGGCATCGAGCGGTTCGTCGAAACCTTTCCCACTCCCGCCGAATTATGGGCGCGGCTGCGCGCAGACGAGAAATTGAGCGACGACACCACCGCAGACCGTCTTCTCACACCGGCCAATCTCACCACTGGCAAAGAACCGCGCTATTATCAGCGCATTGCCATTGATCGCGCCGTGCAATCCATTTTGCAGGGCAGGAAGCGGGTTTTGCTGACGATGGCCACCGGCACGGGCAAAACTGTCGTTGCCTTCCAAATTTGCTGGAAGCTCTGGTCTTCCAAATGGAACGCCAAGGGCGACCCGACGCGGAAACCGCGCATACTATATCTGGCCGACCGCAATTTCCTCGTGGACGATCCCAAGGACAAAACTTTTTCCGCTTTTGGCGATGCCCGGCACAAAATCGAAGGTGGGCTGGTGATTCACAGCCGCGAACTTTATTTTGCAACCTACCAATCCATCGCCAAAGACGCCAACCGCCCCGGCCTTTACAAGCAATTTGCGCCCGATTTCTTCGACCTCATCATCGTGGACGAGTGCCATCGCGGCAGTGCAAAGGAAGATTCCAACTGGCAGGAAATCCTAAAACACTTCGCCCCGGCATATCAACTCGGCATGACGGCCACGCCGTTGCGCGACGACAATCGCGACACCTATCTTTATTTTGGCAACCCGGTTTACACTTACAGTCTGCGGCAGGGCATTGACGACGGCTTCCTCGCGCCGTATCGAGTTCATCGCATCGTCACGCAATGGGACGCCGCCGGCTGGCGACCCAGCAAGGACGACCTGGACCGTTACGGACGCGAAATTCCTGACGAAGTTTATACCACGACCGATTTTGAGCGTCGCGTCGCCCTTCGCGCCCGCACGCAAGCTGTCGCCCGGCATCTCACGGATTTTCTCAAAAAAACCGACCGTTTTGCCAAAACCATTGTCTTCTGCGTGGACCAGGAACACGCTTCCGAAATGCGCACGGCGCTCAACAATCTGAACGCCGACCTCGTCCAGCAATTTCCCGATTACGTTTGTCGTGTCACCGCCGATGAAGGGGACATCGGGCGCGGCCACATGCAGCGTTTTCAGGACGTGGAGACGCGCACGCCGGTCATCCTCACCACCTCGCAATTGCTTACCACCGGTCTCGACGCGCCCACCTGTCGCAACATCGTCCTCGTGCGCCTCATTAACTCCATGGTCGAGTTCAAGCAGATCATCGGGCGCGGCACACGCGTGCGCGATGACTACGGCAAGCTCTGGTTCAATATTCTGGACTATACCGGCGCGGCCACACGCAATTTTGCCGACCCGGCCTTCGACGGTGATCCCGCCTTCGCCACGCAGGAGGAAATTGACGAAAACGGGAAAACAAAAGACATCGAAGTTCTCACGCCAGAAGTGCCGGAGGATGACAACGGTGAACTTAATGAACCGACTGGCGGCACGGTTATCAGTGATCCGATTCCGGGTGAGAAAAGGAAATTTTATTTCGATGGTGGTCAGGTGGAAATCGCCGCTGAACTCGTCCACGAACTTGACGCCGACGGCAACCAACTCCGCGTCGTCAAGCTCACCGACTACACCGCCGAAAAAGTGCGGACAATTTGTGCCAGCCCAGACGAACTGCGCGCCCGCTGGGCCGACGCCAGCCAGCGCGCCGAGATCATCCAGCAACTTGCCGAGCGTGGAATTGATTTTCAGACCGTCGCGGCACAGGCAGGCAAGCCGGATGCCGACCCGTTCGATATGCTGTGTCATCTGGCCTTCAACGCGCCAGTGCTCACCCGCCGCCAGCGTGCTGACTGTATGAAAAAACAGCAAACTGCGTTCTTCAAATTCTTCGCGCCGGAAGCCCGCGAAATTCTGAATGAGCTGTTGGAGAAATATGCCGCCGACGGCGAACTCCAATTCACGCTGCCCGACGTGCTGAAAGTCCGGCCCATTTCCGATCACGGCAACGTCAATGAAATCATCAGTAAATTCGGTGGCGCAGAGCAGCTTCGCAACGCCGTCAACCAACTCCAATCGCTGCTTTACGCAGATAACCTTCAAAACTTCCAGGACACTAGTTGGTGACGATGTTTAATTTGTAAATCATGATTAGAGAGCCTTTCCACACCACCGCCCAATCCCTCGGCGCGCTCCTGAAATCCGCGCGCGACATCATGCGCAAGGCGGGAACAAAGGCTGAAGGAGAAAGGCTAAATGCTAAATGAACAGCAAACCTCAAGATTTGAAGCCGAGAACCAAGGCGTTTGCGCTGAGGGTCATCCGCATGTATTCCGAACTGCCGAAAAACGACACGGTGGCGCAAGTGCTGGGCAAGCAGGTGTTGCGGTCTGGCACATCGGTCGGCGCAAACTACCGTGAAGCATCGCGTGGCCGGTCGAAAGCCGAATTCATTTCCAAAATCGGCGATTGCCTCAAGGAGATTGAAGAAACGGAGTATTGGCTCGAACTGCTCGTGGACAGCGGTTGCGTCGCGGCGAGCAAAATGTCCGGCCTGCTCGACGAAACGCGCCAACTCATCGCGATTTTCACGACCATTGACAAAAACTCGAAAGGAAAACTTTAGCATTGAGCATTAAGCCTTCAGCATTATCGCCCACAACTGCACAGTCGTTGGGAGCACTTCTCAAGTCCGCGCGCGACATCATGCGCAAGGACAAGGGGCTGAACGGCGACCTTGACCGGTTGCCGATGCTCACTTGGATCATGTTCCTGAAATTTCTGGACGACCTGGAAATTCAGCGCGAGGGCGAGGCCAGGCTCGCCGGGAAAAAGTTCAAGCCCGCCATCGAACCGCCTTACCGCTGGCGCGATTGGGCGGCCAAGTCCGACGGCATCACCGGCGACGAGCTGCTCGCCTTCATCAACAGTGAGGAGTCCTCACTTCCCAATGGTAAAAAAGGCCCAGGGTTGTTCCGCTATTTGCGAACCTTGACCAGCAGCAACGGCGATGATCGGCGCGATGTCATCGCCACCGTGTTCAAGGGCGTGCAGAACCGCATGGTCAGCGGCTATCTTTTGCGCGATGTCATCAACAAGATCGGCGGCATCCATTTCACTTCCAGCGGCGAGTTGCATACGCTTGGCTCGCTATACGAATCCATGCTCCGCGAGATGCGCGATGCGGCGGGCGATTCCGGCGAGTTTTACACGCCGCGCGCCGTCGTGCGGTTCATGGTCACGGTCACGAATCCGCGCCTCGGCGAGTCCATCCTGGATCCGGCATCGGGCACCGGCGGATTCTTGGTGGAAGCCTTTAATCATCTGTCGCAACAAGTTAAAACGGTCGCGGACAGGAAAATATTACAGGAGGCGAGCCTGTTCGGCTGTGAACCCAAGACGTTGCCGTATCTGCTCTGCCAGATGAACCTGCTGTTGCACGGCCTCGACGCGCCGCAGATTGATCCCGGCAATTCGCTCCGGTTCAAGCTCACCGACATCGGCGAACGCGACCGCGTGGATGTGATCCTGACGAATCCGCCCTTCGGCGGCGAGGAGGAGAAAGGCATCCAGGGCAATTTCCCGGAAGACAAGCAAACGGCGGAAACCGCGCTGCTGTTCCTGCAATTGATTATGCGGAAGCTGAAAAAGGTAGGGTCATCGCGCTGCGATGACCGGACGCCGCAGCGCAGCGTCCCTACCTATGCCCGCGCCGGCGTGGTCGTGCCGAACGGCACGTTGTTTGGCGATGGCGTGTGTGCGCGCATCAAGGAAGAACTGCTCAAGGAATTCAACCTGCACACCATCGTCCGGCTGCCGAACGGCGTGTTTGCGCCCTACACCGGCATCCCGACGAACCTGCTGTTCTTCGACCGCTCCGGCCCGACGCGCGAAGTCTGGTATTATGAACAACCGCTGCCGGAAGGCCGGAAGAATTACACCAAAACCGCGCCCATCCAGTTCGAGGAGTTTGCAACTCTGTGCCAATGGTGGGGCAAACGCAAAGAGACGGACAACGCGTGGAAAGTTCCCGCCGCCGAATTGCTGGCCAATGGCTGCAACCTCGACCGCAAGAATCCGCGCGCCAAGGAAGACATCACGCATCTGCCGCCCGCCCAACTCGCCGCCGACATTCTGAAAAAAGAGCAGCGCATCGCGGAAATCATGGGCAACATCCAAAAACTTTTGGCAAAGCAGGCATGAGCAATGCGGCTTCCAGATGCCCCATCGGGGCAGCCGAAAATAGCCCGGCGTTTCAACGCCGGGTGAACGCGATTAAACCTTCTCCAAGTCCCGCAGGGACGGCAGAAGATTTGGACATGGCCGGGATGACGACGCGGGGTTTCTGTCGTCCCTCCGGGACTCGATTCCATTTGGCCCGGATACCCGCCGTTGAAACGGCGGGCTATTGTCGGGCGTCCCTCCGGGACGAAGGAGGTGCGCGATGAAACCGTGGCCAACCGTCCGGCTGGGCGAGGTGCTGACGCCGACTGTGCGCGGCGAAAGCGTTGACGCATCGAAGGAATATCGCCTGCTGGGAATTCGGCTCGATGGGCAAGGACCGTTTTTGCGTGAAACAGTCATGGGCACGCAGACTTCGGCGACCAAACTTTTCTGCGTCGCCGAAAATGATTTCATTTACAGCCGGTTGTTTGCCTGTCGCGGAGCGTTCGGCGTCATCAGCAAGGAGTTGGACGGCTGCTATGTTTCAAGCGAATTTCCGGCGTTCGTTCCTGTGCCGGGCAAGATTGATGTCGAGTATTTGAAATACTGGTTTCGGTTGCCGAGCGTGATTGCAACCGTGGATGCGGATTGTTCCGGCAGCACGCCACTGACCCGGAATCGGTTCAAAGAAAATTTCTTTCGCGCGCTGGAAATTCCGTTGCCGCCGTTGGCGGAGCAGCGGCGGGTGGTGGCGCGGATTGAGGAACTGGCCGCCAAAATCCACGAGGCCCGCACCCTCCGCCACCAAGCCGCCGAAGAAGCCGAGGCGCTCATGGCAGGCGTAGAGCGCGAGATTTGGCCCGACTCAATGCTAAAAAATGCACCGAGCCTTGAGAGTCTTACCAGCTTTCTCGCCCGAGGGAAACAATCGGAGCAAGGAGAGTCGGACCATTACCTCATCAAGACTCAGCACGTTCAGCAGGGCCGATATGTTCCCACGCTGATGCGGCTCGCCCCGCACATTGCGCCCAAAGTTAAGCCGGAAGCCGTGGTGCAAGACGGTGACATTCTGATCGCGTGTTCAGCGGCAGGTTGCCTCGGTCGAGTTGCGCGCTATCGAAGCGACGGAAAAATAGTTTCCACAGACACACATATTGCCATCGCGCGCGCTGACAAGAAAGTGGTCGATCCTGACTATCTCTACGCCTACCTCTGCGGCGCTCAGGGACAGCACCAATTACGAAGTCGCGAACGAGGCGACTGGCAGCGCGAGAAAATCAGTTTTCGACTGACGGAATTGAATTTGAACGATCTTAGAAAAGTTCCCGTCCCAGTTCCACCGCTCGCCGAGCAGCGCCGGATCGTGGCCGAGCTGGACGAGTTGCAGGCGGAGGTGGACGCGCTGAAGCGCCTGCAAGCCGCGACCGCCGCCGAGTTGGACGCGCTCTTGCCCGCAGTTCTGGATCGGGCATTCAAAGGAGAATTGTGAAACCGCGTTTTGCCATCCAGCCAGCATCCCGCCGGTCATCTGGTTTCGCGCGACAAAGCTCCCCAGCGGCAGCGCGGCGACGCGGGCCGGGTCCATTCCCATCTTGCCAACGGCCTTGGCACTGGCAAGGGCGGAAGGCACGATTGAACGGTTCTACAGCATGTCCGCGCAGATTGAAGCCGGGAAAAAGGATTATTATTTGAACCTGGAACAAAGCCAAAAAGGCGGAACGGATGTTACTTTGTGGTTGGAATGGTTTTTGGGCTGCCTTGGTCGCGCCGTTGCCGGTGCGGAAGACGGCCTTGCCGGCGTTCTGCGAAAAGCAAAAGTCTGGGAGCGAATCAACAGCCAGTCGCCGGTGAATGAACGGCGGCGCAAAGTGATCAACCGCCTGCTGGATGGGTTTGAGGGCAAGCTCTCGACATCAAAATATGCCAGGCTCGCCGAATGTTCCGGGGACACGGCATTGAGGGACATTAAAATTTTGCTCGATCAAGGCATTCTCATGCAAGACAAGGGTGGGGGCCGGAATACAAGCTACCGATTGGTTGAGCCGGATGGTCAATCCTGAAGTGTGCAACATCGGAACATTGGGTGGCAGGGCGGCGGGGATCGGGCGACGGAGTTCAAGCAGCGGTGTGACGGGCTTGGGATTTCCGGGGTGTCGCTGCATAGTTATCGGTATGCGTGGGCGGAGCGGGCGTTGAAATGCGGCTTCCCGGAGCGGTTCGCGCAGCAGGCGTTGGGGCACAATTCCAAGGCGGTGCATCATGCCTACTCGAAACACGCCGAAGTCACGGTGCCGTCACTGGCGGATTGGGAAAAAGATTGGCAGGAAAATCCGCAACGCAGCGGGAAACCAAAGTTGCTGCCAGTGGATTTGCGGTTGCCGTTGGCTGCGGTCGCGCAATCAAATTAAAATCTACAAAAAATATTTCAAATCTGAAAGGATGGAGGGGGCTTTTCTTCACCGCACAGATTGATACCCTTTTCGCATGGCAACGCAGACAATTAAACCAGCACGCCAGCAATACATTTCCAAGTCCACCTATCTGATGGGGCTGCAATGTCAGAAGCTGATTTGGTTTCGCTACAACGCCAAAGACCAAATTCCCGCACCCGACGCATCAACGCAGACCGTCTTTGACCAAGGCACGGAAGTGGGTGAACTGGCGAGACAACTTTTCCCCGGCGGCATCATGGTCGCGCCCAGAATCATCAATCCCGACGAAGTCATCGCCCAAACCCAAAAGGCGATTCAAGCCCGCCGGCCTTTGTATGAAGCCGCGTTTGTTTTTCATGGCGGCTACGCCCGCACGGACATCCTCGTGCCGGTGGCCGGTGATGCGTGGGATTTGATCGAGGTCAAATCCACCACCAAACTGAAGGAAGAAGTCCATCTGCCCGACATCGCATTTCAAGCCTTTGTGCTCGCCGGGGCGGGAATTAAAATCCGCAAATGCTTTCTCGCCCACATCAACAACGAATTTGTCCGGCACGGCGCAATTGACCCGCAAAAGTTTTTTACGCTCGAAGATGTCACCCGGCAAGTCTCCAGCTTGAGCCGCGAGGTCGGGGAACAATTGGATGCGCTGCAACGCATCATCGGCGCGAAGGCGCATCCTGAAATCCAAATCGGCCCGCATTGCGACGATCCCTACACCTGCCCGCTGCACGAACGCTGCTGGTCGTTCCTGCCGGAAGCCAGCGTCTTCACGCTTTATCGCGGCGGCAAGAGAAGTTTCACGCTGCTCAAGCAAGGCATCCAGCATCTGGAAAAAATTCCCGCCGACTTCAAGCTCACCGACAATCAATCCATCCAGCGCGCCGCCCTGCTCGCGGGCAAACCGCACATTGACCGCCCCGCGCTCGCGGCTTTTCTCGGCCAGCTTGAATATCCCGTCAGCTTTCTGGATTTCGAGACCATCGCCACGGCGATTCCGCTGTTTGATGACTCGCGCCCGTTCCAGCAGATTCCATTTCAATACTCCCTGCACATCGCGCGCCAACCCGGTGCCAAGTCGAGGCTCGACCATTGCCAGTTTCTCGCCGAAGGCACGGCTGACCCTCGCCCGGAATTCATGCGCCAACTGCGCGACGCCCTGCCGGAAACCGGCTCGGTGGTGACTTACAACGCCAGCTTTGAAACCGCGCGCCTGAAGGAAGGTTGCGAACTGCTGCCGGAATTCAAACCGTGGCTGCGGAAAGTAACGCCGCGCATCGTTGACCTGCTGCTGCCGTTCCGTGGCTTCCGATACTACCATCCGCAGCAGCACGGCAGCGCGTCAATGAAAGCCGTGCTGCCCGCCCTGACCGGCAAGGGCTACGAACATCTGGCGATTCAAGAAGGCGGCGCGGCCAGCCGCGAATTCCTGCGCGTGACCCACGGCCAAGTGACCGCCGCCGAACGCCGCCGCGTGCGCCAGCATCTGGAAGAATACTGCGGGCTGGACACATTGGGGATGGTGCAAATTGTCGCGAGTCTTCGTGCTTTTTTGCGTCACAATTTTAGGCGTTAGTCTTTGCTATGAATTGTTTCCGAATTTGATCCAAAGTCGTTAATTTTCCGTTTTTATTTACTTTCCATTCCGTCCAACCGTTCACTTCCTTATTGTCACGAACAATCTTACCAGCGGCACTTGGTGTTTCGTATTCTTTGCCATTGTATTTAATTTGGACAAACTGTTTGCTGGTTAATTTGAAAACCTTCGGCGCGAGAAAAACCAAAAAAATAAAATCCGGCTTGGGTTTGTTTTTCGCACTGCTTGCCCACTTTGCGTAGGCATCGGTTTGGTTATCACCCTCCAGCGAATCAACTTTGTTTTCAATAATGATTTGAATTCTTATCGCCGCGTCCTGTTCAGAGCCTAAAAAGTTTGCCTGCAATTCTCCAAACACATCAATCTTCTTATTATCACCGCCTTCTATCTCGGGCGGTATGCTTTTTTCTGTTTCAAAGGTGCTCAATTCTATTTTCAATCTTTCAATGCTTCCAAGCGACATTCTCGGTGACTGCCCGCCATTATCGGGGGTATAGCTTTTTAGTGAGAGATACAAAAATCTTTTCAAAGGAAAATCACCCAGGCCGGTTGTGGATTCTGGATCTAAAATCCATTTGATAAACGCACTGTGCCACCGCTCACGGTGCGATACACCAAGCGTTCTGAATAAATTGAAATTGCGATCACCCAAAGTCCTTTTCAATTTCAAAAAATTTGGGTCGGTTATCAGAAGTTGAATATGATCCAATAAATCGGCTTCGGAAAAGTCAGCTTGCGAAACCCCAATTGGTTTAACAGATTCAGGTCTTTCTTCAATTTTCATATCTTGGTCGTAGCCTATGTTGTCAGTCATGCGCCGCAAGTTGTTTTATTTCGTCTGCCGCTTGACCGGCGGACGCCCGTAGCTGCCGAGAGCGTCAATCATCGTGTGCCAGACCGAGGCGTAAGCGTCATGTTTGGCTTGCTGGTCGGGCGTGCGCGCGACGGTATTCTTGGGAGGCCAGCCAGAAAGCATAAAATTATTTGCCAACGATTACGCCAATTCGACCGGCTTGAACCGGTCGCAATTTGTAGTGGACTGCAACATTTTTCAGATTCATTGTCGCCCGGTCACGATCGGTGTTTGACTTCTTGACAAAAAAATCAATCTGGCTCCTTTTGAACTTGTAAATCTCATATTTGAGCGCTTTGTAGCCGGCGAAAGACAACCAGTAAAGCTCGTCGAAATCCTGATCCCGCTTCACGTCCGTAAAGCCTGACGGAGTGATGGTGGCCTTCAACTCGACCCTGATTGCTTTGTTTTGTTTATCCAGCCGGAACGCATCCGGTCCAGCCCCCGGCTTTTTGTAAGCCAAGCCACACGCAAAACAGCAGAACCGCGCCGAAAACTTTTCAGGCAGCGGCGAGTGCTTCGTTCCTGTCTTTTCAGCCAGGAGCGCGGCGGTTTTCCAAAAGAAGAAGACTTCAAGAATTTCCGGCAAGTCGCCTTCTTCGTAGGTTTCACATTCGTATTTTTTGCCGTTAACCGGGATGGATAATGTTTTCATGTCAGTCGTTTCGCATCATTTAAGTTTTGGAACAAGTCAATTCGTCATAATCACCGTTTTTGTTTTGGCGGACGCCCGTAGCCGCCGAGCGCGTCAATCATCGTGTGCCAGACCGAGGCGTAAGCGTCATGTTTGGCTTGCTGGTCGGGCGTGCGCGCGACGGTGTCCTTGAAGTTGGAATAGTCCAGCGAATCGCCCAAAAACTGCATCACCTTCCGCACGTCGCCCTGGCCAGTGACGATGCGAAACGAATAGTCCGCCGTCTTGGTGGCGTGGATTTCCGCGCCGGGCAGCGGCACGCGCGCGACGAGGTTTTCCAAATCCTGCCGCACGCGGGCGCGGATGTGAAACTCGCCCGGCTTCTTTTGCACGATGGAATAAAATCCGTGTTTGGTCATCAGCCACATAAAATTTCAGTTTTTAGCCGCCACTTCGCGGTCAACCGATTCGCTGCTTGCCGCTTGAATTGTTGGTGACCCGCTGACTTTAATGAAAAATTCCCGGTAAATAAATCCCCAATCCAAATCTACTGTGACCCAATAGCAATTTTCCGAAAGAAAGTGGATGTGCCAAAGCGGTTGGTCATTGAGCCACGTCGTTTCGACTTCCGAGACCAGCGAAAATTCATCACAAGCCAGAATCCGAAAGCGGGCGCGCACCTGTTCGCCCCGGTAGGTGTAAAGCACCGAGTCCGGTGTGTAGCAGACGGTCAGGGGAATGAGCCGTTCCGGCAATGTGAACTCATGGAGTTTCGGATGGTCGGGGCGCAAATGACGTTTGATTTCGGCCAGCGTTCTTTCGAGATCACTTTGCCACGTTCCAAGAATGGTTTCGGGAGTGACTTTCATGGATGTTCCAGTTCGTCATCGTCATCTGGTTCCGGTTTGGCAACAGCAGCCTTTTTCGCCATGCGGCGATTCTGCGCCGGAAATTTTGTGGCGTCAATTCTCGCCTGCGCTTGGACAGCGGGTGTGCGGATTTAAGAATTAACGATTGCGACTTGTCCCGGCGTTAATCCCGGCAGGAGGGCGAGAACTTTGGGCATCAAGGGCAAGGTTTTATTAAGCTGGGTGCTGCCGGCCACCAGCACCACCACCGCGATTTGAAATTTGGTGGTGTTCTGCTGAAAGCTCAAGTTGCGGTCGGCGGTCAGGAAAACATCGAATTCCGCCTGCGCCAGCGCGAGCAGCCTGCCGTTTTTGATGCCGCCCCAGCCCATTTTCTGAACGGAGACGCAATCATGCCCGGTCAACGCGCGGCCCAAACGCCAGTCGAGGCATTCGTCAATGAGAATGCGCATGGCCGGCGGTTTCGAGCATTTTCAACTGGCCGGCTTCAATGACGGCGATGGCCTGCGCGCGGGTGACGGTAGGGAAACCTTCCAAAAAATCTTCAACGGACTCGCCGCCTTCAAGGGCGTCAATCAGATTTTGCAAAGGGACGCGCGTGCCGACAAACACGGGCGTGCCGCCCATGATTTCGGGGTCGGAGTGAACGATGCCTTTCAAATCTTTCAATGTCATAACAGGGGTAAAATACTCCTGCCGGCGGAATTGTCACCTGCAAACAAGACCGCGGTGGGTGCGCCAGCCCGATTGCGACGAAAGCGGCGTTGGGTTCGGAGTGGCAGGAGCGGAGAAACCAACGGCGCTCTGGTCGCGCCATTCAATTCTGCGGAGTGACGAAACCCGGTTGCCGGAATGGAGCGGCAACCCGTGATCTTGAAAGTTCTTTGCATGGAATGGGCAAGGGACGCGGACGAAAACGGGGGGAAGCAGATTGGAACGAACCAGCGTTGCCAAACCGTGTCCCGTTCGGGTATTTTGACCGCATGAAACG
>CAYYWB010000019.1:0-22219 GCA_964475285.1 uncultured Bifidobacteriaceae bacterium | reverse complement strand
ACCAGAGCATGGAGCAGGGCACGGAAAGTTTCGCGGAGGCGCTGACTTATTTTCCCGAACCGGAGTCGTTCAACCTCGGCCCCGAGGAATATCTCAAGCACATCGCCCAGGCGAAAAAATCGGTGCGCATCCCCGTCATCGCCAGCCTGAACGGCTCGTCCGCCGGCGGCTGGACTTCCTACGCCAAACAAATCCAGCAGGCTGGCGCCGACGCGCTGGAACTGAACATTTATTACATTCCCACCGACATGAAATTGTCGGGGATGGACGTGGAGCAGGCTTACTTGGACATCCTCAAGGCGGTGAAAAAGGAAGTCACGATTCCCGTCGCGGTCAAGATGGGGCCGTTCTTCACCAACTTCGCCTGCATGGCGGGCAAACTGGATGCCGCCGGCGCGAACGGCCTGGTGCTGTTCAACCGTTTCTACCAGCCGGACATTGACCTCGAAACGCTCGAGGTGAAGCCGAACATTTTGTTGAGCACGCCCATGGCGATGCGCGTGCCGCTGCGGTGGATTGCGATTTTGCACGGACGCCTGCGCGCCAGCCTCGCCGCCACCAGCGGCATCCACCGCGCCTCCGACGTGTTGAAGATGCTCATGGCCGGCGCGGACGTGACGATGCTCTGCTCCGTGCTGCTGCGCCACGGCATTCCGCAAATCGGCGTGATCGAGCGCGACCTCGTCGCGTGGATGGAGGAGCACGAATACGAATCCGTCGCGCAGCTCAAGGGCAGCTTGAGCCAGAAGAATTGTCCCGCGCCCAGCGCCTTCGAGCGCGCCCAATACATGCGGGCCATTTCCAGCTATCCGGTCGCGAGGGCGTGAGCGAAGGCGGATTAAAATTTAAGCCTGTTCTGATATTGCTATAACCGTGATTGTTTGATAACGAAAGGGCATGTCTTGATATGCCAACTGTGCTTAATTCACCAACCGTTAAGACGCTGACAGAATTTACAGCGCTAGTTGAAAAGCAATTGGCTGCGTCCAAAGGGCCGTTATGGCATCGGGGTTGTGCGGATTTTGATAATCATCACCTTTCCTCAAGCCTCTACAGACATCCAACAACAAAGGACGCCAAGGGTCTTTTAGCGTTAGAGACAAAAATGCTCACGCATTTCAATCAGCGTAGCATTCCGTTTGTCGCTCGACCTTTGAAAGATGATAATTGGGAGCGTTTGTTTTTCATGCAGCATTTTGAAATCCCCACCCGCTTGCTCGATTGGAAGGTATAGGCATGCACGCACAATCAAAAAACTTTAACATTGCTGTCCAAAGTTGCCGTAAGGTCTTAAAGAACATGACTTACGTCTTTAAAGAGGTGAGGAGCAATTTTACATTCGCTATCCGTGAAGCTCGCGGGAGAATGCGCGTGCAATCGCCAAGGTAAATCTTGCCGGTTGAATCCAAATCAAGAACACCCTTCGCATACCGCCATTTAATTTTCAATTTCATCATTTCAACCGGGTCGATATCGGGCGGTGTTGATTTGCGATGGCGTTTCCACCAGCGAACCGCGTAAGTGGGATGAACCGCCTTCGTTTGGCGCATTTGGTTCGACAGTCCGGCACCTGTTTTATCGTGAAGGCATACCAGTATCAAAGCCATCAAAGTGCGGTCTGTTTGGTTGTTCTGCCAGTCCAAGTATTGACGAGCGGCGCAAAGAAATTGAAGCGTTTTAGGAGCGTAAGCCATTCGAAAGAATTCCGAATCTTCCAATAATGAAGGTTTTAATTTTGCGATTTCTTCCAAACGTCTTTCGACTCGCACTTGGCTTGCCGGATTACACTTTGTTGCTGAATAGACCCAGCCCACTGGGAAAATTTCGATGCCAAAAAATGAACGACCAAGCGCAGCAGCAGCAAAAGGAACAGTGCCTCTCCCGCAAAATGGATCCAGAACGACGTCGCCTTGATCAGTGAAGTGCTTGATTTGCTGTAACGCGAACGATGTGGGCATCATTGCGTAATATGGCCCAACCCCTGCCCATTGTTTAGCGGCTAGGCTTATTGCGGGGATTCCTTTCGTCAGGCGCACCCTGTCTGCCTCAACAATTTTTTTAGAAACGGGCCGTGCTGTTCTAAACGTGGTCAATGTCCTTCGCGAAATGTTTTTGTTCCGCAACCACCCAGTGGCGTCGTCGAAAATCAGCCGATTCATGCGATCAAGTTTAAGGGCAAGATGGTTCGCGTCAATTAGTGAAATTCGCGTCAACATTCCAACTCACGCCTTCATGAATACATCAATCTGCGCACGGCTTCAAAAACCGTCTCGAAAAAACTGCCCTGAAAGCAATTTTGCCCGATGAATTCCAATGGAAATCAAAAGAACGGATTGTGTTCCTTTTCCTCCGCGACTGTCGTCAACGGACCGTGGCCGGGGCAGATCAACGTCGTCGCCGGCAGCGACAGGATTTGTTCCCGCACCTTTTGCCGCGCCAGATCCCACGCACCGTTGCCGTTGCCCATCGAGCCGGCGAAAATCGCGTCGCCGACGAACGCGATGAGCGGCGCGTCCTCCTGCCAGTTGCCGACCATGTAGGTCACGCCGTCCTCCGCGTGGCCGGGCGTTTCGCGGTGCGTCACGCGCAGGCCGCCGAGATGGACGATTTCCGCCGTCTTGTTGCGCTGGTCCACGGGCGCGTTTTTGGAGCCGGAATGCAGCCGCGCCTTCGGCCACGCCTCGCGGATTTTCGGCAGTGCCTCGACATGGTCCCAGTGCGAGTGCGTGATGAAAATATGCCGGAGCTGAATTCGCTCTGCGGCAATGCAATCGAGAACCGGCTTCGCGTCCAGTCCGGTGTCGAACAGCGCCGCGTCGCGGGTGACTTCGTCCCAGACGAGATAACAATTCACGGTCAGTCCCTCGCCCGCCGAGGTGAACACGCGGATTTCGCGCCATGCGGACAAATCCTTCGGCGCGGGCAGCCAGCCGTTGGCGATGGCCTCGAGTTTTGCCGGGTTCAAGCCGATCAATGGCGCGAGTTTTTGGAAATTGATTTTCGCCGTCGTTTTGCCGGATTCTTCGAGCGCGGACAATTCCGTTTCAGAAATGCCGGCGGCGGCGGCGGCGGCGGAAGCTGAAACACCGCTCATCACCCGCGCTTTGCGGATGATGTCGCCCGGATGGTCTTCGAGATTCACGGACGGAACGTTAGCCGTCCGCGCCGCAGGGCCGCAAGCTTTCGCTGTGGTTGAAGTCACCGGCTCATTTCCCGCCCGGGCGGGCCTTGTCTTTTTTCGGCGCGGACTCTTCCGTGGAATCTTCGTGAAGAATCGCATGGATTTCCTGAAGTAGCTTCGCGGAGGAATAGGGCTTGTGGATGAAATGCTTGAACGGGACGCGCGATTTGCCGGGCATCGTCATTTTGGACGAAAAGCCGCTGGAGGCGATGATCTTGACGTCCGGATTGATGGCTTTGAGGGCGATGATGGTGGCCGCCCCGTCCATGACCGGCATGGCCATGTCGGTGATGACCGCGGCGATTTCATCGTGGCGCTTCCTGTAAATCTCGACGGCCTCGGCGCCGTTGGCGGCGGGCAGGGCGCGGTAGCCGAAATGTGTCAGCGTTGCCAGCGCGATTTCGAGAATGGACGGCTCGTCGTCCACGACCAGTATCAATTCGTTGTGGCCGCGCGGCATCTGGGTGGTTTTCGAGGAGGTTACGGAGCCGGGCGCGGCGCTGGCCGGAAGATGCACCTTGAAGACGCTGCCCTTGCCGGGCGCGCTCTCGCAAAGGATGAATCCGCCGTGGCTCTTGACAATGCCCAGCGTGGTGGACAGCCCCAGCCCGGTGCCCTTGCCCGCCTCCTTGGTGGTGAAGAACGGCTCGAACATATGCTCCTGAACTTCCGCGGGAATTCCCGCCCCGGTGTCCTGCACGCTGATGAGGACGTAAGGGCCGGGCTGGGCTTCCGGATTTCTGCCGGCGTAAGCCTTGTCGAACGTGACGTTTTCCAAGCGGAGCGACAATCTGCCGCCGCCAGGCATGGCGTCGCGGGCGTTGATGGCAAGATTCAGTAGCACCTGGTGGATTTGGGTGGGGTCGCAGGAAACCGGCCAGAGGTCGCGCGCCACTTCCATTTGAAACTCCACAGATTTGGGAAACGTTTCCCGGACGATGTCCCTGATTTCATGGGCGATGTGCTGGACATGGATGATTTCGCGGTCGGTTTTGACGCTGCGGCCAAACACCATTACCTGCTGGACCAGGTCCGCGCCCCGGCTGACATTGGTTTCCAGGCTGTCCAGCAACTTTTTCAACGCGGGGTCGGCGATCTCCTCCTTCAACAACTGGATGGAGATGAGGATGGGTGCCAGCACGTTGTTGAGGTCGTGCGCGATGCCGCCGGCGAGCGTGCCGAGGCTTTCCATGCGTTGCGAGCGCAGGAACTGGCTTTCCAGTTTTTTCTGGTCGGTGGCGTCAATGAAAATATGCAGCAGGTGCGGCTCGCCGTTCTGGATGAAATGGCTGAAATGGCTCGCGAGCCAGACCTCGCGGCCAAACGAGGTGGTCAAATGCGCCTCGCACTGCCGCGGTTCTTTCGTGGCCAGAACTTCCTCCGCGATCTGGAGCAGGCCCGACGCGTGCCAGGATACGAGATGGCGGAAATTCTGCTCCAAAAGCCGGGGCACGGGGCCATTGAGTGTCTTTGCGGCGGCTTCGTTTGCCAGGACGCACTGGCCGGAGGCTTTGTAGGCGACAATGCCCACCGCCGCGTCCGCGATGATGGTCTGGTTGAAATCGAACGCCTCCTTCATCTGCTGCTCCGCCCGCTTGCGTTCGGTAATGTCGCTGACAATGTGGACTGCGCCGGCAATATGGCCGCCGGCATCCGTGATGGGATCCACCGCGAATGCCAGCCAGCGTCCGTCCTGCTGCAATTCCACCATCTCGCGATGGCCGGATTTGCGCGCGAGGACGAAGGGGCAGTTCGGAATCGGCCCGGTGGCGCAATGCGCGATTTCCCAGCAGGGTTTGGCCATCATGTCGCAGCAAGGGTGGTTGAAGAATTTCTCCGCCGCCTTGTTCGTGCGCAAAATCCTGTTGTCCCTGTCCAGAATCCAGACGGCCTCTTCCATCGCGTCAAAGGTGGTCTGCCACTCCAGCGCCGTCCGTTCAATCTCCTTCTCCGCCCGCTTGCGCTCGGTGATGTCGCGAATGGTGGTCACTATGCCGGCCGTTGGATCCCCGTCCCGGAGAGGCGCGGTCGTCAGGATAACGTCGCGGAGCACGCCATCGCTGCGGCGCAGCCTGGTCCCGGCTGTTGCAATGCCCCTCTCTTGAAGGTGCGCGTATAGTTCCCGCCCAACGCGGTCATACTCCTCGTCGCTCTCATACAGCATCCTGGGTGACTTGCCGAGGAGGCTTTTCTCCGGGTAACCAAAGCTCTCGCACCAAAAGGCGTTTGCGCTCTGAAACAAGCGGTCCTTCATGATGCAAATGCCAATGGGCGCGGCCTGGAAAACGGCATGCAAGGTTGCCTCGCTCGCGAGCAACGCCTGCTCCGCCCGTTTGCGCTCGGTGATGTCGTTGACAAGGAGGAGCAAATGCGGTTCGCCCCGGTATTGGAAAGTCGTAAAACGACACGAAAACCAGCCTTTCCTGCCGAAGGTGGTGGTTGATTGTGTCTCCAGAAATCTCTCCGTCTGCGTGGCCAGCGCGTCCTCGGCGGCGGCCAGCATGCCGGAGTTTTTCCACGATTCGAGCTGGTGGAAGTTTTGTTTCAGCAGGGCCTCGCGCGGGCCGCCGGCGATTTTTACAAGCGCTTCGCTGGCGGAAACACATTCACCGGTGGCCTTGAAAACAATAATGCCCACCGGCGAGGCGCCGAGCATGGCCTGGTTGAAACTCAACGCATCGGCAATGCGCTGCGCGTCCCGCCTGCGTTCGGTGATGTCGGTCAAGAACGCCATGGAGGCCGGGCCATCAGGAAGCTCCACTTGCGACACTTTGATTTCCACCGGGAATTGGGAGCCGTCCTTGCGCTGCGCGATTCCTTCATATTCCGATGGAACCGTCTCGCCGCGCGCGCGCCGCCGCGTGCGTTCCGTGATCATCTCCCGGCATTCGGGCGCCCAGTCATCTGCAATCAGATGGCCCGCAAGTTCTTGAGCGCTTTGGTAGCCGTATAATTCGAGAAATTTTTGGTTGACGTAAATGGTTCTTCCAGCCCGGCTGATGCTGATGGCCACCGGAGACTTTTCAATGAGCGTCCGGAACCGGGACTCGCTGGCTTGCAGCGTCTCCTCCGCCCGCCCGCGCTCGGCCCGATGGCGCAACGCGGCAATGCCATACGCAAGGTCGTTCGCCAGTCCGGCCAGCAGTCCAATTTCCATGGTGTCAAAGACATCCGGTTCCCCGGAATAAATCGTCAGCGCGCCGAAGCAGCGGCCTTCGTTCATCATCGGCAGGGCGATGGACGAGGCGTAGCCGCGCCGGGTGGCCGCCTCGCGCCACGGGACGAACGCCGGATCGGTGATCATGTTGCGGGTATAAACCGGCTTGCCGGTGCGGATGGATGTGCCGGTGGGACCGCGCCCGCGCTCGACATCGGCCCAAGTGATGTTGGCGGTGTCGAGGTAGCCGTCCACGAAGCCGGCCCGGGCCGTCACTCGCACCGATTTGGCCTCGTCGTTCTCCGCGAAACCGACCCACGCCATGCGGTAGCCGCCTTGTTCCACCGCCAGACGGCAGACCGCCTGCATCAGGGCCGTTTCATCCGTGGTATGCACCATTTCCAGATTGCACTGGCTGACCAGGCGCAGGGCGCGGTTGAACTTTTGCAACTCGGCATCCGCCCGTTTCCGCTCGGTGATGTCCCAGAAAATTCCCAGCACGCCGGTGATTTCCCCGGCTTCGTTCTTCATCGGCGTCTTGACACAGTGAACCCAGCACTCGCGGCCTTGAACCACGGCTTTCTCCTCGAACGACTCGGTTTTGCCCATCCGCATGATGCGCCGGTCATCCGCGCGGTATTTTTCGGCCAGTTCCCTCGGATGAAAATCGAAGTCCGTCTTGCCAACGATTTCTTCCGGCTTGATGCCGAGATCGCGGGCGTAGTTTTCGTTGGCGGAAAGGTAGCGGTAGTCCGGGCCTTTGACGAAAATCCTTTGCGGGATTGCCTCCACCAGCGTCCGGTATTTGTGCTCGCTCTGCCGCAGCGCCTCCGCCGCCTTCTGGCGCGCGAGCGCATACCGCACCGTGCGGATGAGCGGCCTGCCGCTCATCTGGCCCTTGACGAGATAATCCTGCGCGCCATCCCGCACGGCGGCCATGGCCAGCTCCTGGTCGTCGTTGCCGGTCATCACCACAACCGGGATGTCCACCGCCACTTTTTGCAGCGCGTGCAATGTCTCCAGCCCCTGGCTGTCCGGCAGGCCAAGGTCCAGCAGGACGAGATCAATGTTCCCGCGCTCCAGCCGGGCGACCGCCTCGGAAAGCCGCTGCGCCGACTCGACATGGAAATACAGCGGCCCGGCCTGCGGCAGCAGCTCGTGGATGAAATCCGCGTCCGCCGGATTGTCTTCCACGATGAGGATGCGCAGCTTTTCGCTCATATCAACTGGCGGTGCGATTTAGATTTGAAATCCGAAACTGCCAGACAGACAAACATGAACCACGGACGGACACGGGTGGAAAACAAATGAATCCGCGAATTGCGCGAATTTCCGCGAATGAAAATTCATCGGCAACAATTCGCGGAAATCAGCGAAATTCGCGGATAAATATCCGTGGCCATCCGTGGCCATCCGTGGCTCGACTGCGGTTTTGAGGTTCATGAAACAGCCTCGTCCGGAAAATATTTCTTCAGGCAATCGGGACAGAGGCTGTGGGTGAATCTGGTGCCGGAGTGCAGCGTGATGTAGCTGTCCACCTGGCTCCAGTAGCCCTTGTCGTCCCGGATTTTTTTGCAGCCGGCGCAAATCGGCAGCAGGCCGCTCAAGGTTTTGATGCGTGCCAGCGCCTCTCGCAGTTCCATGATGAGATGCTCGCGCTCCAGCGCATACCGGGCCGCGCGCACGAGCAGGTCTCCGCCAAACCGGCCCTTGACGAGGTAATCCTGCGCGCCGTCCCGCACGGCGGAGATGGCCAGTTCCTGGTCGTCGTTTCCAGACAGCACAATCACCGGGATGTCCGGCACCGCCCTGCGCAGCGCGTGGAAGGTGGGCAGCCCCTGGCTGTCCGGCAGGCCAAGGTCCAGCAGGACGAGATCAATGTCCCTGCGCTCCAGCCGGGCGAGCGCCCCGGAAAGCCGGTGCACGGACTCGGCCTGGAAATGCAGCGAATCGGTTTGCGGCAGCATCTCACGAATCAGGTCGGCGTCCGCCGGATTGTCTTCCACGATGAGGATGCGCAGCTTCCCGCTCATTTTTTGCCTCCGTTCCGTGGCAGTTCCACGATGGTCAGCCAGAATTCCTCGATGGCCTGCACCACCTTGATGAAATGGGCCAGCTCAATCGGCTTGGTGATGTAGCAATTCGCGTGCAGGTTGTAGCTCTTGTGGATGTCCTCCTCGGCCTTGGAAGTGGTCAGCACCACCACCGGGATGCGCTTGAGGTCTTGATCGGCCTTCATTTCGGCGAGGACTTCGCGGCCGTTTTTTTTCGGCAGGTTGAGGTCCAGCAGCACCAGGCCCGGACGCGGGGCGCGGGCGTGTTTGCCCTGCTTTCGGAGAAAATCCATGGCCTCCTCGCCGTCGCTCACCACGTGCAGGTTGTTGCGCAACTTGCCGCCTTCCAGCGCTTCACGGGTAAGGTCAACATCGCCGGGATTGTCTTCGACAAGGAGAATTTCAATGGGTGTCATGATATTTGTTGTGATAATTATCGTCTAACTATCCCGCCAAACCGCCTAATTCGCCAGTTAATTCTTTTCCCCGCAAAGTCGCCAGGCACGCAAAGAATTTGTTTTCCTTCGCGATCTTTGCGCCTTTGCGGGAAAATAAAATGCGCTTCATCATTTTGGAATCGTAAAGAAAAATGTCGTGCCGTTTCCGGGTTCGGACTCGAACCAGATTTTTCCGCCGTGCCGCTCCACGACGCGCTTGCACACCGACAGGCCGATGCCGGTGCCGGGATATTCCTCGCGCGTGTGCAGGCGCTGGAAAATCACAAAGACCCGGTCCGCGTGCCGCGCCTCGATGCCGATGCCGTTGTCCTTGACGGCGAAGAGCCATTCGCCGACCTTGTCCAGCGCGGAGACATGGATGACCGGGATGCCCTCGCGCCGGAACTTGATGGCGTTGGAAATGAGGTTCTGGAACACCAGCACGAGCTGCGAAGCGTCGGTGCGCACGGTCGGCAAATCGCCGTTGGTGATGACGGCGTGGGTTTCCTCGATCCTGGCGGCCAGATTCCGCAACGCCTCGCCCAGGATGGCGTGCGAGTCGGCGGGTTCGAGCGGTTTGCCCCGCCTGCCGACGCGCGAATAGGCCAGAAGATCGTTGATGAGGGACTGCATGCGGCTCGCGCCGTCCACCGCGTAGTGGACATATTTCCTGGTCTTCTCATCGAGCTGTCCCTCGAAACGTCGCGCCAGCAGTTGCGTGTAGCTGGAAACCATCCGCAACGGCTCCTGCAAATCGTGCGAGGCGATGTAGGCAAACTGCTCCAGCTCCTTGTTCGAGCGTTCCAGTTCGGTCATCGTCTTTTGAAGCTGCGCCTCCGACGCCTTGCGCTCGGTGATGTCCCGCGCAATGCCGATCAGCCCCACGACTTTGCCGGCGTCGTCCTTCAGCGGAACTTTTGTGGTCAGCGACCAGCGCGTTTCCCCCGTTCCCTTGTGCTGGAAAGCTTCCTCCTTGGTCACAGGCTGGCCCGACTGCATCAATTCCTTCTCGTCGGCCAGATATTGCGACGTCAGTTCCGGAGACACAAAATCCGCGTCCGTTTTTCCCAGCACTGCTTCCACGCTGCCAGCCCCCAGTTGCCCGGCACAGGCTGTGTTCACAAGGGTGAAGCGGCTTTGGGCGTCCTTGGCAAAAATGATGTCGGGCAGGGTGTCAAGCAGCGTGCGCAGGAACAGCCGTTCCCTCGCCAGTTCGGCGGTGCGCTCGGCAAGGGACTTTTCCGCCCGCTTGCGCGCGGTGATGTCCTCGATGGTCGAGTGAATGCCGGTGATGACGCCGTCCGCATTTTTCATCAGCCGGTCGTTGACCATCAGCGGAACAGTGGAGCCGTCTTTGCGGCGGAACAACCGCTCGTAGCCTTGCGCCAGCGTCTGCTCCCCGGCCAATTTCGCCAACGTGGCGCGGCGGGACATTGCTTCATCCATGGACAGCTTCCAGACAAATTGCCCCAGCAATTCCTTGGCGGTGTAGCCCAGCATCTTCAGCTCGGTGTTGTTGATGCGGGTCAGGCGTCCCTCGGCGTCCAGCTCGTGAAAACCGACGGGCGCGTTGTCGAACAAATCCTTGAATTCCTCCCGGCTCCGGCGCAGCGCCTCTTCCATCTGTTTGCGCTCGGTGATGTCGCGTGAAATGCCCATGGTGCCGACAATCTTCCCGTCGGCGTCGCGCATCGGCATCTTCGTGCTGGTCACCCACCTGACATGCCCGTCCTTGTAATCTTCCCGCTCTTCCTTGGCAATGATCGGCCGGCCGGTGCGGATGATTTCCTGCTCGTCCTCAAACGCGGGCCAGGCGTGCGACTCGTCGAAGATGTCAAAATCCGTCCTGCCCACCAGTTCATCCGGGGATTTCTTCCCAAAGTCGCGGGCCTGGGACTGGCTGCATTTGATGAAGCGGGATTGCGCGTCCTTGAAATAAATCTTGTCCGGCGCGTTATCCAGCAGCGTCTGCCACAAATTCCGCTCGTAGTTCAACGCGGCTTCCATCCGCTTTTGCTCGGTGATGTCGCACCCGATGACCGAGACGCCCACAATCCTCCCCGCCGCGTCCTTCACCGGCGACAGCGTCAGGGAAACATGGATGCGTTCGCCGTCCTTGCGGATGCGCTCGGCATTGTGGTTCACGACCGGCTCACCACGCCTTATCTTCTCCATGAGCCGCGTGAATTCGTCCTGTTTTTCAGGCGGGATGAGCATGGTGATGGATTTGCCGACAGCTTCCGCCGCGCTGTAACCGAAAATCTTTTCGGCGCCCATGTTCCAACTGGTGATGACGCCGTCGAGGTCTTTGCCGATGATGGCGTCGTGGGAGGATTCAACGATGGCGCCCAGCCGGGCGCGTTCCGCCTGCGCCTCGGATTTTTCCCGGTAAAACCGGACACGCTGCTGCCGCCAGAGCAGTCCCACGCCAGCGCCCGCGCCAAGGAGCAAAATGACGAGCGCGAAGATCGTTTGCCAGAGCCGCTCCAGCATCGGCGCAAAAAATTCCCTGCCATCCACGCGCGCCACCAGGAACCACGGCGAGTTGGGAACGGCGCGAACGTCGGAAAGCACCACCGAGCCGTAATGATCCCGGCTTTCGACGACTCCCGTCTGTCCCAGCACGGCTTTCACGGCGTTGTTGTCGGGGGTCGTCAGCGGAATGCGCAGGTTGAGCGCGGTGTTCGTTTGAAACCGCAGTTCGTTCAGAAAGACGACATCGTTCCCTTCCCGGCGGACGAGCAGCGTCTCCGCCGTCGCGCTGGGCACGGGCCAGCGTTTGAGGAACGGGTAAAGGTAAGTTTCCGGGTTGATGCGCAGGTAGAAAATGCCCAGCGGCCGGCCGGCATCCTGCGGATCGAAAATCGGAACCAGAACATCCAGATAAACCCGGTGGTCGTTCTCGTTCCTGTGAAAATCATGGAACGTCACCTGGCCGTCTTGCAGGATTTCAGGAATGCGCCGCAAAACATTTGTGGACACTGGCGGTATTCCGGCGGGCAATGACAAACGCGTGACACCCTGGGCGTCCAGCAGCCGGACCACGTCATAGTCCACCTGGTTCCGGAATTTTTCCGACCAAACCTGAAGCTGGCGTCGGGCATCCGCATCCGCCGGATTTCCCAAAAATCGCCGCACCAAGTCGGAAATATTGTCGTTCCTGAATAGAAAAGCTCCATCGTCCAGCCGTTCCTTGCGCCACTGCACCAGATCGCTCGCCTTCAAATCCGCGATGGCCGAAAGCTCCTTCTCGGCTTCGGAGCGGAAATTCTGTTCGTAATTCCGATAGTAATGGTAGCCGGCTGTGACGATGCCCGCCGCCAGGAGCGCAAAAACCAGGACGAACACAACCACGGTTCTGTAATCGCTTGCCGGCGACCGGTGCCACAGCCCGGACGGACGGACGGCCAGCATCAGAAGCCCAATTCCCAGCAAGGTGAAGGCCAGAATTGAGTTGAGCGCGGGCGGGATGAACACGCCGCCGTAAAGCAGCGGCGCGCCGAAGAGGTAAGCCAGCAAAAAAACGAAGCAAGCCCCCAGCAGCAGGCCCGCCGCGCCCAGCGCCAGCACGCTCCGCCAGAACGGGATTGCGACCGGCGAAAGCGAGGCCAGAAACGACAGGCTGACGAAAACAAAACACAAGGCGCTCACCGGCGAGATATGGCCGGTGACCATTTTGCCGGCGGTCTGGGTGATGTTCAGGCCGAGCTGTTCAACCTCCCAATGAATGTTCAGGCTGGCAAGAACGAACAGCAGGAGCGCGGCCACCGTTCCCAGGCCGACCATCACCAGGCCGGCTTGAAACGCGCGCCGGCCCGCGGGCTGGCGGACGCGCAGGCAGACGGCGGCTCCATACAACACAAACAGCGCCGCCGTGCTCGGCGCCATCGGAATCAGGTCCGTTCCGAAACTGGCCAGCAGCGGGTAATTGCAAATCCATCCCAGCAGCGCGAGCAGGCCGATGGCCGCCGCGACAATGCCTGCCACCAGGGGGACGAACAACCGCCCGCCCGGAGACGAACCACGCCGGCTGCTGTTTTCCGCAGTATTCATCTATGGTTCCTAACTCATACTGAAACCACGCCGGGAAAAGGCAAATGTATAATTCTACCCGTTAAAAGGTATGCACACCAGTCGCCGGGAATTGGGGTGGCATCCCAATCTTAATCTTTCTCATAATCCTGATCCCTGATTGGGTTGATTAAGATTAAGATTACGAATTGAGATTGGGACACCGCCGGAATTGGCATCATTTCCCGGCTTGAACGCTGCCGGTGATTTCGCCCACGTCGCTGATTTTTTTGCGCTCCATGAAATCGCGGATGCCGGCGATGACCTGCAACGCCGTCTGCGGCTCGTAGAAATTCGCCGTGCCCACCGCCACCGCCGTCGCGCCGGCCATGAGAAATTCAATCGCGTCGTCCGCGTTTTGGATTCCGCCCATGCCGATGATGGGAATTCTCACCGCCTTCGCCGCCTCCCAGACGAGCTTGACCGCAATCGGCTTGATGGCCGGGCCGGTCAGCCCGCCGGTAATGTTCGCGAGCTTCGGTTTGCGCGTCTCGATGTCAATCGCCATCGCCGGAAAACTGTTCGTGATGGCCAGCGCATCGCTGCCGGCATCTTCGGCGGCCTTGGCGAACGGCGCGAT
This sequence comes from uncultured Bifidobacteriaceae bacterium, assembly GCA_964475285.1. GTDB lineage: Bacteria > Verrucomicrobiota > Verrucomicrobiia > Limisphaerales > UBA11358 > UBA11358. The sequence continues at coordinate 8,739 of CAYYWB010000019.1, read as the reverse complement.
GTTCGGCACGTTCGGACTCATCTTGGTGATGAGCGGCAGCGTCGTGGCTTTGCGGCAGGCGGCGACAACTTGCGCGAGCAATTTCAAGTCTGTGCCGAACTGCGCGCCGCCCTCCTTGATGTTCGGGCAGGAGACATTCAGCTCCAGCGCGCCGACGCCGCCGAGCGCGTCGAACCGCCGCGCAACCTCTGCGTATTCCTCGACGCTCGTGCCCCAGATGTTGATGATCGTCGGCACTTTCAGTTCGCGGAGAATCGGCCAGTGTTTTTTGATGAAGCCATCCACGCCCGGTCCTTGCAGGCCGATGGCGTTGAGCATTCCGCTGGCGGTTTCAGCCGTGCGCGGCGTGAGATTGCCAGGCACGGGATTCAACCGGATGCCCTTGACCGTGACCGCGCCGAGCTGGTTCAAGTCAATCAGCCGGGCATACTCCGCGCCGTAGCCGAACGTGCCGGAGGCCACGGTGACGGGATTTTGCATCATCAGCCTGCCGATTTGAACTGACAAATTGATTTCCGCGTCCGACTTCGGGACTTTGGACTTTGGACTTTGGACTTTGGACTTCACTCCGCAAAACTTAGCGGTTCAATCCCCACGACTCAATTCGCAAAAACCGGAATCGGGCGGGCTTGCGCCGGAGAGCGGGGCGGCTTATGCTTCCGATGCCGTGAAACAACCGTTCATCAACGTCGAGGAAAAGATTGACCGCTTTGTCGGCCGGCGGACGAAAATGGCCAGCGCACTCTCGACTGCGACCAGTAACAAGGCGGACTCCATCGCCTGGCGCAAGGCGCTCGGCGGCATCCGTGTTCCACGCGGTGTGCATCGTTTCAAAACCCACGAAGAAGCTGACCAATGGTTATGGCGGATGATCGCCCGTCCAACGAACTAGAATCGCGCGAGCCGTCGGTGGAGGATTTGCGGGACTTGTGCCGCGAACTGAACCGGCGCGGGGCAAAATATGTCGTTGTGGGCGGCTTTGCCATGCGCGCCGCCGAATTTAACCGCCGGACGATGGACGTGGATTTGATCGTGGCGGCGGATTTGGAAAATGAGGCGAAAGTCTTTTCCGCGCTCGCCACCTTGCCCGACAACGCCGTGCGCGAACTCCAGCCGGGCGAACTTCAGAAATACAATGTCATCCGCGTGGGCGACGAAATCCTCGTGGACTTGATGCGTTCGGCGGGTGGGATTGATTACGCCGAGGCCGCGAAGGACGTGGTCGTGCGCGAAGTGGACGGCGTGCCGATCCCCTTCGCGTCGCCGCGATTGCTGTGGCGGATGAAGGCTGTGACGCATCGCGAAAAGGATGCGGGCGACCTGGTTTTTCTCCGGCAATGGTTTGCCGAACGTGGTGAAGAACCGCCGCGCGTTTGAATCAATGTCGGCGCTCTGCCGAGACGCCGCTACCCAATCTCCCAAACAATCCGGCGCGAATCAAACACCGGCCCTTCCGTGCAGGTGCGCTGGTATTCCCAACTGTCGCCGGTTCTGACCGGAATGACGCACGTCAGGCAGACGCCGACGCCGCAGCACATGTGCTCGTCCATCGAAAGCTCGGCAGGCACGTTGAAAACGTCCGCGATTTTGCCGACGGCCTTGAGCATCGGCGTCGGGCCGCAGGCAAACACTTTGAAGTTTTGAGTTTTGAGTTTTGACTTTTTAATTTCCGCCAGCAGCGGCTGCGTGACCAGGCCTTTTTCGCCGTGGCTGCCGTCCTCGGTCGCTACGCGGACTTCCCAGCCGATGGTGGCAAATTCCTTTTCGCACAAAATATCCACACGCCGCCGTCCGCCGACGAAGACAATGCCCTTTTGCGGCGAGCGTTGCGCGAGCAGAAACATCGCCGCCATGCCGTAACCGCCAGCGACCAGCAGCGGAATTTCGCCGCCGGCTTTCGGAACGGTAAAGCCGTGACCGAGCGGCGCGATGACGCTTAATTCCTCGCCGGCGCGCATCCGCGCCAGCGCGTCCGTGCCTTTGCCGACGGTTTTGTAGAGGATGGAAAACGTGTCCCCGGCAACTTGAAAAATGCTGAACGGCCGCCGCAGAAGCGCGTCCTTCAGCGGCAAAATGCGGACGTGCGCGAACTGGCCCGGCTGGATGAGCGGCGCGATTTGCGGCGCTGACAGAACGAGGCGGAAATAGGAATCCGTGTCGCGCTCGTTGGAAACAATCTGGACGGTCTGCTCAAGCATTGGCGCCACAAGCATGATTGGCGGCGGCAAACCTGTCAACTTTCAGGTGCCGAAATCGAATGCATTGCAGAATTGAAACCATCAATTTCCAGCGCACATTCACGCCAGGGCGACTGCCTAACTAGACTTGGTGCAATCCGAACTGGAGCAGTTTTTTCCGCAAGGTCAGCCTTGAAATGCCGAGCCAGCGGGCGGCCCTGGCTTGATTGCCATTGGCCAGTTCCATGGCGCGGCTGAAGATCACCCGTTCGGCGGTCTCCTGCAACCGCAGATGGGCGTCCACCAGTTCGCCGTGCTGCGCCGCGGCAATCAATTCGTCCGCGTATTCCCGGAGGGATTTCTCCGCGGAGGCCGCCGGCAGGCCGGTTTTGGCCAGCGCCGCGCGGACGTGCTCGACGCCGATGGTGTAATTCTGCGCCAGCAGCAAAACCTTGCGGATGATATTCTCCAATTCGCGCACATTGCCCGGCCAGGATTGGGCCTGCAAAAATTCAACCGCGTCCGCATGGATGGAAGGATCTTTCACGCCGAATTCGGCGGCATACTTCCGCAAGAAAAAATCTGCCAGGTCCGGGATGTCCTCCTTGCGCTCGCGCAGCGGCGGCAGATGAATCGTCACGACGCTGATGCGGTAGTAAAGGTCTTCGCGAAAGTGTTTTTCCCGGATGGCGGCTTCCAAATCCCGGTGCGTGGCGGCAATGACCCGCACGTCCACGGGAATGGTTTCCTTGCCGCCGAGCCGTTGCACGCTTTTTTCCTGCAACACGCGCATCAGCTTGACCTGCGTTCCGGGTGTCATGTCGCCGATTTCATCGAGGAAGATTGTCCCCTGGTTTGCCTGCTCAAAGCGGCCAATGCGGCGCGATTCGGCCCCGGTGAACGTGCCGCGTTCGTGGCCGAATAACTCGCTCTCCAGCAGCGTTTCGGGAATGGCGGCGCAATTGATGGCAACGAACGGCGCGTTGGCGCGGTCGCTGTGCTGGTAAATCGCCCGCGCGATGAGTTCCTTGCCGGTGCCGGTCTCGCCGCGAATCAAAACGCCGACCGGTTTGGCCGCGATGCGGCCGATTTCCTTGTAGATGGACTGCATGGCGCGGCCTTTGCCGACGATGGCGGAGCGCGCCGGCCCTGTGACGCCGATTTCCACCGGCTCCGACATGAGCCGGCTCGCGGCGACGGCCTGCTCCACCAATTCGAGCAGCACAGTCATCTCGAACGGCTTGACGAGATAATCGTAGGCGCCGGACTGGGTGGCCTCGATCGCCGTTTCCGTCGTGCCATGCGCTGTCATCATTAGGATCGGCAGTCGCGGCCGCGCAGCGTGCAATTCGCGCACGAGTTCCAAGCCGTTCAGCCCCGGCAATTTCAAGTCAGTGATGACGATGTCGAACGCGGCGTCCTTCGCCCGCTCCAACCCGGTGTCGCCACGCCGTTCCACCTGGACCACACAACCTTCCTCCGCCAGAACGCGGCAGAGCATTGTCACGATCGAATTGTCGTCCTCGACCAGGAGTATTTGAGCGGGGGAATTCATGGTTCAACGCGTGGGAGGATGATGCCAAAGGTCGTGCCGCGACCGGCTTGGGTTTGATATTGAAGCGCGCCGTGGTGCTTCTCAACAATTCGCGCGGCAATCGGCAATCCCAAACCGGTTCCGGTATCCTTCGTGGTAAAGAACGGATCGAACAGCCGCTTTTCCACTTCCGGTGGAATTCCCTTGCCGGTGTCCGTCACTTCAAGAATCACCACATCAGTCTGCCGGTCGGACAGCCGCTTCTCATCGAGTCGCGCCCGCAGGGTGATGGAACCGTCCTTGCCGATGCTGTCGGCTGCATTTTGAATCAAGTTGATCAACACCTGCTTGATTTGCCCGGGGTCAATGCGAATCAGCGCGGGCGCGACTTCATCGAGGACCAGTTTGATATTGGATTTTTTCAGCCCGGGTTGCATCAATTTTTGCACTTCGCCCAAGGTCAGTTCCGCTGGAACAACGACGAGTTGCGGTTCGGTTGGCCGGGCGAATTGCAGGAAGTCCTTGACGATTCGCTCCAGGCGGTTGATCTCGCCGGAGATGAGACTGGCGTCCTCGAATTCGGGAGTGCCGGGCTTGAGGCGTTTTTGCTGCATGTAAAGCCATGCTCTTATGGCGGTCAACGGGTTGCGGATCTCGTGCGCGACGCCAGCGGCGAGCATTCCGAGTGACGCCAATTTTTCCTGCCGTTCCAGGAGCTGCCGGCTTTCCACCAACTGCACTTTCAGGGGCGCAATCAGGCCCTGATACACCACCACCGACAGCCATGCACCGGCGGCCAGCAGCAATACCAGTGAACAGATCAGGATGAACCGGAGAATATTCAGCGTTTTTGCGGACTGACTCTGGAACGCCACAAGCGATTGCTGATGAATCTGGGCCAGTTGAAAACCGAGATTCAAAATGCTTCTGGATTGCTTTTCAAAATCAGCCAATCCCAGCACGCCCATGGTGGACTGACGGCCGCCGGAAATGAACGTATGAACGGCGCTGGCCGCCGACAGGTAATTGGTGTAGCCGGACTTGATTTGGGAGAGCAAAGGCTGCTCCTCCTGCGGGGAGGAAATCGGACGCTGCTCGTTGATCCACTTTCCCAATCCGCTGCTAACCTCAGCAAATTGTGTCCAATCTCCAGTGTTGTGATACGCCGCGTAACGCAGCACCAGGTTGTTCAAGCCAAGGATGGTCTGCTGCAAATGGTCGGCGTTCTGAAAACTTTGCAGTTGCACAAAGGCGAATTTTTCACGGAGTTCATCAATCCGCTGCCAGACGACATGCGCCGTCCAGGCAATCAGCATCAAAAGCAATGTGATTGTCGAAACAAATATCGTGAGCCTTAATTTGATTCCTGGATTCACGGCATACCCCCGCCTTTCTGGCATCGAAGATAACATCACTTGAAAAAAAAGTCATCCCTCCTCCTGCAATCAGAGCAACCGGCGCCGCTACCGGCCCCACCTTCACCACGCGGTCGCGCAGCGTCAGGCTGCCGAGATGGTGTTCATAACCGGCCGTGCGCAGCACCGAGGTCAGGAAATACCGGACATAATCATGCGTGTGAAAACCGAGCAGGCTCGAGCCAAGCAGCCCGTCAATGATTTCCTCGCGCCACGGACGCGGCAGCATCCGGAAAATTTCCCAGGACGGGAACGGGATGTGCAGGAAAAAGCCGATGGGCATTTCCGGGAATTTTTCGCGCACCAGTTTCGGCAGGAGCATCAGGTGGTAATCGTGAATCCAAAGAACATCGTCCGGCCGCAGCGCGCTGGCCACCGCCTCGCCAAAGACCTGGTTGACGTGCCGGTATTCCTGCCAGTTCTCCTCCTCGTAATGCGTCAGCGTGGGAAAATAGTGGAACAGCGGCCAGAGGGTCTTATTGTAAAATCCGAGGTAAAACCGGTCCATGCTCTCTTCCGGCAAAAAGACGGGGCTTGATTTGAACTGTTGTTCGGCATAAGTCCGCACCGTTGCCTCCTGTTCGGTCGGGACGCCCGCGCCGGGCCAGCCCATCCACAGAAAATCCGGGTGCTCCGTCCCATCCGGTGTCTTGCGGTTCAAATAGCTCCACAAGCCGGTGGTCAATCCACCGGCGCTCGGCTTGAATTCCGGCGCCCCGTCCTTGAAGGCCGCCGTGAATGGCAGACGATTTGAAACGATCACCAGCCTCATTAATTATGATTTCGCCTTCGACGTATTTGTTGTCAAGCCGTTCGGCCCGAGAATTTCATCAGTCCAACTCGCAGACCCAGGCGATTTCCGATTGCGCCCCAACTATTTCCCCGTTGCCGGCCGACTGCGTGTTGGCCTCGTTTTTAACGGATGGCGCCAGATGATCAGAGAATTGCCAACATTGGAAAACAAGTAACCACCGGCAGCCGACAAACCCACATCCCAGCAGCTGAAAATTCCGAATAATGACGGGATCAACGGCCTTTTTAATGTTGGCATGCTTTGCGCTCTTATCGGCTTGAACAAAAAAACGCAGGTGTCGCATGAACCAAATGAGATCAACAATTCAAAGAGAAGGAGTGAATCATGAATGCCGTGCTTGAACTGCCCGACGCCGCCCCGTCCAAGACGGCGCAACCGGTGATGGAAAAAATCCTGCTGGTGGATGATGAACCCGCCATCCGGCAAATGCTGACCCGCCTGCTGACCGGGGAGGGTTACTTCGTGGTGCCGGCGACCAACGGCATCGAGGCGATTGAACTGGCCAGCCGCGGGCAATTTGACCTGCTGTTGCTGGATTTGAACATGCCGGGCCTGGATGGCTGGGACACCTTTGAGAAACTCACCTCAAAAAATCCGCTCCTGCCGGTCATCGTCATCACGGCCCGCCCCAACCAGCGTTTTACGGCCCTCGCCGCGGGCATCGGGGCGTTGATGGAGAAACCGCTCGATCTGCAAAAACTGTTCACGACGATTCGCGACCTCTTGGATGAGCCGGATGAAGTCCGCATTGCGCGCATGGCGGGACGCCCTTCGGAGTTCCGCTTTGTCCCTCCAACGATGCAAGACCCCGACGAAAACACACACCCCTGGAGAAACCACTGATAAAACCATGAAAACAATAAACCTACTGACCATGCTGGCGTTGTTCGCGGGCGTTTCCGCCCTGGCGGATGAAGCGCCAGGCACCAACAACACAGCCACCACGCTGCACAGATCGATGAACCGTTCCATGGATGACATGACGGGAAAATTCGGCGCCGGCCTCGTCATCGGCGAGCCGACCGGCCCGACGGCAAAGTTTTGGATCAGCGATGCCGTCGCCATTGACGCCACAATGGGCTGGTCTTTGCGGGATGACAGGAATATTTACCTGAACGCCGACATCCTATGGCACAACTTTGACCTGATCCCGGCTGCACGCGGGCGTGCTGCGGTGTATTTCGGCGCCGGGCCAAGCATCGAGTTCCGGCACAACGACGACAACCGTTTCGGCGTCCGCGGGCCTGTCGGCATCTCATATTTTCCGGAGAACACGCCGGTGGACATATTCATGGAAATAGCGCCCATTCTCGATTTCTCACCCGGTTTGCGCGGGGACTTCAATGCGGGAATTGGTGTGAGATACTGGTTCTAATCCGCAATCGAATTGACCCTGAAACAACAATGAGAGCGCGGATGAACATACCAAAAAAAATCCGCGCTCTCTCTTTTACCGGGTGGCGGGAATGGGAACTGCTCGATGGCCGCTGCATGAAAATTCCGGCCATTTTTTGTCTGGCGATGATTTGTCTGACTGCACCGGCGATGGATCGGTGGTCGGCGCTTTCCATGATTGAAAGCGGCGACAACGACCTTGCCATCGGCCCCGGCGGCGAGGTCTCGCGCTACCAAATTCGATCAGAACTATGGCCCGGCGGAAATGCGCAGAATGCGCAGGATGCGTTGTCGGCGGCGCAGGAAATAATGAAACCCCGGCTGGAGGAGTTTTTTGAAAGCCACAAGCGCACGGCGACTGACTTCGAGTTTTATGTTCTGTGGAATGCGCCGGAAGAGATAGACCATCCGAGCAGGACAGTCACCGAGCGGGCAGCGCGGTTTTCAAACCTTGTCCGAGCGATGTCTCCATGATTTCAAGGAAATAGGCTGGTTGAAGCAGGTCGCGCCTGACAAGTTGGGTTTCGCCTTTATCCGTGTTCAGTTGCATCCATCCGTGGTCGGAGAAGCGCAGCAACTTAAGTTCTGGAAACCGGCTGGCTGTTGAAGTTGTTGCCACGTTGAAGCAGTTTCCGGTAGGTTGCCAGCGCCAGCAGCGGCCAGGCATTTCGATAAATGTCGTATTTCAAATAAAACACCTTCGGGAAACCGGTGCCGGTCGTCTCGCCCTCGCTCCACGAGCCGTCGGCGTTTTGCGTGCGGATCAAATATTCGATGCCGCGTTTGAGCGCGGGATTTTCCGGATCGTCGAACGCGCACAAGCCCATGACGGCCCACGCGGTTTGCGACGCGGTACTCGGTCCCTGCCCCTTGAAAACCGGGTCGTCGTAGGTGTTGCAGCGCTCGCCCCAGCCGTCGTCGTCACGCTGGACGCTTTCGAGCCACGCGCGACCGCGCTGGAGCCAGGCTTCGTTCATGTCGAGATTCATCGCGCGCATTCCGCGCAGAACCTGCCAAGTGCCGTAAATGTAATTCACGCCCCAGCGGCCATACCACGAGCCGTCGGGTTCCTGATGTTCGCGAACGAACTGCAATGCTTCTCTCACCTGCGGATGATCGGTTTTCCAGTTTTCGTAGCCGAGCAATTCCAGGATACGCGCGGTGATGTCGGCGCATTCGGGGTCGAGCATGGCGTTGTGGTCGGCAAACGGCACTTTTTCGAGGATGTTTTTCGTGCAATCCTTGTCAAACGACGCCCAGCCGCCGTCTTTGCACTGGAACGTCATCATCCATTTCAAACCGCGCTGGAAGCATTCGTCGCGTCGTTGCGGATTATCCGTCGGAATTTTGCGCAGCGCGAGCAGCACCATCGCGGTGTCGTCCACGTCGGGATTCCATTTGTTG
>CAYYWB010000018.1:0-23091 GCA_964475285.1 uncultured Bifidobacteriaceae bacterium | reverse complement strand
GGCGTGGAACGTTTGCCCGCCGCGAGCACAACCGTCCAGTGCGTCGTGGCGAAGATGTCGCCCGGCACGGTTGAAGCCGGTGTGATATGTTCAGAGGTCAACGTGAAATCATTTTAACCACGGATGGGCACGATTGTTCGTGTGATTTGCATAAACAACAAATCATGCTAAATTATGGACACAACAATCGAGTCATACGTGAAACGTAACGCCTACAGCTATATCCGTTTCTCCAGCGCGGCGCAAGCGGCTGGGGATTCTTTCCGACGCCAGATCACGCGGACAGAGGAATTCTGCCAGAAACACAACTTCCTGTTAAACAAGGTCCGCTTTGAAGATTTGGGCATGAGCGGATGGACGGGCAAGAACATCGAAAAGGGCGCGCTGGGCGATTTTATTTTCGCGGCCAAGGCGGGGAAAATTCCAAAAGGGTCGGTGCTGGTGGTGGAAAACTTCGACCGATTTTCAAGGTTAAAGCCGCGCAAGGTGTATGAGAAAGTTGCCGAGGTCATCGAGGCGGGCGTGGACATCGTGACGTTGGAAGATGGAAGATTTCACACGAGGGAAACCATTGATGAATTTTCCAATCTGGTTGCGTCATTGGCCATCATGCAACGGGCAAACGAGGAAAGCAACCGCAAGAGCGAACTGACCGGCGCGGCTTGGGCGCAAAAGCGCAAGCTGGCAATGGAGGGCAAGGCAGTGATGACGCGGCATTGTCCGGCGTGGCTGCGGCTGAAAGCCGACAAGACAGGATTCGAGCCGATACCGGAGCGGGTTCAACTGATCCATCGAATAATCCGGCTGGTGAAAGAGGGCAAGGGGAAACGCGAGATCGCCCGGATGCTGGACGCGGAAGCCGTGCCGGTGTGGTCGCGGGCGAGACGATGGCGGGACAATTACATTCTGGAACTGATCAAGTCGCGGACATTGCTGGGCGAACTGCACCCGCTCCAACGGAAGAATCCGAATGGCGAGCCAATCAAAGGCTACTATCCGGCGGTGGTGGATGAGAAAACCTGGGCGTCCATCCAGCCGGAGAAACGGGAATTCACCGCCGGGCCGCAATCAGACGTGAACAACCTATTTTCGGGGCTGCTGTTCGACGGCTACCACCCGGAATACCGGATGAAGTTCTTTATGCAGGACAAGGGGCGGGGATACATCTATTTGCAAAGCGATTATGCGAGCGTTGATCCGCTTTGCCACGAACGGCACAAAGCCATTGCCAAAGGCAAAAACCCCGGACCCAAACCGCTGTCGCGCGAGATGATGCACTATCGGGACTTCGAGCAGCATTTCATGCGGCACTTTGAGGAAATGAGCTTTCACGAAATCATGCCGAAGCGTCTGCCGGCGGAATCCAACCGGCTGGCGCAACTGACAGCGGAGAAAAAGGAGAATGACAAGGCGCTGACGAATCTGATCAAGGCGTTGGAAGCGGGCAAGGAATCGGCGCTCGTGATGGCGCAGATAGAAAAGCGGGAAGGCACGGCCAGGCGGCTGGCAAAGGAACTGGCGGTGGAAACGCAGAAGCAGAAAGCGGAGCGCCATGCGGTGGACAGTTTTGAGGAAGAGCAGGAACGGTTCACGGAACTGGCGGAAGCCTCGACGCGGGAAGCGCGGCTTGCGCTGCGCGCGCTGTTTCGCCGCATCATCGAGCGGATAGACCTGTTCACGGGGGGGATTCTGGATGACTTGGACGAAATGCCCTATCCCTTGAAAGAGATTGTCTATCCCAACCGCCTCGGCATGAAGTGTTACAAGATAACGATGGTTGGGCGCTATGTGATTTGGATTTGGTGGGATGGCTACCAGACGTGGGAGGAAAAAATCTCACTCAAACAATAACCGTTGCGGGGGGCGCGGCGACAAGCCGCGCAGCGCGACGCGGAGTTGGCGAACCAACTTTGTCTGGCCGCTCATGCACTCGCTGAACTTCGCGACAAACATTTCGCAAATCATCTCGTCGCGCTCCTGCGCCACGCGAAAATGGTGCTCGGCGCGGAACTCGCTAAAATCGGCGAACCGGACGGCGACGGAAATTTCGCGCGGCGCAAGCTGCTCGCGCCGCAACTGCGCTAAAAGTTTTTTCACCTCGGCCAAACCAAACCGCAAAACGCGGCCATAATCGCGAACATCGAACGCAAAAGTTTTATTCCGCGAAATCATCGTGCGTGTCCGCGCCTCGGCAAAAAGTTTTTCGCGCCATTCGCCATTTGCGAATAAAAATAATTTCTGCCCCCAAATGCCGAACCGCTGACGCAGCAGCATCGAGGGCAGCCGGGCGACATCGCCGAACGTCCGCGCGCCCAAAGCAGCCAACGCCTGCGCGCGGCTCTCGCCGATGCCAGACAACTCGCGGAGATCACGCGCCAACAAAAATTCTTTCTCCCTCCCAGCGGCAACTACCAGGAAGCCCGGCTTCGCGGCGTCCGTCGCCAGCTTCGCCAGCCAGCGCGAATTTGCCAGCCCGCCGGACAAATTCAAACCAATCTCCCGCGATACCGTCGCGCTCAACTCGCGCCAGCGTGCCGCGCCGTCGGCCTCGGCGGAAAAATCCAAAAACCCCTCGTCCACGGACACCGGCACCACCAACGGCGAAAAACGACTCATCACCGAAAACATCCGCGCCGAAATCAAACGATATTCGGCCACCCGCGCGGGACAGCAAACCAACCCGGCGCACAAACGCTGCGCGGCGAAAACGGCCATGCCGGACTTGATGCCAAACTGTTTCGCGCGGCGGCTCGCCGACAAGACGATGCCATCCTGCCGACGGCCTCCGGCAATAATCAACGCGCGCCCGCGCAACGCCGGCGACAAAATTTCCTCGCACGATGCAAAGAAATTATCGGCGTCCACGTGGAGGATGCGCGGCGGGAAATTCACGGCAAAACCTCCTTCAAGAAAATTCGCGTTTGCAACCGATTGCCGGTCGTTTCCACGCAAAACAGAATTCCGTTGCTCGCGCGGAACATCGAACGCACCGGCAAACCCTGCCGCAAACCGTCCTCGTTGGCCGCTCGTTCCTCCGCCGAAACCAGACCGAAATCGCCGCACACATGGCGGTCAATCGCGCGGCAAATTTCGTCGGCCTCAACGCGCGACAAAACCTGCTCCTCAATGAGCAACACGCCCAAAAAGAGCTTCATCGAAACTGGAAGAATCATAAGCCCCCCTTTATTGAAACCGACGATGGCCGGACACTCGCCGGAGCCGACGCTTCACATATACTTATTTTCGTTTTCATTTTTTTTGAAACCGCTGTCCGTCACCCTGCCGTTTGCCGCTCGCTTCGCCGGATCGGAAGACAGCGCGCCGCGCGCGGTAGCGCATTAAATGCTTGGCGGAAGCGGAAAGCGTGACAGTGGCGGGGGTGAAGGGGCGACGCTGGCGCGATTTTCGCTACCGCACCAAATCTCGGCGCGGTGTCGGACGGGCGAGCGGCGAATGGTGGGGTGACGGCGGGCGTGAACTGGATGAAAAAAGAAAATCTAACTTCTCTGCCCCCGGCAGGGCCGTGGTTTTGGCCTGCCAGGAGTCTGCGGAAAATTGCTGCGGGCGGGCACGGTGTTTTTCCCGCCCGTGGCAACTTTCCGCAGTCTCCGTCCAATCAATTTTGCAAGTGACGAAACTTTGCTGGCGGAGCGAAGCGCGGATTGGGCGAGCGCAGCGGTGGCGGAGCCGGTCGCGTGGGGTCTTGGGGCAAGCCAGTCTTTCGGCCAACGGTTCCTGTCCGCTGGCCGGAAGTCTGGCGCGGGGGCGGGTGAAATTAGACGCGAGCAGCGAGCACACAAGCGAAGTCGAGAACAAGCCGGCGCGGAGTGGAGTCAGTGAAGTTTGGTCAAGGAGTTGGGTTATGGAAAAGGAATTTGCGGCGGAACGGGTAGCCGTTCCCGACGCTTGATTCTGATTTTCTTCATCAAGAATCGCGCAAGGTAGCCGAGAGGGTTGCGAGCGAATTTAATTGCTCGGTCAAAGGTTGCAACGACTTGGACAAAGTTTGCAACTGTTTCTGCAAATCCTGAACTTGCGCCGTCAAATTCGACACTTTTTCTTCCCATTGCAATTGCTGTTGCTGAAAGAATTCCTGTTGTTGCATCTGCTGCTGTTCTTGATCGCGCACCAATTCGTCCAATTTGTTCAATAACAGATTCGTCAATTCCGATTGCTGGTTTTTCATAATTCATTCCGATGGTTTCACTTCGATGTAGGTCTTGCCGTCCTTCCCTTTCACCAGATTGCCGACTGGAATCAAATCCAGTTCCCGCAGAGATTCGGATGCTGTCTGGCTGCCCAGCATCAATTGTGCCTGCTGGCTCATCTGGTGCGCCGTGCGCAGCGATTCCAATATCAGGACTGAACTGGTCAACACTGCCAATGCGGTTATCACTGAGGCCGCCCAAAGCAGCCTTTTTACCTTTCGTTCGGTCGCCGCGATAGAGTTTCTGAAATTTTTCGACTCGGCCAGCAACGAGCTTTGAAAATCGCTTTTCCACGTCTCCATAATTTTCCTGATCTCCTCCGCCTGCGCCTGCTGGCGTTCCTGCTGGGCTTTTTGCAAGTTTTCGGACATCGAATCCGCTGTCATAAAATAATCCTTTCAATCGTTGTTTATTGCCGTCCATGTCTTCAATACCAAGATAATTTTTGCCCTGCCGGTTCACCGTGAATTTAGCCTGTTCCAAAAATTGAACCACGTCGGAGCGGTCTTTGATACGCCCGGCGATGACTTCGGCTTGCACAGCCTGGTCAATGGCGGCAAGCGCGGCTTTCCGGTCTTTGCCAAGCCGTTTGGGAATGTTAATCGTCCTTCGGCGCGACGGATCATCAGGGCGGCTGAAATGATACCGGATGTTTATCATCCGTTCCCAGGCGTAAAAAATGTCGTGGTCTTTTTTGTAATGGTAGATGGTGATGTGCTTGCCGGTTTTCAGTTCGGTTTCGACGGTGGTGATGTGGTAATCAGGGCGAATTTTCCCGGTTTTGGGATGCCGTTTGTCCGTGTGCCTGACAATCAAAATGGCCAGCGATTCGTGATCCAAGCCGCCGTGAATCAAATCAACGAATTCGTCTAAAATCCTGGCCTCGACTCCCGCCGGGATTTCCTCCTCAAAGCTCAAGGTCATGCCGCAATAGGGCTGGGCAAATCTGGATGCCTGAATCAGCCGCTGGGTTTGCCGGGGATTGCCGCGCAAGACCTTCGCGGTCTTGTTTCGCATCTGGTAATCAACCGTGGCACGCCCGCCCTTGAACGGCTTGAAAATCATATAACCCTACAGCTTTTCGATGGCCTCCTGAATCTCGGCGAGCTTGGCGAGCACCCGGACGGCGTCCACCTTGTTGCCCGCCAGATTCGCCTCATTGATACCTCTGGCAACCTGATTCAGATTATTGCCGATGCGCGCCAATTGGAGCAGCAATTCCCGGCGGACTTCAAGCATAGGGCTTTTGAAGGGCGGCTCCCGCCAGAGAGCCAGCGCCCGTATCGCGGTGCCAACCTTGCGCGGGGGGAACGTCTCACGAATTTTCGCCCATTCGCCATCGGAAAAACGTATCTTCAGGATACGTTCGCGACGCGCTTTTTTTGGGCGGGATTTCGTCATTCAGTCATAGCCGGAAACCGGCTGGCGCAGAGGCAGAACTGCGCCCCGGGGGTAGGTCAAGGAAGGGGGCGAAATCGCCCCAATCCTTGCGAGCGTCGTGTGCCACTCTTGTGGCCACACGACTATGCTCGCCAAAGCGGGAATTTGCAGATAGCGCCGGCATGATTTTCAGTGTTCATCTTGTGGAGAAGACACTACCGGTTTTGGGTGGACAAGCCTATTGTATAAATTTTCTGCCTCCGTCCATAACGCAGGGTCGATCTTTATTTCTGAAATAGAATCAATTTTTTTGTGTCGGTGTATTAACCAATCAAGCATTTTTTGATTTTCAGAATCAATGGCGTGCCTTAAAAGGATGTTGAATTTATTTGAAACAATACCAATCGCCAACTGTTCCTGCAACTTCTCCGTTACTCGATTGGGCGGAATGCCCTTTTTTGCAGTCGAAAACAACTCCGCAAATTCCATAATCAAACCAGCCATTATCTCGGCAGCCCCTTCGTCATCATCCTTATAGGTTGCGAGAGCAGCCAAAAGTTTAGGGTCTGATGGCGGGACTTGAATGCTTGGGTCAAGCGAAGCAAGGCATTTCACAAGCTCAAGGTGAATCGCAACCTGCTCATTCCAGAACTCAAGCGGGGAACAGAACTTAGGCGGGGAATTTCCCGGCGGAATAAACGCCGGATCATTATGCCATGAGTCAAAACTCTTCTGTTGTTTTTCAAGCCAACCCAGCAAGCATTGAAACGGCGGAAATTTAGCGGATAAATTCCTGTCCTTGTCGCTTATCTTAAGATCAGAAAGGATTTTTTTTGCTGTTTCCAACTGAGGACTTTTATGGAAGTGCATGGCGATTTTCTGTTGAAGGATGTATGAACTTACGATTCTAAACCAACCTGAAATTGCGAAAGAATAGACTTTTCTTGCTGAAAGAATCGAAGTTATTCTACTTTGCTTCCGACACCTTGAACGCCTTCATGACCTCGTCGCCGAGGTGGTTGATGACCTTAACGGCGATGCGGTCGGATTTTGGTTTCGGGAATGGGGCGAGAAATCCCCCAGTCACTTGAAATCCAAAAATGAAACAGCCGCGTCATAACCTTACGATCAGAGCGCGGCCATTCGGCTACAAATTACGATGACAGTGCGGTCATACGCCAAAAACCTTACGACACCGATTTGGCAATTTTTACGATGCCAAAAAAGTTCGTAACAACTGGTGTCGAGGAGAATCAAAACGGCGGCGGATTTGAACCAATGGGGAACATTCCCAAACCGTAATTGCCTCCCAAGCTGCCAGACCCCGGATGGCTCGAAATATATTCATTGCCCTTGTGGTTGAATTCAGCACCATAAACACCAAGTCCTTGCAGGATTTGCCGCATCAGGCCGGGCGGATCGTCCTGCCGCTGACGGTCGCGCAATGTTTTTTTGCCGCCAAAATAATATCGGATGCCGAACAAATAATCATGGTAGCCATAACTGCCGCAGGAAACTTCGGCTGTGAGGGCAAGGCCACGGATGGGAGTTTGGTATTCAAGCTCGCCTTTGGCCAAGTTCTCCCTGAAAGCGGTTGTGTATGAAGCGCCGACACGCAAATCGTTCAAAGGATAATAATCGGCGGAAATCCGCCCGACAAATCTGGTAGGGTTTGTGTCAATGAACGGCGCGGGATTGGCGTAATTGATTGAGCCGACACCGGCAAAGGCACCGAAGGTGAACCGGCCAAGATAGTATTCGCCTTCCGCGCCGACCTGATATGTATCAACACCAGTTCGGTAGAGGTAGCCGCCGGTGAGACCGAGGAGTCCAATGTTTGGGTCGCGCCAAAAGACGTGTCCGCCGCCGCCGTAAAAATTCAAATCAGAAACCCGACTGTAAAGGCCGTCGGCTTGGAAACCCGTTTGATGCGTGACTGGAAGAGTGAAGCTGGCATCGAAAACGTTGCCTTCGTGGGAATCCATGTTGCCACCGGCGTAATCAAGTTTGCCGTTGAAACCTGAAACTGCCGGTGCATTGGTCTGCGCGTGCGCTGTGACCGCAAATGCGCTTGCAATGCAAACGATTGTTAAGGTGAATGTCTTGGCCCGTTTCTGCACGGTAGGCAGTTTGAACAAAAGGCGGTAATTTTGCGAGTTCATTTTATTTCTTTCGATTTGGGCGTTTGAAAACAGTCGTGCCATCGGGTCGGCGCTCCGGTATAAATCCTTGCTTTTCCATGTATGCGACAAAATCAACGCCGGGGCCAATGTCGAGGCGCAAGCCTTTTTCTGTTCGCGCCCAATGGCGCATTCGTTTTATTATTTCTTCCTGTTTCTCTTTTGGAATTGGTTTGCCTGCTGGTTCTGTCCACTTTTGAAATTGGACATCATCGCAGCACAAATCAAACTGCGGAACACCCGAAATGTCGAATTCAATCACCAGTTTATGGTCTGGTTCTTCATAAATAATGGTTTCACATTTAGGCACAACCTTTCCCTGATATGTCACGGGTCTTAATTGAAATGAAAAATTAGGAGTCATTGTTAATGATGAATTAAATTCACATTCGGATTTGCTTGCAAAATGGGCAATTCGACATTTAAAAAAGTGCTTGCTGGGCGAGGATTTAGAACAAATGCGTTCACGTTGCCTGACGCTCCTTGAGCAAAAGGCGTGGAAGCATATTCCCATACTTGACGTTGTTGAGCCGGGAAGAGCCTCTGAAAGACCAAATCTTCCTCTAATTGTTGCCCGCCTTGCGTCATCGCAATTGTCGTCAAATTGTTTTGTTGGGCAAAAGCTGTCGCCAATGCTCCTTGACCATTTCCCGAATAAACCACCGCCGCGTCAGGGGCAGTGCTCCAATCAAGTGTATCAACTAATCGGAGTGTTTGATTAAGCAGAACGTCGCCGCCTGCTCCATCGAGCGTAATTGCTGGAACATCTGCGGGCAGTGAGAACGCTAACGATGAAACGAACGCCGTAGTTTCCAACGACTGCTCAAACGCATCCGCCACGTTCAAATTATTTCCCGTTAAATCCGTTCCGCTGGTCGCGGATGAAATGAGATTAGCCCCGCCAAGCGTGACAAGATTCACAAAACCCGCGAGCACCTGCTGCATCTGCTGCTCTTCCGGTGTGGGCGCGTTAAACCACGATGCCGACGCCAGCAAATTGTCGCTGACCGCCCCCAAACCGAATGGGTCAAGGTAACTGACGGGATTCGCATTGGCGTAAGCATAAAAATTCAGGCCGCCGCCGAAACCGGACGGGTCGGCGCTGATGAATCGGCAAAGATAGGGATTGTAAAAACGTGCCTGCATATAAAACAGGCCGTTGGGGTCAGTCGTTACGCCATATTTGCCGTTGAACAAAAACGGCGTGTCGCTGGTTCCGGCGCGATAAGTTATCAGCCCGTAGAGACTGTATTCAATCCTGTCGGTGACAACTCCATTGTCGCCAGAAAGCGCAATCGTCGAACCGCGATAATCGAAATGATACGTCAGGGTGTTTGTCCTCGTGGCGGTTTCCGTCACCTGATACAGCAAGCCCGGCCCATAAACGTAGTAATTCGTGACCCCGTTTTTGATTCGCATCAACACCTGTGGCAAGTTTGCATTGGGGTTAACGACAAATCGCGTCGTGTTCGTTCCGATGGCGATGGCGATGCGGTTTCCTGCCGGGTCATAGGTATTTGTGACGCCGCCCGCGTTTGACGAACGGTTCCGAGCATCATAGGTGTAGGCAGCAAATGTATCGTTGGTCAACGGGCCGCTCGTCAAATTTCCGTCCGAGTCAATACTGACGGATTGAAGGCTGCCCATGCTCGGCCCTTGGAATTGATAGAGCCGGTTGTCGCTGTCATACGTCATCGTCCGCGTCGGCACCGTCACCGAGTGCGGCGGTGGCGCGAGGAATTCCCAATTCACGGTTGCATTGGAATTCCAGTTAAACCGGAACCAAGCAATTGGCAGAGTGTTTGCCATTTGCTCCCATACGTTCGACAACTGGCCGGCGGCATCGTAACTCATCGTCCGATAAGAACCGTTCGGACGTGTGATGCCCGTAACATGGTTGGCAAGATCGTATGTGAGGGTAGTCTTGCGCTGCGCCCAATCCGTCACGTTCGTCAGCCGGTTCAGGCTGTCGTAAAAATAAGCGACCGTCCGCCCGCCCGGATAAATAAGGTTGGTCAAGTTTCCGTTGGCGTCGTAACGATACTGAATGAGATTTCCGTAAATGTCCTTGTAGCTGGAAACATGGTTGTAGGCGTCGTAAGTCCAAGTGTTGGTGTTGCCGTTTTCGATCACGCTCGTTTGGTTGTTGTTGGCGTCGTAACCGAAGGTAGTCGTGCCCACATTGTCAACCCGATTGGTCAACCGGCGTTTGCCGTCGTAGTTGAGGGTGGTGGTCTGGTTGAGCGGGTCTTTGACGGTGTTCAGCAAACCTTGATGATTCCACGTCAACACGGTTTGCCGGGTCCCCGGCGAGGTGGTGGTGGTCAAACGATTCGCCCCGTCAAATTGGAATTGCCACACCTGGCCGTTGCGATTGGTCAGAATAATTTGATTGCCCGCGCCATCGTATCCCCTCGATGAAGTGTGTTGCGCGCCATCGGTCAGTTTAATCAACTTGCCCCGCGCATCCCACGTCTGGCGGGTCACTTCCCGCACCGCGTTGGTCGCGGCAATCGTGCGGCCGTCGGCATCGTAACCCAAGGTCGCCGTTCGTGAAAGCGGGTCGGTCATGGCCAGCAAATGGCCGACAGAGTCATCGGTGAACTGCGTTGCCTTTTGCAGCGGATTGAGCGTTTGCGCCAGCCAGTCGCGGTTATCGTAACTATTGGTAGTCACCGGCGTCCCCTGCGGCGTGGACGGAAGTATTACTGCCAACAACTTGCCGGTGGCGCTCCAAACGTTGCTGGCGGTGTTGCCGCGCGCGTCGGTGGCGCTCAATTGATTGCCAGCAGCATCGTAAGCCAGTTTTACAAGGATGTTTGTCGGCGCAACGGAATTGGTCAACTGGCGGCGGTTGTTGTAACTAAACGTTGCCACATTGCCGTTGCCGTCGGTGTGGCTGGTCACGTCCCCAAACGGATTGTTCCCGAAACTTTCGTGGTCGCCGGTGGGATAAGTGATATGGGTCAACTGGCCGTAAGTATCATAACCATCATATTGAATCGCGCCGCCAGAGTCGGTGCGGCTGGCGAGCGTGCCGTCCGAGTTGTAGGTGTAATTGACCCAATCGCCCGCGCCGTTGGTTTGGCCGATGAGTGAAAACTGACCGTTGTAACCGAAGGTGGACGGATTGTTGCGCGCGTCCAGGGCGCGAGTCAAATTGTTCTGGCCGTCATAGAAAAATTGGTTGGTGAAACCCAAAGGATCAATGGTCTCAAGCAAGTTGTGGTTGACATCGTAAACGAATTGGTTGGTTTCGCCCAAAGGCGAAATGGTCGTCACGATATGGTCCTGTCCATCGTAAATCTTCTGGCTCAAGTTGCCCAAGGCGTCCTGCTGTCCGATGAGACGGGTTTTGTCGTCGTAAAAATAAATTTGCTGCCCGCCCGCCGGGTCTTGCGAGACGGTCTGCCAGCCTGACCAGAAGACGCGCCACGTCCTGTTTGTATTGCCTTGCGTGTATTGCGTCGTTATCCGGCCAAAGCCATTATAGATGTTGCTGGCGACCAACTGGCCGAGGCCGTTGAAGGTGGCCGTGATTTGATGATTGGTGTCGTAAAGGAAAGTATTGGTTTTGCCTTCGGGGTCGGTGACGCAAGCCAAATCATTGCTGCTGCTGTATCCTAACGAAATCGAGCGGCCCCCGCTATCAGACACGGAAATCAACCGGACGGGGCTGGTGCTGCTGTAATTGAACGTGAGAGAATGATTTTTCAAATCCGTTGCCGACGTGACCCAATTGCTCGAATTGTAGCCGAGCGTCACGGACTGGCCGTATGGATCCACGATGTTGGTGCACCATCCTGAACCATTAAATTTGAAAGTCCTTCCGTGGCGTTCTTGTAGGGTGTAGGTCGAACCGCTCTGCATGAGCGTCATCGTGCAATTCGCCGGTGGCGTGTAACTGCCGTCCGGTTGTTGAATAAATTGAATTGTGTCTTTGCCGAGACTGACGGAAACAGCCTTTGCCGTAAGCTGGTCAATCGCCCATTTGGCAATCAAGGCAGTGACAGTCCAGTTTTTTGGGTCAAGTTGTCCCTGGTTGTAAAAACTGATTGCCGACGCTGTGGCCGTCAGCATCGCCGCTGCTTGTGCCGGTGTTGTTCCGCCAAGCCCCGCTTCTGGAGAACTGATATTGGCGGCATTGATGTAATAATTGTGAACCCAGCCTGGAGCGATGCCAGCCAGATTGCTGTTGCGACGGCTGCTGTTGTAATACCGGGAAAAACTTAATCCGCGCGGTTCGGTCTGCCCCAAAGACAAATCGGTGGCCTGAACTTGGAAGGTTCCGTCCGCCATATCCACCGGGTCAGCGGCCGTAAAATTCGGCAGTGATGGCGGCGAGGAATAATAAAATGAAGGTTGGGAGTAACCATAATAATTGATGAATGTCGGGTCAATTGTCGCATTTAGATTTCCAGCATAACCGCCGTCCAATCCGGGGCCGACAAGCATATAAGTGCCGCCATTATTGGGCAATCGCGCCATAAAACCATGCCCACTCCAGCCATTTGTTCCCGCGCTCATCTGCGTCTGACCGTTTTGAGGCAAAAGCAATGTGTAGCCTTGGTTGATATAGTTGGCAGCCAAAGTGGAAATGCTATAATTCGTCAATTGATTTTGAACGGCTGACCAGTTGCTGCTATTGGCTATGTAAATAGCCTGGTGATTTGTGTTGGCCATTTCTATCACTTTTACCGTCGAACCCGCCACAAGATTGCTTGATTGCAATTGTTCAATCATTCCATGTTCCATTGCGCTTCCAAAATAGGCAAATTGATCGAACCATTCGCCTTCGTTGGGGTCGCAGTTATAGCTGTTGCATGTATTGCCCGTGCTTGAAGGAGAGCCAGTAGTCATATAAGCGACATCCACATAGTAACCACGGCCAGCCTCCTGCGCCATGCGGCCTATACGCTGATAGAACATTGGCAATACGCCCGCCTGCACTCCTATAGCCGTGCTTAAATCTCCGACTTCCAACTGCCATGTCAACGCCATGACGTTTAGCGTTTCACTAACAACAGAGCGGTTGGTATTTGCCAAACCTTGAGCGCGATACCCTTCCAGTTTTTTCTGCCGCGCCTGCAACCAACCCCAATCCGGGTCAAATACATAAGAAATGGCATAAGTTGAGTTTGGATAATACGTTTCTGCACCTGAAAGAGTATACCATCCTTGAATAAATACGTTGTTCGTGACATCCCAATTCCCACGCGGATGATTGATTGTTAGCGTGGCATTATCGTAATAACTAAATGTCCCTGACGCGATATTGGAGTCTTCCTCCCAAAGTTGCACAGTGGACGAGCCATAAACCATTGCAAGACGGTCTCCATGCAACTGCGGCATAAACCATTGATAAGTCTGCCCCCCGCCGCCAAAGTTTATTTTCAGCGTGGACATCATATTGGTTGGCTCGTTTATCCAACTGACCACCGACATCGCGCCGATAGTGGTTGGCTGGAACGGGAAACATTGGCTTAACGATGTATTTGTCGAAGGCACAATGTATTGCCCGCTTAATATCTGTTCGACACTTGCGTTGGGATAACTGCTCTGAATGTAATTCAGAAGGTTCGTCGTGAAGCCTGTCAATGTTCCGCGAATGGCAGCTTCGTTGATGTTGGTGCAATAAAAATTAGTTGTAATGCTCCCAACATCAATGCCGGGTGAAGCAGCCGCCATAAGTGCGTTGCTGACGGCGCTTGCACCGCCGCCTATCGCCGCCGCCAAAGAGATTCCCGCAATCGGCTCGCTCACTTTGAACGCCGGATCGAGAAGATAATTTGTGCCGCCAACCGTCACCGTTACCCACACCCGCTGGAATGCGTAGATATTGTTTCCAAAGTTGGCCGAATAATTCTGCATATTACCCGGGTAACTTCGCCAAAATGTGAAAATATCATTTAATTGGGAAACAGTCGTGCTCCAATTGCTGTTTGAAAAATTCAAACAGAACCAATGATGAATGTCCCGATGGCTTCCATCGGGATTGTCAAAGGGGATCGGCATCCAGCCAAATTGATAACCGGCATTGCTGTAGCCCGCCGCCCGCAGCAGCGCTACCAGCAAGGCGCATTGGTCAAAGTCGTTGCCGCTTTTTTCCAGCAACGTCAATTCCGCCCCTTTCTTCGAGCCGAAATAAAGCGAATAACGGATATGGTCGTGGACATAGTTGAAAATTTTTAGCGGATCGTCCTGCAAACCGTCCGCCAATGCCTGGATTTCCGGCGTGATGACCTCGGCGATAACCGGTGGTGTTGGCGGCGTTTGCGGCTGGAAGTTCATTTGAACTTGAACCGTGCTTCCATCATCGGCTGGCGCGTTCGTTTCATAATCATAATAGCCGATAGGAAACCAGCCCAAATTTGTCGTCACCAAATCTTGTGCGCGACAAAGAATGGCCATCGTCGCCAGCAAACCGAGAATTGAGAATCGCATTATTTTCATTTTGCCTCCTGATTATTGTGAAACTTGGGTAACGTTGCCTTCGGGATCCAAGTTAATGCTCCCGCTCTTGACGCCTGAAACACCGTTCAGCCAGTCCGCCGTCGTATAGCCGTAATTCGACCGTTCTGACGCCGTGGTCAGGTTGCTTGTCTGCGGATTCAGCCCCAGCAATACGTCCCAGCCGTCCAGAATCCCATCCAGATTTGAATAGGGATTGTGCGGATCAGTGTGCGAAACCAGCAATTCGTAGGCGTCCGTCAATCCATCGCCGTCCGAGTCGAGTGGGGTTCCCAAAATCAGGAAGGCATCGGTGCTGGATATGTTCGGGATTGTGTAGGTATTGCAATGCTGGCCTTGCCCCATCCAGAACCAGACATCATTGGTCAGCGCCCCTTGCAAGGCTCCGGTGGCAAACACGTCATAATAATAACCGTCCTGGCCGCCCTCTATCGTAAAGGTCACATTCACGTTTCCGTTTCCCGCTGCCGTTGTCGTGACGTTGGTAAGCCAGACATGGTAGGCATCAATGCCATAGACACAGGTGGCCGCATTCGTAACCCATTGCAGATACCCCGCGCCGGTGATCACGTCCGGCGTGACGGTGTTGGTTGAGGGTGAGGATGGAGCGGACTCAATAAAAGCCGCATCGAGCGGATTCAGCAAATAATCGGCTTCCTCGCCACGGAAATAGCGGCTGACGGTATCGGCGTCCAGCGGAACATTGTAGGTGTAAAGGTCGTCGAACATCCCTTGCGCCTGAAACACCCCGTTGCTGTCGCTGCCAATCCAGAAACCGTTGGTCAGCACGTTTGCACCCGGCCATGAACTGATACCGGGCCCGTTGGTCGCCAGTTGGCCGTCCAGATATAACGCCGTGTTGGTGGCGCAATACGTCAGCACGATGAAATGCCAGCGGTTGGTCGTCCAGGCAATCGGTGCCGTAAGATAGGTGGTGGTGGAACCGTCGCCGGGCTGCACCGAAAAATAGAGGTTCGCGCCGACATCATCCTCATAAAGGCTCCACCAGCCGCCGCTGCCATCGGCTGTGTAGCCGCCGGTTTCAATCAACCGCCCCCATTCCTGCGGGCCAAGCCCACCGTTCGGGTCATTCGTGCCTGACCAGTAGGGCGCGAACCAAAACGCCACGCTGCCAGCGTCAACGGTGAGGTTCGTCGCCCCGTTCGTTTCCACGACGTTGAATTGCAGCCAAGCAGGGCTGTTGCTGTTCAGAACCAGCGCCGTGCCGTCGCCCAGCCACGATGAGACGATGTTGGTAAATGAAACCGGCGCGTAGCCGTTGTCGCTCGTCCAGTTGTTGGTGTCGTCGAACGACCAGGAATCCAGCGGCGTATAGTCAGGAGGCGCTTTGAAGCCGGGCGGCAGTTGCGCCAGCCCGCTGACGGCGCAAAATAAAAAGCCCGCGATGATCAGTGCGCGGGACAAGACACAGTGCGATTTGCGGGAAGAACCATTTCCTCTGATTATGGCATTCATAAGTTATATTTTATTTACATATCTGTCCTGCCGCCACTCTGACGGTTTCTTATTTGAAGGCAAGCCCAAAATATAATCTTTTTGACGGTATATCGTCAAAAAAGGCAGTCAGCTCCACGCCGCGCTTATCCTTGCCCGTGTATGGGTCGGAAACCAAAAACTCGTCGCAATTCCTACGGTGCCTGGCTGCATTTTTTGCGCCGGGAAAAAGAGTTGTCCCAAGAAGAGGTTTCCAAACGGAGCGGGATTCCTCGAACGTCTCTGATGTATTGGGAGCGTTCCGGCAATTTGGCGGGTCGGCAGCACATCTTGAAGCTGGCAAAAATCTACGGCGTTTCCGTTCAAAAACTGCTGCGCTCCGAAAGAAATCGTTAAGAACGCGATGCCCACTGCATCAAATGGCTTGTTGCCGCAAGCCACCGTGTCGAATTCAAGGCCGCGTTGCACGTCCTGCTCGCAAAGTCATCTCGACAAAAATACAATCATCAGTGTGTAAAACAAACGGGAAATCCCCCCGTTTTCTATTATTTGGACAAGCAGACTCGCAAAAGTGCCTGCTTGGACATAAAGGTAAGAAAACATTTGCTTTTTCAAAGAAAAAGGCGCACACTTTTCTTTAGTTAAATCGCACGTTCAATTACGGATGCACATGGATATGCGCTTATCGTGATGCCAAGATTTGCACGCCGGCGAGGATGGCATAACCGCCGACGCCTTTTCGCACCGTCAAAATCAGAGGCTGTCCCGCCGCCACCGTCACATTGCGCCAGCGCGCGTATTGAACCCCTTCCGTCCAATTTGGCTCGCTGCTGACGGGGTCTTCGTGGGTCGTCTTGACGCCATAACTGGTGCTGCCAACGGCGACTTCATAGTTTCCGTCTTGGGAATAGGCCAAAACGTCATATTGGCCCGGAGGCAGGCCAATGAATGTGACAACATTGCTGCGACCATCCAATGGATAGTCATAAGTATTATACATCGGATCGTGGGAGGCATTGCTCCAGGCCCCCGGCGCATCGGATATGTGCATGAATACCGCTGATGGTTCCCCGTTGGCCAGCTTCAGATTCGACAATAATGCCGATTGCCGCCAGTCGAAGTATTGAGCATCTGAAGCGTCACGGTCATAAAAATTCCAAAAATCGTTGGTGGTTTGTCCAACCGCAGCAAACCCGGTTTTCTGGCTGTAACCCCGCGCATGGCCGTAACCGAAATCCACGTTGATTAAATCCACGTTGCTTGACGGTTGAGCCTGGCCGTAACCGGCCAGCAACAATGTGCCGGCCGCCAATAGGAGCATGATGTTTTTTTTCATATTGTTGTTCTATAATCGGATTGTTTGTGTTTGCTGACCTAAGTAAATATGCGCTTATCGTGACGCCAAGATTTGCACGCCGGCGAGGATGGCATAACCGCCGACGCCCTTTCGCACCGTCAGAATCAGAGGCTGTCCCGCCGCCACCGTCACATTGCGCCAGCGCGCGTATTGAACCCCTTCCGTCCAATTTGGCTCGCTGCTGACGGGGTCTTCGTGGGTCGTCTTGACGCCATAACTGGTGCTGCCAACGGCGACTTCATAGTTTCCGTCTTGGGAATAGGCCAAAACGTCATATTGGCCCGGAGGCAGGCCAATGAATGTGACAACATTGCTGCGACCATCCAATGGATAGTCATAAGTATTATACATCGGATCGTGGGAGGCATTGCTCCAGGCCCCCGGCGCATCGGATATGTGCATGAATACCGCTGATGGTTCCCCGTTGGCCAGCTTCAGATTCGACAATAATGCCGATTGCCGCCAGTCGAAGTATGGAGCGTCTGAAGCGTCACGGTCGTAAAAATTCCAAAAATCGTTGGTCGTTTGTCCAACTGCGGCAAACCCGGTTTTCTGGCTGTAACCCCGCGCACGGCCGTAACCGAAATCCACGTTGATTAACGTCGCGCTGGACGGCTCGGCCAGCAAAGCGGATGTGACTGGCATCTCCGCCCGGATGGTTACACTGACATTCGTCGCCGTCATTGTGTTATTCGATCCAAAAGCAACACTGCTGGCGGTCATTTCACCGTTTTCCAAGGGTATCGCAACCCGGTTGCCGATGGGATTCACCGTGAGCGGGATGACGGGCTTGATTTGAGGTGTCCCCACTTTGGACTGCACCAGCTTGTAGCGGATTTTCACGCCTTGCACGCCTTGCTGCGGATAGTTGTTGGTGAAGCCGGTGATTTGCAGCAGGCCGACATTGCCTGTGCGGGTCTTGAAAATAAATGTATTGGGCGACTGCCAAAAACCTACCGCGATGGCCGGTGCGTCATTGACTTCCACGCCGGCGACCGCCGGTGAATTCACCAATTCACGCGCCGTCATTTCGTTCCATGCTTTGATATTATTTTGTTGCGGGCACGGCGAAACCAGAGTGCCTCTGCTGATCACCCTGATCGGCCATTGTAATACCGGGACAATGATGGCTATGCCGTTTGTTGTTAATTGCTCCTGCGGAGCCACGAGAAAATTGCCTTGGGAATCCCTGTATGTGTTCATATCCGGCTGGGAAACAACATTCCCGGAATCCAAGTCCAGACAATCCGTGATTCCTTTGCCGGGCAAATTCAGGGTTAGCTCAATCACGGGGCCGAAGGAAAGATTCGCGTTCATTGCCGGTCGCGCTGCCGCCGCCTGATAAACAACGTGCTGCCGGAACCCAATGAACAAAGCCGCCAACAGCAAAAGGACAAGAAACCCGCCCGCCACCAGCACGCCGCAGCCGATGGCAATCGCCTTGCCCGCGCCCGATTTCGATTTCTTGAGCGCCAGCAACAAGACAGTCACCATCACGGCCAGGATCAGAAGCAGTCCGAGGACAGGCACGGCCAGCGAAACAAGCCGTCCAGGCGCAGCAGCAGGTTGAGCTTCCAAAGGCGATTGTTGTCCGCCACCCATTTGCGGCGGGATGTTGGCTGCGGAAGCCGGGATGCCGGGATTTCCCAGCGGTTGAATGGCATTGGTTAAATCCGGCGCGACGTTTTGCACCAGCTTGTAGCGAATCTTCACGCCGCGCGGGTTTTCGCTTGCGCCCAGCATTTCCAATGCGCCGACATCGCCGTCGTCAGAGCGGAACAAGGCAAAGTTATTTGTGGTCAGGTTGATTATTTGCAGCGTCGGATCGTAAAAAGTGGGCGCGCGCAGGAGTTGCACGGCGTCGTTGGAAGAAAGCAGATCAAACGCGTGGTTTTTTCCCATCCGCTGCATCGGCGGCTCACCGAGAAATTTGAATCCCAACTCGCCATACGGCAACCGGTAGCCGACCAAATCAACCCGGTTGCTCCGCAACCAGTCGTAACAAATATCGCCGGGCTTGAGTTGCTGCCCTGCCACTCTTGACTTAACCAGTTGCCGCAATCCTTCCATGATCGCCGGGGGCGGCACGCGCCACTCGCCGCTGCCAAAGTCGAAACAGGCTTGCTCCGGATTTTCGGCGATGTCACCCACCACCCGTTCCACCACCGGGCCGAAGGTTTTGGTTCTCCTGGCGGGAACGGGACTCGTTTCAACCAGCCGTGTCATCGCATCCAGGTTTCGAACTGTCGTCAAACTTGGGAACACCGGTCGTTGCTCAATTTTTCCATCTTCATTCAACACCAGCAGGCTGCCATCGTGAAGGTTGTAGGATTGCGCGCCTATGTTCAGGTAGCCGGAACGCCCGGATTCGTGGGAGAAGGGGAAAACCCGGCCATCGCTGAAATTGATTTCTCCGTAGGTTGCCCAGGTTCGCGCCCGTTGATTTGCGCGGGAGCCGGAACTGAAGCCATTCGCTCCCGTCTCGTAAATGGCATAATAAACGTTTGTGCCGTCGTGAGCGTAGTCAACGCCAATGCCATTCGTGCTATACTCCCAAAGCTGCGGAGCCGGCATCACTTCCCCGCAAGCTACTTGGTAACCAATCATCAGGTAGTTCGTTTTTTCACCGGCCTTTGTGACCGGCAGAAGAAAGGCCAGCACGTTGGTAAGCGGCGCGCGGCCTTCATAAAGCAACTTCGTGTTAAACTGGCTTTCTTTTCCAAGCGGGATAAACCGGTTGTGACCTTGGTAATTCCCCGAGACGGTGTAATCAATGCGCGCCTCCAGGTTTTCCCCGTTCCGGCGGACACCGAGAAAACCGCTCGCGATTGCTGTTAAGCCAGAAACGCCTTCCGACAATATCCAGCCATTGGCGACCATCGGCCAATAGGCGATGTCGCGTGTTTGCCGGTAATAAGGGCTGTCCTGCGCATTGGCCTGGTCGCGCAACCGCAGGAATTCCTCACGACTTAAATCCACCCGCAATAATTTGCTGTTCGTTGTGGAATTGAACGGCGTGACGTTCGGCAACTGGCTCGCAGCGGCTTCATCCACCAAAAACGCCTGCTCGTCAAATTCAGCGAGAACGGATGCCGGGCGATTTAGAGAATGCACCAGCGCGCTAGCAGCCCAAAGACACAACACAGCCGCCACGGCGGCCCAAAACCATTTGCGGAATGAGGGGTGACTGGCTGATTTATTTGACGCTGGCTTCGCGGTCAGGCCCGGTTCGGCAGGCGGGACGCCCGCGCCACCCTTGTTCACCGCGCGCCAGACGAGCCAGACAATGAGCACATCGGCCACAATGATTGTCACCGCTGCTCCCACCGGCCACCACCAATGTTCGGTCAGCGTTGTCTGAAACGATGACAACATCTCGCCGGAATGGGTCATGGAGTGGCTGATTTGCGCGTCGCGCAGCGCCTTTATGGGAAATATGCCGCCGATGCTGATCAACCAGTCCAGCGCCAGCAGCGGAAAAAGCAATCCGTCAAACACCGCCAGCCACAGGCCGTAAAGTTTTCCCGCCGAGCGGCGGATTTGCGAGACGGCCATCCAGCCGAGAATCGTCGTGCCAAACGGAACGGTTGCGAAGATCAACATCAGTAGCTTGGCAAATAGCGAGGATTTTAATTCAAATACAAATGCCAGAACAGGAATGAAAAACCCGAAACTGCACCAAATTGCACCGGCTATGGCCGTGCGTGAGAATCGCGGGGCAATTTCCGATTTCCGATTTCCGGTTTCTGATTTTTCAGAATGAGACTCCTCACGTCGGCTGCTACCCGGCGTCGTCGCCACAATCGTCTCCACGCACGTCTTCACCTCGCTGACCTGCTGGTAGCGGAGTTCAGGATTTTTTTCCAACGCGCGCAGCACCACTTCGTCGAGGCGCACGTCAATCTGGACTTTCGACGATGGCGGCTCGATTTTTTTGCCGGGCAGTTCGCCGGTGAGCATCTGGTAAAACACCACGCCGAGCGCGTAAATGTCCGCGCGATGATCCACCCCGCCCGGCGCGGCAATCTGCTCCGGTGACATGTAATTTGGCGTGCCCATGACGCCGGTAGGGCCGTGCTGCTGCGCGGCCCCAATTTCAGGGCTGACCGGCAGGTCAGCCCCGCCGGAATCGGATTCGATGATTTTCGCCAGGCCGAAATCCGCCACCTTCACGCGGCCGCGCCGGTCCAGCAAAATGTTTTCCGGCTTGATGTCGCGGTGAACGATGCCCTGGTCGTGCGCGAATTGCAGCGCGTCGCAAATCTGCGGCACGATGGCCAGCGCCTCGCGCGGCGAAATCCGCCCGGCGTGGAGCAATTGCCGCAAATTCACGCCGTCCACAAATTCCATGAGGAAATAAAACAGTGGCGCAGGCATCTTGCCTGTCAGTGCTTCCGGTTCGAGCGACAGGCTGGAAGCCTGTCCCACGCTGCCAAATTCATACAACGTCACGATGCCGGGATGATTGAGCTTCGCCAGCGCCTTGGCCTCGCGGGCGAAGCGCCCGGCAAACGCAGGATCATCGCCAATGCCGGGTGGAAGAATTTTGAGCGCGACGATGCGGTCCAGTTGCTTCTGCCGCGCCTTGTAGACCGCGCCCATGCCGCCCCGGCCGATCAGTTCGAGAATTTCCAATTGCGGAAATTTCGCGGCGAGTTCGGCAATGTCCGGCGGCACGAAAGTTTTTTGTTTCGCATCCGTGACCGTGTCCGCCGCCGCGCCGGCTTTGAGCAGGCAGGCGGGGCAAAGTCCGGCCAGCGCGCCGGTGGGCAGTGCCGTGCCACATTGCGGGCATTTTGCCGGAATGATTTGCGTGGCGGGAGCGGCGGACGGTGAAGGAAACGGCGCGGCGGGCGGACTTTCGTGTTTTTGGGATTTGGGCGGCCGGTTCGTGAAAAGGACAATCACGACAACCACAATCACGACCATGATGACCGCAAAGCAAAGCAGGCCCAGCAGGAGAAAAATCCATTTCAAGCCGCCGATGAATGCGCCGAACATGGGTGCAAGTGTAATATTCATTCCAACCGATACAGAAGCAAAACCGGAAGGACGTTACCGGGAATAATTGGAAAACATCGAACATCGAACAACCAACAACCAACATCCAGTGAATGATCATCGGACAAAGCCATTGGATGTTCGGTGTTGGATGTTGGTTGTTGGTTGTTCCCAATCCATCATCGCAACTTGAATCCGCCCTGGAAAATCACCTCCGCCGCCACAATCACGAAAAACACCGCGCTGACGAGCGCGTTCAAACGGAAGAACGCAAGGTTGATCCAATTCAAGCTGCGGCGGCGCGCAATCCAGTGCTCCATCACGAGGCAGCCGACGATGAGGAACCAGCCGAGGGCAAATGCGATGCGGAATCCGCACAGCAGTCCGAAGGCCAGCAGAAGTCCGCACATGACCATGTGCGCCAGAAACGCCGCCGCCAGCGCGTTTTTCGGCCCCCACGCCACGACCAGCGAATGCAGCCCGTGCGATTTGTCGAACTCGTAATCCTGCAGCGCGTAAATGATGTCGAAACCAACGAGCCACAGCACGACGGAGATCGCGAGAACAATTGGTTGCATTCCAATTCGTGCCGCCTGCTCCCAAGCCCAAAATGCCTCGGATGACGAAAATATTCCCGTGGGCGAAGCAAAACCAAATTCTCCTTTGACCGCCAGCCACGCGCCGATTGGGGCGAGCGCCAGCGCGAGGCCGAGAAAGACATGCGTGTAATCCGTGAACCGCTTCGTGAGCGAATAAAAACAAACCATCACCAGCGCGACGGGTGAAAGATAGAAACACAGCGGATTCAGAAAATAGCTGGCGGCAACCAGTCCCGCCGCCGCCAAAACGCAGAGCAAAATCGCGCCTGACAATGAAATTTGTCCGCTGGGTAAATGCCGATTGGCCGTGCGCGGATTCAGCGCGTCCAGTTTCCGGTCCACGATGCGATTGAATGCCATCGCGCACGTCCGCGCGCAGACCATCGCGGCGAGAATCAGCCCGAAAGTTTTCCAGCCCGGCCAGCCGCGATTGTCGCGCG
>CAYYWB010000017.1:0-23929 GCA_964475285.1 uncultured Bifidobacteriaceae bacterium | reverse complement strand
AGCAAATTCGGGATTTTCAAAGCTTTCTGGTGCGGGACTTGTGGACGCTTGCGCGCGAATGAACGTCTCGGCTACCCGACGCAAAAGCCCGTGGCGCTGCTGGAGCGCATCATCCAAGCCAGCAGCAATCCCGGCGACGTGGTGCTGGACCCGTTCTGCGGCTGCGGCACGACCATTGACGCCGCCGAGAAACTCGGCCGCGACTGGATCGGCATAGACGTGACCCAACTCGCCATTTCCCTCATCAAAAACCGCCTGCAAGACACTTACGGCAGCCGGATGAAATTCGTGAGCGGGTCGCACTCCGATTCTGGGGGAGCGCGGGCGTCCCGCCCGCCGCGTTCGGCGTCCCCGCCGAATGCATCCCCGTCCAACGCTCTGCCGGGCGAGACGCCCAGCAGTGCGACCGGGACGGTCGCGCTCCCCGATCAAAATGCGCTCTCCGGAATTTCCCTCGTCCGCATCATCGGCGAACCCACCACGCCCAACGAAGCCGCCACGCTCGCCGAGGATGACAAATATCAATTCCAATGGTGGGCGCTCGGCCTCGTCGGCGCGCGCCCCGTCGAGCAGAAGAAGGGCGCGGACCACGGCATAGACGGCAAAATCCTTTTCCGCGACGACCCAAAAGCCGCCAAGCCGGAGCAAATCATCATCCAGGTCAAAGGCGGCAAGACCGGTGTGAAAGACGTGCGCGATTTGCGCGGCGTGCTGGACCGCGAGCGCGCCGCCATCGGCATCTTGATTTCCCTGCAACCGCCAACCGCGCCGATGGAAACCGAAGCCGCCAGCGCCGGCTTCTACGAACACAAGACGAACCGGCAAAAATACCCGTGCCTGCAACTTCGCACCGTGAAAGAATTGATGGAAGGCAAGGGCATTGAGCGCCCGTCCACCGTGGCCGCCACCGACGAAACCTTCAAAAAAGCGCCCGAATCAAAAAAGAAACACGGCGAGCAAAAAGCGTTGGAGTTGTGAAAACCAATAAAAAGTAGATATAAATTATTTCTGGTTTTCATGTTGACAGATTGGTTTCTGTATGCGATTCTTCTCGCATGTCTGAAACGAACAAGAAAGATTCAACGAACGAGCTTCCGATGTATGACATCGAGGAGGCAATAAAGCTCGTTATCACCATTCACGAAAAGGCACTTGAAACGGAGGCCATGCCAGTCGTTGCAAAGGGGTGTGGCTACGCAAACCCCACCTCAACTCCGTTTTATCGTCGAATTGTTGCCGCTCGCTTGTTTCGTCTTGTCGGATCGCCAAAGCCGGAGCTTACCAAACTGGCTCTGGATTATCTAAAACCCGATACTGATGGCGCAAAACAAGCCGCTTTAACCCAAGCAATTATGGGCATTAAAACATATGCGGACATTGTGAATCTGAATATTGGTAAAAAACTTAATATAGACCTTCTCGCAAACAAACTTGAAAAAGAGAATGCTTTAGCAATAACAAAATCATGTGCTAAAATTTGTGCTGCTGTTTTTGTAAACTCGCTGAAGTTTGCTGGATTCATTTCTCCTGATGGAATTATTACAATTCCCACTGGAACTGCTCCACCCGACACACTGTCGCCAGTTGAATCACCTCTGGCAAAAGTTCCGCCCAAGGGGGAGGAGCTTGAGGCCGACGACGGATCCCAAGTTCAGACACTGTATTTAGACGGGAAGCGAAAACGGAAGATTACGATTAAAGCGCCATTTACCGTAACAAAGGACGAACTGGAACGCATACGCGCCTGGCTTGGGTTTCAATTGATAGTTGAGGATTCGAGCACAACGTCTCCACCAACTGAATAATTTTGGCGGTTGAGGTTCAACCGCCGTAAAACAAACCGAAATCATGAAACCGAAGGAATTTATGTAGATGAGGGTTTTTAGCCAAACCGCTCAAATTGCCGGCGGCAAGGCGAAGATAAAAGTCCTGTGAGAGCGTAACTGTTCAGGGAACCCTCTCACAGGGCGAGGTGACCTCGCAGGCTCCGCATGGCGCAAACCACGCGGGGCTTTCCAGTCGTAATTAACTCACGGCTGGAACTGGGGCGTAGCCCGCAGTTTTGTAATACAGACCAATTCTGCCACAGGGTTCTTCTCCGGTCAAGCATAGAGTTGCAAAAAAAGGACTGCCATGTCAAAGCATAGACGGTCACGTTCGGGTTATGCCCTGATTTTCCGCCCTTGGATTCACCATCCAAAGACGGGTCAGATCATATATCCGAAGCGTGGCAAGGTGTTCCCCATCTGGGTTAAATCCAATGGAGAACAGCCTGAATTGAGCCTCAATTAGAGGCAACGAGCCACGCGGGACAATCCCCCGCGTGGCCTAAATAAAATTGGACAAGTAAGAACAAGTCAAAATGGCTGCCTGTTTGCTGATTTTCTGACTTTCACTGGCAAATCCAGCCGACTTGAGATAATAGAATTGGTTATGACAAAACCGAAGACGCAGTCACACGCAGCCGCAGAACGATTTCCGGAAAACGAATGGAACTTCGACGCCGTGCCGGACAATGAACTGGTCGCCTGTTGTTATTGGGAGTATGCGCGCGAGTCCACCTTTATCCGTAGAACAAGGCAGCACTTTTCCGCACGAAAAGCAGGGGAGAAGTTTAACGCAAAGTTGTGGAGGAATTTTGAAAAGATTGAGTCCATCGGTTACGCGGCTGAAGTGTTCCTGCTGGGTTTCTTTGTTGAAGATGTCGAATCTGCGAAAGCTTCTCGTCCTGACGCGCCACGAATCACAGATAGATTTCCCGCGTCTTGGCAATCGCTCTCTGGTGTTGAACGAAAATACCGAGCGTGTATTCGCAGCGTGGTTGAAGCCTGCGGGATCGTGCCGTTCAAACATTCGGGTGACATCATCACGGCGGAAGTATTGCTCGAAAAGGCCATGGAGTATTCCAAGCAGTATCGAAATGCGGCCGCAAAAGCGCACGATGCGAATCCGGGCTGGGGAGAAACCACGTTGCGAAGATGGGGAAAATATCCAAAGTTTGAACCGAAAGCTTCCGCGCTCTGGGAAGACGAAGGTGGCGAGTCCGCCATTGTGAAAATCGCTTGGGAACACTTTACTGACGATGAAATCGTCAAGGCATTCAAAAGGTGGGTGGAACTGAATCGGCCCGCTGGCGTCGGCAAAGCGAGTCACCCCGGACGGCGGAAGGAAAAAGGTTATCGCGATTATCTGGCGTGGCTTGGCATGATGCGATTGATGAGTGTTTGTCCCTTTACGAGCATGGAAAGAAAACTCCCGGAAGCTTGGTCGCGGTATCGCAACGCCGACTGGCCGCGAGCACGAAAGAAAGCCATCGGCATCTACAAAACACTGTTCCCATTTCTCCCCAAGACCGACCTGCCAATCCATGCCCGGACAGCCGGTGGCCGGGCAAAAATGGTGGGCAGGAATACTTGAAACATTTCTGCCCATTTCGGCCAGCGGTTAAAGGTTTAGAATGGTGGCATGAGCATGATATCAGTCAGTTCATCGGCGATAGCAGCCATTGGTTACGAAAGCGGCACGTTGGCTGTGATCTTCCACACCAGCGATACCGTTTATGAACATCACGGCGTTCCCTTTTCGGTTTTTGAAGGGCTTTGGCGCGCCTCGTCCAAAGGCGCTTGTTACAACCAACACATCAGGGGGAAATACAAATGACTCGCAACGGAAAAATCGCCCGGCTGCCGCGTGACATCCGCAATCAGCTCAACCGCAGATTGCAGGACGGCGAGCCGGGCACACGCCTGGCGGAATGGCTGAATTCATTGCCGGAAACCAAAAAGATCCTCGCGGCGGACTTTGGCGGTCGCGACATCAACGAGCAAAATCTGACCGAGTGGAAACAGGGCGGTTATCGGGACTGGCTGGCGCGGCAGGAGTTGTTGGCCTGCGCCGGTGAGGTGTCGGCGGACGCGGGAGAACTGGCCGGGGTTTCGGCGGGTTCCTTGGCGAACCATCTGGCCACGGTGCTCTCGGCGCGATACGCGGCCCTGGTGTCCGGCTGGAATGGCGAGATGGACGATGAATTCCGCCGCAAGACGCGCGCGTTGCGCGTGTTGTGTCAGGACATTGTGGAATTGCGGCGCGGCGATCATTGCGCGGAGCGGTTGCGGTTCGATATGGAGCGGTTTGCGGAAGCCAAAAGGACTGACTTGGAACGTGCGCTGGACGCGCTGGCCGAGGAAATGAAACAGTGGCCGGACGTGCTGAAAGCGTTCCGAGATGTCCGTGCTCTGTTAAAACAGAAGGAGGAGGGAATATCCTCCGCCAGCCAGCCGGCGTCCGGTCCGCCGCAAAACCGGCCGGATCAAGCTGAATCAAACCAAATCAAACCAAATCAAACCACTTTTTCAAACGGCCATCCGCCGTCCCCGGCTGAACCAGCCCCGCCAACCCCGCCTTGAACAATGCAAACCGCTTTTTCATGTCAGAGGGGCGCGGGGATGTTCGCGGCCTTGATTTCCCGCTTTTGTCACCGCGCGCTGTCGTTTAGATTCGGGCGCATGGCATTATTGCGGCGATGGCTTTTGGTTTTGTCCGCGCTTGTTTTGGGCGGCGGTTCGCTTTCCGCCGCCGGCTCGCGGGCGGAACAACGCGCCTTTGCCGTCGCGGCGTCCGATTTTCAACACGAGCAGTGGAGCCGCGCGGAATCGGAGTTCGGCCAGTTCAGAAGCAATTACCCGGATTCAACCAACCTGGCGGCGGCGGTGTTGTATCAGGCCGAGACGCAATACAAGCTGGGGCAATTCGGCAATGCCATCACGCTGCTGTCCACGAACCGCGACAAGGCCGGCCCGCTCGCGGACGAGTATCATTACTGGATTGGCGAGGCGCAGTTTCAAACCCTGGATTTCACCGGCGCGGCGGAAACGTTTGTCTCGCTGGCGCGCGATTACCCCGGATCGCCCCTGCGGCTGCGGGCGGCGGCGACGGCGGCGGCGGCCTATGCGCGGCTCTCCGACTGGCAACGGCACGACGCGCTGCTCGAAGATCCGGACGGCGTCTTCCAGCTCGCGGCGCGGGCGGAACCCACAAACGAGCTGGTGGTGAACGGCTGGTTGTCGCTGGAAAATTCAAAGTTTCAGCAGCGCGATTTTCCGGGCGCGGTGGCGGTTTACGAGCGGCTGACCAACCAATGGCCGGCGCTCAATCAGGTTCAGCAGTGTGAGAGCGCCTATAATTTTTACCGGGCAAAAATGGAGCTGGGCGATTTCGCCGCGGCGCTGGCGGTCGCGACCAACCTCGTGCAGATTGCCAGTTCGCCCACCAACCAGGATTGGCTGGCCACGGGCTGGTCGGCACAAGGCGCGGCGCTGGAACAAATGAACCACCTGCCGGAAGCGCTCCAGGCATGGGAGAACAATCTGACCAACGCGCCGGAAAAGCAGAAATGGGAGGCGATTTGGAATATCGCCGAACTGAAAATTGTGCAGGGGCAGTTGACCAACGCCGCGGAGACGCTCACCAATTTCCTGGCGCGGTTTCCAGAAGCCATTTCGGCGGACATCGCGCTGCTGACGGCGGGCGAACTGCAATTGAAAAATTATGCGGCGCAGCCGGCGGAAACAAATGGATTGGCGTCGGCGCGCACGAATTTCAGCCTGTTCATTTCCGCTTTCACCAACAGCCCGTTGATCGGCAAGGCGTATCTGGACCGCGGCTGGTGCGGGTGGCTGGCGGGAGACACCAACAGCCTGGCCGATTTCCAGGCCGCCGCGCAGTCGCCGGGTTTGCCGCCGGAAGACTTGGCCGTGGCGCGGTTCAAGATGGGCGACGCGTTTCTGGCGCAAAATGATTTCACGGACGCGCTGGAAAATTTCCGCGCGGTGCTGGAGGATTTCACCAATTTTCCCGCCGTGGCCGGGGTGCTCGGAGGCCGCGCGCTGTATCAAATGCTGCGGGCGAACCTGGGATTGAACGACCTGTCGGGCGCCAGCGACGCGCTGGAGAAAATCCTGAAACAGTTTCCGGCGGGCGATCTGGCGCCCGACAGCGCGCTGCTTTACGGCCAGGGCCTGGCGGATGCAAGCCGGCCGGCGGCGGCACGCGCGGTGTTTCAGCAATTTCTGGCGCAATTTCCCGATTCGCCGCTGCGCCCGGAGGCGGAATTCGCCGTCGCCCGCAGTTGCGAACTGGACCAGGACTGGCCCGACGCCATCGCCGGATACCGGGGCTGGCTGAAGGATTTCCCGACAAACGGTTTGCGTCCGCAGGTGGATTACGCGCTGGCGCTGGCCAGTTCCCGGGCTGGAAACGAAACGAACGCGTTCGAACTGTTCACCAATTTCGTCGCGCAGTATCCGGCCAACCAGCAACTGACGCCGCTGGCGCAATGGTGGCTGGCCGACTATTTCTTCGGCGGGAATAATTACCTGGACGCGGAGAAAAACTACGAACTCGTCTACCAGAATTTTTCGACGAACGACCTGGCCTGGCCGGCGCGCCTGATGGCGGGACGCGCCGCCGTCGCGCGTCAGGATTACAAGGGCGCCATCTACAATTATTTCATCAAGCTGGAGGGGAACACCAACTGCCCAACGGATTTGCAGGTGCAGGCCGCCTTCGCAGACGGCGACGCGCTCATGTGGATGAATTCAACGGTCACGAATGATCCGTTGCACAATTTTTCGGACGCGACCAATGAGTTCGCCTCGATCATCCAGTTGAATCCGACCAACGAAGCCGCCGCTCGCGCGTGGGGTAAAATCGGCGATTGCTATCTGCAACTGTCCCGTTACGACGCGGCGACGAACGCCTACGCGCAGGTTTTGAGCACAAACGTGCAGGCGGACGTTTCGCTGCGCAGCCAGGCGCAAGTTGGCATCGGGACTGCGCTGGAAAAGAAGGCGGCGCTCGCGACCGGCACGAATCAAATCGCATTGCTCCAAATGGCGCGGGACAATTACCTCGATGTATTCGACTCCCAGGTCGGACATTATTTGCACGATGGAGAAACGGCAGACCCGCTCTGGGTGCAGAAGGCCGGCCTGGCGGCGGCGCGGCTGGAGGAATCTTTGCAGGAATGGCCCCAGGCGCTGGATTATTACCGCGACCTGACCAACGCGTGGCCTTCCCTCCAGGCCGCCCTGGGGAATAAAATTGAAACGATTGTCCGGGAACATCCCGGAGCCGGGCAAAATTGAAGCCGCCATTTGACGGGCGCGCGGGATGGGGTTAGTTTCAACTTGAGGTTTGAGCAGACACGATCAACCTGCGCAAACCGAAATATGCCGTTCCGTGAGATGCGGAACGGCTTTTTATTTCCACAGGCGAGCGCAGCTTTCAAATCCAGTTCTTCTTTACCATCCACGACTTGATGAGCTGCGTCAGGCCGACATAGCATAGCAACGTCGCGGCGAGAATCGGCCAGAATTGCCACGGCAGCGGTGCAAAGCCCAGCGATTTGGCCAGCGGCGAAAACGGCAGATATGCGCCGATGCCCATGATTAAAATGCTCGTCATCGTGAGCTGCCAGCTCGCGCGCGACTGGATGAACGGAATTTCGCTCGTGCGGATGACATGGATGATGAGCGTCTGGGTCATGATGGATTCGACAAACCAGCCGCTGTTGAAGAGCGCGGCGGCATGGGTGTGGTTGGCCGCGTCGTCCGCGCCATAACGCGCGATCAAATCCGGCGTCAGCCCCACCTGATTGCATTTGAAGTAAAGCCACATCACGAAAAAAGTGGTGTAATCAAAAATGGAGCTGATGGGGCCGATTAAGATGATGAACTTGGCGATTTCCCCAATGTTCCACGGGCGCGGTTTGGCTATGTATTTCGCGCCGACGTTGTCCGTGGGGATCGGCACCTGCGAAAAATCGTAAAGCAGATTGTTCGTCAGGACTTGCAGCGTCTGCATGGGCAGAAAAGGAAACAACGCGCTCGCGCCGAGCACGCTGAACATGTTGCCGAAATTTGAACTGGCGCCCATGCGGATGTATTTCAAGATGTTCGCAAACACCTTCCGGCCTTCGAGCACGCCTTCTTCCAGCACCATCAGGCTTTTCTCCAGCAGGATCATGTCGGCGGATTCCTTGGCGATGTCCACCGCCGTGTCCACGGAAATGCCCACGTCGGCGGCGCGCAGCGCGGGCGCGTCGTTGATGCCGTCGCCCATGAAGCCGACGACGTGGCCCTTTTTCTGAAGCGCCTGCACGACGCGTTTTTTATGGGCCGGCGAAAGGCGGGCATAAACATCCATGCCATCAACCACCGCGACCAGTTGCTCGTCGGACATTTTTTCCACGTCGTTGCCGAGCAGGATTTTTTCGGCGTTGATGCCAACCTCGGTGCAGACTTTGCGCGTGACCAGATCGTTGTCGCCGGTCAAAACCTTCACCGTCACGCCGTGCTGCCGCAGCGCGGCTATGGCGGTCTTGGCCGTGTCCTTCGGCGGATCAAGAAACGCGAGATAGCCGGTGAGAACCAGGTTTTCCTCGTCGGCTTTGGAATACGCGGCCTGCGCGCCGACTTTCTTGTTCGCGATGGCCAGCACGCGAAAACCGTCCTCGCTCAACGAATTGACCTGTTCGATCAAATTGCCTACGAGAATCGGCTCCATCGGGAATATTTCGCCTTCGCTCTCGAAGTGCGTGCATTTCTTGAACACCGATTCCGGCGCGCCCTTGGTCAGCAACTGGCGCTGGCCGTCCGGCCCTTCGACGACGACCGACATCATGCGCCGCGAAAAATCGAACGGGATTTCGTCCACCTTGTTGTATTTCTCGACGGAAAGTTCGCGGTGCAGTTCCGAGTATTTCAAAACCGCACGGTCCAGGACATTTTTCAAGCCGGTCTGGAAATGGCTGATGAGGTAGGCGTCGCGCAGGACTTCCGCGCTTTCTTTTTTGAAGACGTCGCAGTGGATTTCCAGGATGACGTGGTCAATCGTGAGCGTCCCGGTCTTGTCGGTGCAAAGCACGTTCATCGCACCCAGGTTCTGGATGGAGTTCAGCCGCTTGACGATGACTTTTTTCTTCGACATCAACATCGCGCCTTTCGAGAGGCAGACGGAGACGATCATCGGCAGCATTTCCGGCGTCAGGCCGACGGCGATGGCGAGCGCGAACAGAAAGGTGTCCTTGCCCCAGCTGTGCTTGGTGAAGCCGTTGATGAAAAACACCATCGGCGACATCACCGCCATGAAGCAAATCATCAGCCATGTAAATTTTTTCACTCCCTTGTCAAACGCCGTCTCGACCTGCTGGCCGGCGAGGCTGCTGGCCATTTTGCCGAAGTAAGTCTGCGCGCCGGTCGCGACGATGACGCCCGTGGCCGCGCCGCTCTCCACGCTCGTGCCGAGAAAGCAAAGATTCGAGTGTTCGATGACGGAAAGGTTTGACCGCAAATCGCACGCGTCGCTTTTTTCCACCGGCAGGGATTCGCCGGTCAGCGTGGCTTGAATCACGAACAGATCCTTGGCCGACAGCAGCCGCACGTCGCCGGGAATCATGTCGCCGGCGGAAAGTTTCACCACGTCGCCGGGCACCAGTTCCTTGAGTGGAATTTCCTTCGGCTCGCCATTCCGCAGCGCCGTTGCCGTGACCTTGATCATGGCCTTGAGTTTGGCTGCGGCGTTGTCGGCCTTGGTTTCCTGAATGAAACGCAGCGAGACGCCCAGCACCACCATTGCCACCATCACCCAGCCGCCAATCGTGTCGCTCGGGCCTTGCGCCGTGGCAAAAGTCACAATGGCGAGAACGGTCAGCAAAATCACCAGCGGATTGCGCACGGCCACCCAGAGCCGCCACAACCAGTCGTGTTTTTTTTCCTGGCCGACTTCATTTGGGCCAAAAACATCCAGCCGCTCCGCAGCCTCGTCTTCGCTTAAGCCGGCAGGCGAAGTGTTTAGCCGCTGGAAAACCTCGGAGACATCTTTAGTTGCCGCGTCGCGCACCAAATCGGCGGTGCGCT
The DNA here is from genome assembly GCA_964475285.1 of uncultured Bifidobacteriaceae bacterium. Taxonomy (GTDB): domain Bacteria; phylum Verrucomicrobiota; class Verrucomicrobiia; order Limisphaerales; family UBA11358; genus UBA11358. Next base: position 14,012 of record CAYYWB010000017.1, on the reverse strand, counting down.
GGCCATTGGAATTTTTTATGGCAGACATATTTTGAAGGTATTAGACAGCGTATCGTTTCAAAACGGTGAGCATGGAGCGCAGTTCGCGGCGGCCTTCGGATGGACTAGCCGCGCTCTCGATGCACTCGTTCAAATGAGATCCAATCATTTCTTCGCTAAATGATTTCAGAGCCCGTCGCGCCGAGACGACCTGCATCAGCACGTCCGAGCAATCGGTGTCGGCTTCCACCATTTTTTCAATGGCCTCAACCTGGCCTTTGATTCTGCGCAGGCGGACGACCAGCGCCCGTTTTTCCAGACCGGGGCGGGTATGTTTGGCTTTCATGGCAAAACAATTAACTATTTATGCCGCGCGCGCCACTCCAAAAAGGGCGCTTGACGCAATATGGGGGGTAGGGGTATATGGCAGCGCGCATGCTGTCAACATTATTTGCGGCGCGGACGAGCCGGATGGCGGGGCGCGAGGCGGCGGCATATTGTAGCGCCAGCCACATCGTTGGTTGACTGCCGGCAGGCTGATATGCAGCCTTGGCTACAAGAATGTGTTTATCGTGAAAATGAGGTGTTTGCCAATGTCGGCAGCCGTGGCGTGCGCCGCCGCATCCACGGCGATGGCGCAGGAGTCCGGCGGTTCACCATCCGCAACGGGCATCGCTCCGCCACAGGGCCGGGGGCAGAATTGGAACTGGCACATTCAGAACACCGACGTCATTCAGGGCTATCCCGGTTTTCCGGCGAAGTATTCCGGTCCCAATAGCCTGCCGACCGGCGGCGAGACGCGCGAAACCGTTTCGCTGGATTTGATGGCCGGCGTCCGCTTGTGGCGCGGCGCCGAGGCGCACATTGACGGAATGATGTATCAGGGATTTGGCGTCAACAACGCGCTGGGCGTGGACGGTTTTCCCAACGGTGAAGCCTTCCGCCTTGGCACCGGCGTCCCCAACGGAACCCTTTCGCGGCTTTTCATCCGCCAGACCATCGGTTTCGGCGGCGGGCAGGAGGACGTTGCGGACGATCAACTCACGCTCGCCGGGAAACAGGACATTTCCCGGATCACGCTCACTCTCGGCAAAATGAGCGTCAAAGATATTTTCGACAACAACGCCTACGCCAACGACCCGCGCACTCAATTTATGAATTGGGCATTGATGGCGAATGAAGCCTGGGATTATCCGGCGGATGCGCTCGGTTACACCACTGGTTTTGCCGCCGAACTGAACCAGCCGAAATGGACCTTGCGCTACGGATTGTTTCAAGTGCCACGTGTTTCGAATTCCCTGACCGCAGACGACCGGATTTTCAAATGGCCGTATGACAATTCGGCAAAAGACGGCCCGTTGTTTTCCACTTGGGGAATGGTGACGGAATTTGAGCGCCGATACAACTTGGATGATCATCCGGGGACAATTCGGTTTCTGGCCTATCTGAATCGCGCCAACATGGGCAGTTATCAGGACGCGGTGAACAGTCCGACCCGGCCCGCCGACATCACGGCCTCGGCTGCATTGCGTTACAAATACGGTTTCGGTCTAAACCTCGAACAGGAGATTGTCAAAAACATCGGATTCTTTTCCCGCCTGGGCTGGAGCGATGGGCGGAATGAAGCGTGGGTGTTCAGCGATGTGGATTACACGGCGACGGCGGGCATCAGCATCAAAGGTGAATCTTGGAATCGGCCCGACGACACGTTTGGCCTTGCTGGGATATTCAACGGCATTTCCAAAGTGCATCAGGATTATTTCGAGGCGGGCGGAACCGGCATTTTGGCGGGAGATGGCAATTTGAATTACGGCTGGGAGAAAATCCTGGAAACCTACTACGACTTCGGAATCTGGAAAACGGTTCACGCTTCGCTGGACTACCAGTTCATCACCGACCCGGCTTTCAACCAGGATCGCGGGCCGGTTTCCATCTTCGGTGCGAGGTTGCATTGGGAATTTTGATTTTCCCATTCGCCCGCTTGACCTTCCGGCCAAACCGTCCTAATTTGGGCAATGTTCGGGGAGCCAACCGGCGTCGCATGGAGGCGCAAAGGCTGAGAGGGTGGTGCGGGAGCGCCGCTGACCCGTTGAACCTGATCCAGGTAATGCTGGCGAAGGGATGTTCCGATTCCTTTCCCGCATGGCTCGATCACGTCACATGACACCCGACACCTGTCACATATTATGATCGCGACCAAAGAATCGTTCGAGCCGCACAGCAGCGAGCAACTGCCGAACAGCCGCAAGGTCTTCGTGCCGGGCAAAATCCACACCGATGTCCGCGTGCCAATGCGCGAAATTGAACTCACGCCGACAAAATCTTACAACGGCGCCATCGGGCAAAATGAGCCGGTGCGTGTCTATGATTGCAGCGGGCCGTGGGGCGACCCGGATTTCACCGGCACGGTCGAGAAAGGCCTGCCCGCGCTCCGGCGTAAATGGATTTTGAAACGCGGCGACGTGGAGGAATACGACGGCCGCGAAGTGAAGCCGATGGACAACGGCTATCTCTCCGGCAAGCACGCCGAGTTCGCGAGCGCGGCGGAGAAGAACCGCCTCGTGGAATTTCCCGGACTCACTGCGAACCGCCGCCGCACGCTGCGCGCCAAGGCGGGCAAAGTCGTCACGCAGTTGCAATACGCCCGCGCCGGCATCATCACGCCGGAAATGGAGTTCATCGCCATCCGCGAGAATATGGGACGACAGCAGATGGCAGATGGCAGATCGAAGATGGGGGATTTGTCCCGAGACAATGTTCGTAATGATCTGGACAAACAGCACATCGGTTCCTCCCAACTCCCATCTTCCGACTCCTATCTCCCATCGGTGTTCCGCCGTTTCCCGCAGCGCATCCAGAAGGAAATCACGCCAGAATTCGTCCGCTCCGAAGTTGCCGCCGGCCGCGCCATCATTCCGGCCAACATCAATCACCCGGAGCTTGAGCCGATGATTATCGGCCGCAACTTCCTCGTGAAGATCAACGCCAACATCGGCAATTCCGCCGTGGCATCGTCCATCGAGGAGGAAGTCGAGAAAATGCGCTGGGCCACCAAATGGGGCGCCGACACCGTCATGGACCTTTCGACCGGCAAAAACATCCACGCCACGCGCGAATGGATTCTCCGCAACTCGCCCGTGCCCATCGGCACCGTGCCGATTTATCAGGCGCTGGAAAAAGTCGGCGGCAAGGCCGAGGAACTGACATGGGAAATTTACCGCGACACCCTCATCGAACAGGCCGAGCAGGGCGTGGACTATTTCACCGTCCACGCCGGCGTCCTGCTGCGTTTCATTCCGCTCACCGCTCATCGCATGACCGGCATCGTCAGCCGCGGCGGCAGCATCATGGCCAAGTGGTGTCTTGCGCATCACCAGGAAAGTTTCCTCTACACGCACTGGGACGACATCTGCGACATCATGGCCGCCTACGACGTTTCATTTTCCATCGGCGACGGCCTGCGGCCCGGCTCGATTGCCGACGCCAACGACCAGGCGCAATTCGGCGAACTCAAGGTGCAGGGCGAACTCACCGAGCGCGCCTGGGCCAAAGGCGTGCAGGTGATGAACGAAGGCCCAGGCCACGTGCCCATCCACATGATCGAGGAGAACATGGTCAAGCAGCTCGAGTGGTGCCACGAAGCGCCGTTCTACACGCTCGGACCGCTCACCACCGACATCGCGCCCGGCTACGACCACATCACCAGCGGCATCGGCGCGGCGATGATTGGCTGGTACGGCTGCGCGATGCTCTGCTACGTCACGCCCAAGGAACACCTCGGCCTGCCGGACAAGAAGGACGTGAAAGACGGCGTCATCGCCTACAAGATTGCCGCGCACGCGGCGGACCTGGCCAAGGGCCATCCCGGCGCGCAATACCGCGACAACGCCATCTCCAAAGCGCGCTTTGAATTCCGCTGGGAAGATCAATTCAACCTCGCGCTCGACCCCGTGACCGCGCGCGAGTTCCACGACGAAACGCTCCCGCAGGACGGTGCCAAGACCGCGCACTTCTGCTCCATGTGCGGCCCGCACTTCTGCTCGATGAAGATCACCGAAGACGTCCGCAAATACGCCGCCGAACAAGGCCTCGCCGAGGAAGAGGCGTTGAAAAAGGGGATGGAAGAAAAGTCCAAGGAGTTCGTGGAAAAGGGCAGCGAGCTTTACGCGAAGGCTTAAGCCAGGCATCATTCCGCTATGCTTAAAGACATAACAGCAACGCGAAATGACGTGCGTGAACCACCAAGCTATTGCCAATACGCGGGCGGCCCATGTGATCAGGAATTTTTGCATGGATATGCTTCGAAAGCAGTTTTCTTGTATCCGTCCAAGCCAGCAAACGTAGCCGTAACAATCGAAGGAGCGGCTGACTTATTAAAGCAAAACTTACCTCAACAAAAATGGCTGACTTGGAGAGATTTTCGCGTTGAAGGCCAAGTGGTTTTTTGCGAAATCTGCAAAAGGATAAGGTTTGCAGATTTTATCGCGGCGGATGTCACTACTCTAAATTTTAATCTTCTTTTCGAAATCGGCTTTGCTGTTGGATTGGGAATTCCGGTTGCGCCGATTCGGGATACCACGATTATAACAAACAAAAGTGAATTCGATGAATTGGGAATGCTCGATACCATCACTTGTTGAGTCCGCAGAGGATTGGGGCATTAGTTCACAATGCGCGTTGCGCCCTTATTGCTGGTCTTGCAGTCGCCAAGGGAAAACCAGTTTTGCTTCTTCAAGAGGAACATTTTCCACAGCCAATAGATTATCGTGACATCGTCTATTCGTATTCGCATCCAAATCAAATCGAAGCTCCTATTACCAAGCTGATTTTGCACGCGATAAAAAGCCTTCAAAGCGCAAAAAAAAGAGACGTCAGTCCACCAAAGAAGCTTCTTGAGCGTTTGGACTTGGGTGATATAGCTGCGGAAAATGAGGTGTCTGCGCTCGAGTCTTACTTTGTCAAAACCGCTCAATTTCGCGAGGCGAAACGTGGCAAGGCACGTTTGGTGACCGGCAGGAAAGGATCGGGTAAGACCGCAATCTTTTACGCGCTATTCTCGCAGCTATCAAACAGGGACGAGCTGTTTTCGTAATCCATCCCGCATTTAGAAAGGCGCTGCAATGCCGCGAGCGACAAGACGCTCCATTGATTCAATAATAACGCATTGCGAGGTTTTGAAATGAAAAAGGAGTTGTCAGCAAAGCAACGGGAAGAACTGCTCACAGCATTGAAAGCCCGGTTTGAAAAGAACATGGGCCGTCACCAAGGTTTGGTGTGGACCAAGATGCAGGCCAGGCTGGAAGCCAATCCAGAAAAACTGTGGTCGCTTGCGGAAATGGAACGCACCGGCGGCGAACCGGATGTGGTGGGCGTAAAGTCGGGTGAATTCATTTTCTTTGATTGTTCCGCGCAAAGTCCCAAGGGCTGCGTCAGTTTTTGCTACGACCGCGAGGCGTTGGATTCGCGGAAGGAACACAAACCCAAAAACTGCGTCATGGATGCGGCGGCGGACATGGGCGTGGCGGTGTTGACGGAGGAGGAATATTTCGCGCTGTAGAAGCTGGGCGAGTTCGACACGAAGTCGTCGAGCTGGGTGAAGACGCCGGCGGATATCCGGGAACTCGGCGGCGCGATTTATGGTGATCGTCGTTACGGCCGCGTTTTCGTGGGGCACAACGATGCGCAGTCTTACTATGGCGGCAGGGCGTTCCGTGGCTCACTAAGGGTCTAAAGTGCGTGACGCACGGGCCACCGTAATCTCGGCCCAGGAACAGCGCAAGGCCGGACCCTTTGGTTACGGCTTGCACCGGCAACTTGGCACCTTACTATTTTGGCAATGATGTTGACCGGATGCTTGTCGGGTTGGCAAACGAGGCCAAATAAAAGAAAAAACCGGGTCAGTCAGCCAGAAGATGGCCGAAAGACCCGGGGAATTCAGAATGAGTTCAACGTAGGATTACGGAGGACTCCAATCCGAGCCTGAACCAAAACCCGGATCGAAAGCTGTTTCAAAAAATCAAAGATCACTGCGCAACCGTTTTAAACATCGCTGCAACCACCCCAATAAATCATACTCGCTTATTTTTGTCAAATGAATTTCACAAGTATAAGTGAAGCTATTTTATGTCTTATTTTGCCATTAAATCGTTGGCGGCAGACGGCGCCGGGCGGCATCGCTGGCGGCGGCGGGCGCCGGGGCAAAAAATTTCCTGTTTACAGAACCGCCCCGGTTGCTAACATCCAAAAAGCCAAACAAACAAGCCAAGAATACTATGAAAAAAATTGAGGCGATCATCAAACCCTTCAAATTGGAGGATGTAAAATCCGCTTTGACAGCCGTGGAAATTCAAGGCATGACTGTTCTCGAAGTCAAGGGCTTTGGACGGCAGAAGGGGCACACGGAAATTTATCGCGGCAGCGAATATACGGTGGATTTTCTGCCGAAGGTCAAAATCGAAATCGTGGTGACTGACGCGCAAGCCGGCCCGGCGGTGGATGCGATTGCCAAGGCGGCCAAGACCGGCAAGATAGGCGACGGGAAAATTTTTGTCTACGCAGTGGAAAGCGCCACGCGCATCCGCACGGGTGAAACCGGCGAACAGGCGGTTTGAATCTGACCGGTGAAGCCGGAATAGACTTGATTTTATTGGCTGGAAGGCTTATGTGAATAACTCGTGAACAAGAGTTAATATGTTGTCCTCGAAACTTGGCGTCCGTTCATATAGAAATGAATGCGTCGGCAGAAGTTGTTTCGAAGATTTCAGCGGGAGAAGCGGACGGGAAGATTGGAAAGATGATTGATTGATGTAAATTATTGAAAATCAGATTGTTATTTAGTGCTTTGAAAGAAGCTTCCGGTGAATGTGGCATGGTTGGCGGCGGACATGTTTTGACTGTTGCTCTTTGCCGGGGCCGGTGTGCGGGAAAATTGGCCTTGAGCCTCAATTTTGGGGCCAGGTGAATAAAATGCTTGAAAAACAAGCTTTTAGACGGAATACAAATGCAGCTTTCGGCAGAAAAAATTTGGAATTTGGCGCAGGAGCAACTCCGCTCCAAGTTGAGCAAAGACACCTTCAGCATGTGGTTTGCCCCCTTGCGCGCGTGCGCGGTGGATGGCAGTCACGTCACGCTTGAGGCGCCAAACGAGTTCAGCGAAGTCTGGCTCAAGGACAACTACACCAGCCTCTTGCAGGATGCCATCGCCATCGCCGCCGGTCGTCACTTGCAGGTCAAATTCAAAATTGCGCCCGGTGGCGCGCCGGTCGCTTCGACGGCGCCTCCCGCGCCGGTCAAAACCAAATCCGCCGAATCCGCGCATGAACGCGCGCCCGGCAACGGCGAAATCCATTTCAATCCCAAAAACACTTTTGAGACGTTTGTCGTCGGCAACAACAACAATTTCTCCTACGCCGCCGCGCTGGCTGTCGCGCAGGCGCCCGGCAAATCCTACAATCCGCTTTTCCTTTACGGCGGCGTCGGGTTGGGCAAGACGCATCTGCTCCATGCCATCGGCCAGCACGTGACATCCAGCAGGAAAGGCGCGCGCGTCTCTTATGTCTCGTCCGAGAAATTCACCAACGAATACATTGACGGGATTCAAAACAACCAGCTCGCCAAATTCCGCAAGAAATACCGCCAGACCGACGTGCTGTTGATTGACGACATACAATTTCTCGCCGGCAAGGAGCGCATTCAGGAGGAATTTTTCCACACTTTCAATGCGCTGCACGAGGGGCACAAACAAATCGTGCTCACCTGCGACCGCCCCGCCAGCGAAATTCAGGGGCTGGAACACCGCCTCGTCTCGCGGTTCGAATGGGGCCTGGTCACCGACCTCCAGCCGCCGGATGTCGAAATGCGCCTGGCCATTCTCCAAAAGAAGGCGCAGCTCATGAACGTGACGCTGCCGGAGGACATTTTGAATTTTCTGGCCAACCGCATTCGCACCAACGTCCGCCGGCTCGAAGGCGCGCTCATCCGCGTGGCGTCCTACGCCTCGCTCACCGGCAAGAAATTGAGCATCGAAGTCGTTGAAGGCCTGCTGCGCGAAGTCCTGCACGAGGAAGGCCGTTTTTCAATCAGCATCGAGGTCATCCAGAAGAAAGTCGCCGAACATTTTGACATCCGCCTTGCCGACATGACCAGCAAGCGCCGCCCGGAAAACATCGCCTTTCCCCGCCAGATCGCCATGTATCTTTCGCGCCAAATGACGGAAAGCTCGCTCAACACCATCGGCGAAGCCTACGGCGGACGCGATCACGGCACGGTGTTGCACGCCTGCCGCCTTGTCAAAGACCGCATGTCAGTGGACGCCAACGTCCGCCAGGTTGTCAGCTATCTGGAAAAGCAGTTGATGCGGTGAAATCAGTTTTGAGTTTTGGATTTTCAGGTTACTCTTCGCGGAAACTAAAAATTCAAAATTAAGAATTCAAAACTTTTCAAATGCCGGTCATTGAAGTCAGCAATCTCACAAAAGCGTTTCGCACCTACAAAAAGCAGCCGGGTTTTGGCGGCGCGGTCAAGGGGCTTTTTCACCGTCAATACGAGCAAACGCTCGCTGTCAACGACGTCAGTTTCAAGATTGAACCCGGCGAGCTTGTCGGTTTTCTCGGCCCGAACGGCGCCGGCAAAACCACCACGCTCAAAATGCTCGCCGGGCTGCTTTATCCCACGACGGGCACGGCCCAAGTCCTTGGCTACACCCCGTGGGAACGCGCCGACGGCTACCGCCGCCAGTTCGCGCTCGTGCTCGGGCAGAAAAACCAGCTCTGGTGGGATTTGCCCGCGCGCGAATCGCTGGAATTGAACGCGAAAATCTACGGCATCCCCGCCGACCGCTTTGAGCGCACCATTTCTGAAATGAGCGAAATGCTCAACGTTCGCGACAAGCTCAACGTCAGCGTCCGCGAACTTTCCCTCGGCGAACGGATGAAGATGGAACTTATCGCCTCGCTCCTGCATCAGCCAAAGGTTCTTTTCCTCGACGAGCCGACGATCGGCCTCGATGTCACTTCGCAGAAAACTGTTCGCGATTTTATCCGCCGCCACAACGCGGAGCAAAAAACCACGATTCTGCTCACCAGCCATTACATGGCCGACATCGAGGCGCTGTGCGAGCGCGTCATCATCATTGACCACGGAAAAATCTTCTTCGACGGCAAGCTGGGCGAAATCGTTGACCGCTTCGCCAATTTCAAGGTCATCACGATTCAGTGCGCCAACACCGAGGCGCGTCCGAATGAAGACCTGTCGCGTTTCGGCGAAGTCGTGGAGAAAACTCCCGGCTCCATCACGCTCAAGGTCAAGCGCGACCGCGTCATCGCCGTCTGCAAATCGCTGCTGGATGAATTGCCCGTCACCGACATTGACATCCAGGAAGTGCCGATTGAAGACGTCATCCGCCAGATTTTCGCGCGATAACCATTTCTCGGAGGGACGAGCCATACAAGTCCCCAAATTCAGGGACTCGTGTAACTCGTCCTTCCAACTGCTTCATTCAATGCAATGAGCCAATTTTTGCGGCCGTGGCCCGGCCCGCAATCCAGCCGGTTGTCCAGGCGGCCTGGAAATTAAAACCGCCGGTGATGCCGTCAATGTCGAGCAGTTCGCCGGCGAAATAAAGTCCGGGGCAGATCCGGCTTTCCATCGTCTTGAAATCCACCTCGCCCAGACGCACGCCGCCGCAGGTGACGAATTCATCCTTGTTCAGGCTCTTGCCGGTCACCGGAAATTCCGCGCGGATGAGCTGCTGGACAAGTTTGTGCTGCGCCGCGCGCGACAGCGCCGCCCAGCGGGTGTCGCGCGCAATCCCGGCGGCCAGCACGAGCTGCTCCCACAAACGTGATGGCAGCGGCGCGAACGGTGTGTTGACAATCAATTTCGCCGGCTGCGAATTGCGCCGCGATTGAAACTCCGCGGCGATTTTTTCCGCGCCGAGCTGCGGCAGCCAGTTGATGTGCAGCGGAAATTTGTAACCGTGCTCGTGCAATTCGCGCGCGCCCCACGCTGACAGCCGCAAAATCACCGGCCCGCTCAAACCCCAGTGCGTCACCAGCAACGCGCCGCGTTCGCGCAAATGCGCGCCCGGCACGGACGCCTCGACCGCTTCAACGGAAACTCCCGCCAGCCCGCCCAGCCACGGCGTCTCGATGTGAAACGTGAACAGCGACGGCACCGCCGGTTCAAGTTTGTGGCCGAGTGACACGGCAAGCATCCCCGCCGCCGGCGCGCGAACGCCGCCTGTCGCCAGCAGCAGGCAATCGCAGGAATTGCGTTCGCCGTCCGATAATTTGAGTTCAAACCCGCCATTTACGAGTTTCGCCACCCGTTCCACACCGCAGTTCAAACGCAACTTCACTCCCGCCGCGTTTGCCGCGTTCATCAGGCAATCAATGATGGTCTGCGATGAATTGCCCGCGGGAAACATCCGGCCATCGTTTTCGGTTTTCAATTTCACGCCGCGCGCTTCAAACCACGCGACGGTGTCGCTGACCTGGAATTGTTTGAACAGGGCGAGTAGCGCGCGTCCACCGCGCGGATAGCGGGCGGCCAGCTCGCGCGGGTCGAAGCAGGCGTGTGTGACGTTGCACCGCCCGCCGCCGGAGATTTTGACCTTGGAGAGAAATTGCGCGCCCTTTTCGAGGATGATCACTTCCGCATCCGGCGCGGCCTCGGCGCAGGTGATGGCGGCGAAAAATCCCGCCGGGCCGCCGCCGACAACCGCAATTCGGCGCGCAGCGGGATTTTCTTTCACGAGTTCTTCCTTCCGCTTTCCAGATGGAATTTATGCAAGGCGCGGTGCGCGACCGGCGCCAGAACAATTCCCGTCACGGTGATGAAGACCAGTCCGCTGAACAGCGCATAGCAGCCGGCGAAAATTTTGCCGGCGTCCGTCTGCAGCGTCGCCACCGGTCCCATGCCGGACAAAATCATCGCCGCGTTCACAAAAGCATCCACCCAGCCCATGTTTTCGAAGAAATGATAGCCGGCCATGCCGAGGCTGAGGGCGGCCACGACCAGCACCTGACTCAACAGGAAGCAATTCACCACCCGCCGGTAAAATGCCCGGCGGGACAGCAGCGGACTGGAGCGATGCTCGAACATGGCGTCAGGGTGCGCTTCCGGCGGGAATTTTCAAGTTTTCAAACGCGCAACGCGCCGGTGCGGGCGCGGATTTTCCGGCGGCGGAATCGGCGGCGGTCAGAACACTTCCGCCCTCAATCCGGCCACCTGCCGAACGACCTGCGCGATTTGGGAGAGAGTCTTGAGCGGCAGGTGCCCGCATTCGGCGTGCGACATCGGCCGGTTGGCAGAATAAATCTGGACGAGTGAAATCTGCGCGCCGTCGGACTTCAATTCGTTGAGCCGTTGCGCATATTGGTGGATGTCTTCCGCCGACGGCTCCTCGCCGTTGATGGCCGGGAACAGGCTTTGGATGACCACCGGGCGCTGGCGCGCCAGATGCAGGATGTTGGTCAGGATTTTTCCGAGCGTCACGTCCTTCAACCGGCAGACCTTGTCGAGATATTCCTGCGTGCCGCCGTCGAGCTTCACCCAGACTTCGTCCGATTTGGTGAACCGCTTCAAACTTTCCTGCACCTGCGAACGGTCCAGCCCCGTGGCGTTGGTGATGAGCACGATGTTGAAGAACGGGAATCCGCCCAGCGCGCGGATGTGAACGACGGCCTGCACGACTTCGGCAAAATGGGGCGACAACGTCGGCTCGCCGTCGCCGCTCAACGCCACATGGCGCAAACGCAACAACTCGTCCGGCAAGGACTGGTATTGGGGATGTTCCCGCAGCCGGCCCTGCCGGATGTGATCGAGCGTCCGTTGAAGCTCCGAGGCCATCACACCCACATCGAGCACGGACGGTTCGGGCAGCGTGGCGCGGTTCACTTCGCAATACACGCAGTCGAAATTGCACCGCTGATCGGGGTTCATGTTCACACCCAGCGTCAAACCTCGCGCCCGCGGCGAAATCACCGCGTAGACAAAGCGGTTGTCGAGAAAATCCCGCGGCCGGTCAAAGGCGATTTCACGCACCGCCGGATGCCGCTTTCTTTCCGGCGACCCGTTCGCCGTCAGGATTTTGTCAGTAGTTTCTTCCACAATGTTCACATGAAATTCTAAACGCGGGCAGGCTTGGGGACTACACGGTTATTGTCAAAAACTTGACATGACTTGTGGAGCTGGCGGCGGGCGTTTGCGGAAAATCACGCCATTCCAGCGCCTGGATTTCGCAGATTTTGGCAAACAAGAAACATCTATTGGCAATGTGACGTTTCCATTGGAAGTGGGCGGCTTCTGTTGTAAGCTCGGGGCATGAATGTAAAAAACGACCGGGCTGCCTGGCTGAAAGGCGGCAGCGCGCTTTGCTCCATCACGCCTCCACCGTCTCCGGGAAAAACCTGGCGTCTCGTCCTTCTGGGCGCGCCGGGCGTCGGCAAGGGAACGCAGGCGCAATTGCTCTCGGAGCGGCTCGGCGCCTGCCACCTGTCCACCGGCGATGTTTTTCGCGCGGCCAAATGTCTCGCGGACGGCGAAAGAAGCCCCGCGCTGGATCGCGCGCTGGAATTCATGCGCCGCGGCGAACTGGTGCCGGACGAAATCGTGCTCGACATGGTGGGCGAACGCGTGGGCTGCCTGCGTTGCGGCGGCGGCTTTCTGCTGGACGGTTTTCCGCGCACCGTCGCCCAGGCCGAGGCGCTGGAACGGCTCTTGCAACGGGAAAAAGTGCCGTTGACGGCGGTGCTCGACTACGAGCTGCCGATCGAAACAATCATCGCGCGGCTCGCCGGCCGGCGCACCTGCTCCGGCTGCAAGGCGGTCTTTCACATCACCGGTCTGCCGCCGCGCGTCGAAGGTGTTTGCGATCATTGCGGCGGGAAATTGATCCAGCGCGAGGACGACCGGCCCGAAGCCATCCGCGTGCGCATGGAGGCCTACGAGAAAAGCACGCGGCCGCTGATGGAATTTTACCGGCGGCGCGGCCTGCTGGTTTCAATCGTGGCGGAAAACACTCCCGCCGAAACCTTCCAGCGGACAATGACGAAGCTCAAGACTTTGCCGCAAGGCTAACAAATCCGCGGCAACTGCTCGCCGCTCGCTATGTCCAGAATGCGCTGTACGCCAATCGCGCTCTTCAGCAGAACTCGCGCCGGCTGTCCGCCGTCCGCCCTGCCAATCGCGCAAGCGCCCGCGCCGTCCGGTCGCGCCCGCAGCATGGCCAGGGCGCGCTCGGCGTCGCGCTCCGGGATGAACGCGGCAAAACGTCCCTCGCACGCGACTTGAAACGGATCGAGTCCGAGCATTTCGCACGCGGCGTGAACGTCCTCGCGCACCGGAATCAATTTTTCCTCGACGAGAATTGTCAGATTGGCGGTCTCGGAAATTTCGTTCAGCGCGCTCGTCAATCCGCCGCGCGTTAAATCGCGCAGGCAATGGATTTCAATTCCGGCGCGCAGCAGTTCCAGAACCGCGTCCGCCACCGGCGCGGAATCGGTTTCAATCTGGCTCTCGAATTCCAACCCTTCGCGCACGGCCATGATGGCCATGCCGTGCCGGCCCAAATCGCCGCTCACCAAAATCGCGTCGCCCGGCTGGACATTTTGCGGCGCGATTTTTCGATTGTGTTCGATGATGCCGATACCGGCGGTGTTGATGAACACGCCGTCGCCTTTGCCCTTGTCCACCACCTTTGTGTCGCCGGTGACAATTTGCACGCCGCATTTTTTCGCCGCGGCGCGCATCGAGCAGACAACTTTCCAAAGCGTTTCCATCGGCAGCCCTTCCTCGATGATGAACGCACTGCTCAAATACAACGGTCGCGCGCCGGCCATGGCAAGATCGTTGACCGTGCCGTGAACCGCCATCGAACCGATGTCGCCGCCGGGAAAAAACAGCGGTCTCACGACGTAGGAATCCGTCGTGAACGCGATTTTCTTGCCGGTCAATTCCATCACCGCCGCGTCGTGCTGCGTTTCCAGCAGCGGATTGCGGAACGCCTCCAGAAACATTTTGCCGATGAGCTG